>JANNGX010000336.1:0-9274 GCA_031404115.1 Gemmatimonadales bacterium | reverse complement strand
GCAGGATGGCGCGGTCCGGCGTCTGTCCCGGCAGCGGAAGCCGCTCTTCGGCCAGTGTGCGCACCGTGCCGTTGTGCGACACCCGTCGCTCCAGCGCCGCCTCGCGCAGGCCGTGATCGTCGCGCGCGTCGATGACCAGGGGCAGGGAGCCCGCCGCCGGAGCGACGGTGTCTCCCGCCGGCACCGGGATTTCGACTTCGGGCGCCAGGTCGGGCAGGATCCTGACCGGCAGGATGATATCGTCGCCGGCGAGCGGCTCTCCATCGGCGGCGCGCAGCACCAGGCGATAGACGCCCGTCACGGCCGGCGTGAATACGCCTCCGAAGCGGGACCCTTCGATCGGGAGCGCCGCACGGAGGCCACCCTGCTCCCATCCGGCGGTGGCGAGCGGGACGGTGGCCTCGCCACGCGCCTCAAGCCGGCTGCCGGCGGGCAACAGCAGTGTGTCGCCGCTCACGGGCGCGGGCTCGTCCTCGAGTCTGAGGTAGCCCGGATAACGAATCGTGACAGTGAAGGCCGCCAGAAACGCCGGACGCCGCACCGTGATTTCCAGGGTGTCGGAACTCCGGCGGCCTTCGGTGACGTGGGCGAACAACGCCTCGGTGAGCGGCCCGGCGACGTGGCGCGCCCGGCCCACCGAATCCAGCGGGACGTTGGTGGACAGCCAGACCGTGCCGGGTGAGCGGGTCCACAGCGTCACGACGCGGCGCCCCGGCGCGGAAATGACCAGCGCCACCGAATCACCAGCCCGAACGATGCGGCGGTCCGCCTCGAGGCGGAGCGGACTCGCCACCATGGCCATGGCCAGGCGCGGCCGCCACAGCAGCGCGGCGGGCCCGTCCCGGACACCGGCGCCGCCCAGAAGCAGCCCGCACCCGACCGCGCCCGCTGCCGCGCCGGACAGGAGGCGCGCCACGCGGCTGCGCTCCGGTCCGAGCGCCGCGGGCACGCGCACTTCGACCTCCAGCGCGGTCGCCTGGTCGGCCGCGGCGCGAAGACCGTTGCTGGTGCCCTCGCTGGCGGGCTCGAGCAATCCGCGCAAAGCTCCCGCCCGCCATCCCGAGTCGTGTTCCAGGCGGCCGGCCAGCCGGTGCGCGCGCAGGCCCCGAGCGGAACGAAACACGAGTGCCATGCAGGCGGCCGCAGCCAGGAAACCGGTGGTCCATGCCGCCGGCACCCAGATCGGAGAATGCAGCAGGCCGGCCCGCGCGCTCCAGGCGGCCACGGCCAGCACCAGGAGCAAACCGGCGAGTGACGCAAGGCCGCCGAGCCAACCCAGCCGCCACAGCAGCGGTCGCGCGGCGGCGGTCAGCGCCCGCTCAGTGAGCCGGCCGCTCACCGTCCGCCTCCGACCGCGTACACGAAGAGATTCACGCCCATGCGCAATGCGGCCTCGTGCTTCTCGGGCCCGTCCCGATGCACCTCGAGATCCTCCCACCCGTCTCCCAGATCGGTCTGATAGCTGTAGTACACGACGAGCCGCCCGTCGAGAAAGATCCCGAACCCTTGCGCCGGTTTGCCGTCGTGCTCGTGGATCTTGGGAATGCCCCGGGGAAACTCGTACACCAGGTGATAGATCGGATGTTCGAGCGGTACCTCGACCAGCGGGCGATCCGGAAAGAGGCGGGCCAGCTCGCGCCGGATCGACTCGTCCATTCCGTAATTGTCGTCGGTATGAAGGAAGCCACCCTGCTGCAGAAACCGCCGCAGCGTGGCGAGCTCGGAGTCGCTCCAGCGCACGTTACCGTGACCCGTCATGTACAGGTACGGCACCTGCCAGAGCTCGGCGTCGGCGAGAGTCAGGACCTTTTCGCGCGCCGCCATGGGCAGCGTGGTGCGCTCCCCCAGGGCCGACAGCAGGTTTGGCAGACTCGACGGATTGGCGTACCAGTCGCCGCCCCCGTCATAGTGCAACCGACCGATGGTGAGCTGGGACTGGGCCTGGAGCGGCATCGCGGCCAGCAGGAGAAGCAGGGCGACGGGTTTCATGATTCGGGAGTCTCCACCGCCAGCCGATAGGCGTGGTTGCGCGCCACGCCGAAGAGCTCGGTGAGCAGGCTCGCCACTTCCTTGCGGGAGACGCCGGCCGCCAGGAGGCGTGCCGCGGCGGGTCGAGCCCGGTCTGCCGAAACCTCCGGGGCGGGGGGACCCGCGCCTGCGATCAGGACGGTGCACTCGCCCCGGGGCGCCGCGCCTTCGTCGCCAAAGGCCGCCACCAGCTCGTCCAGGGTGCCAAGCCGGAACTCCTCGTGGATCTTGGTGAGCTCCCGGGCCACGACCGCGCTCCGCCCCCCGCCGCAGGCGTGCGCCAGATCCTCGAGCAGGCTGCCCACCCGTCCCGGCGCTTCGAACACCACCGTGGTCCACTCCTCCGCGACGATCCGCGCGATCAGCCGGGTGCGTTCCGGTCCCTTGCGCGGCAGGAATCCGAGGAAGAGGTAGCGATCGGCTTGAAGGCCAGCCGCCGAAAGCGCCGTGGCGACCGCGGACGGTCCCGGGATCGGTACCACCGCGTATCCGGCAGCCCGGGCATCCCGCACCAGCTCGGCCCCGGGATCGCTGATGGCCGGCGTGCCCGCGTCGGTCACCAGCGCCACGTCCTCGCCGTGGGAGAGTGCGGTCAGCACCGCGCGCGCGGCGCCGGGACCCGAATGCGCGTGCGACGAGAGGAGCCGCGGGTGCGCGTCCAGGTGGGAAAGCAGCTTGCGGCTGTGGCGGGTGTCTTCGGCGACCACGACCGGCACGCGCCGGAGCGTGTCCGCCGCGCGCACGGTCAGATCGCCGAGGTGACCCAGCGGGGTGGCGACGACGTACAGCGTCCCGCCGGGCACGGCATCACGCGGCGAGGTGCTTATCGATCCGCGCCTCGAGAGCGGCCCGCTGCGTCAGGCCCACCACCGTGTCCACGTGCTTGCCGTCCACGAAGAAAAGGAGGGCAGGAATCGAGCGCACGTTGAAGCGCATGGTGGTCTTCTGATTCGCGTCGACATCCACCTTGGCGACCTTCATCCGGCCGGCATAGGATGTGGCGAGCTGCTCCAGAATCGGGGCGATCGCGCGGCACGGCCCGCACCACTCAGCCCAGAAATCCACGATCGTGAGCCCCTTGCCCTGCTCCACCTGCTCGGGAAAGTCGGTGTCGGTCAGGTGGGTGATGTTACTGTTTGCGTTCATGTTGTCCCCGGCTCCTGTTACTTTGATTCCATGCCCGACCAGCCCCGCATCGCCCATGTGGGCGTCGCCGTGCCGGACATTGCCGCCGCGCTGGCCTTCTATCGCGACGTTCTGGGTCTCACTCCCGGGCGGCCCGAAACCGCCGACGGCGCTATCATCGTTTCGCTACCGATGGGTGAGAGCGACGTCGAGCTGCTCTCGTCCAACGATCCCGCCAGTCCCATCGGAAAATTTCTCGCCAGGCGCGGGCCCGGCATCCATCACATCTGCTACCGCGTGGCCGACCTCGACCGCGCCCTCGACGCCTGCCGCGCGTCGGGATATGCGCTGGTGGATGCGGTGCCGCGCATCGGCGCCGGCGGGCGGCGCATCGCGTTCCTGCATCCAAAGTCCACGTCGGGCATCCTCCTCGAGCTTACCGAGTGAGGCCGCCCGACTGGCCCGTGGTCCCCTCGCATGGCCGGGCCGGGTTGCCGGCGCTGACCAGATCCACATTGTTCACGATCCACGCGCCCTTCACCTTGAGCAGCACGGCCGGGATCTGCTTCATGCAGCCACCGCTCCGATAGATGGCCACCACCAGGCGGCGCCGGCTGTCGTCACCGGTGACCGGCACGTCGGAGATGACCTTGGAGCTGTCGGCGCGGAGATAGGCCTGGATTAGAATGAGTCGCTTCTCGTAGTCCGGCGGATCGTGGGTTTCGGTGGCTGGCCCGCGGGAGGAGCCCCAGAGCTGGGACATCCGCGTCAGGTTGCTGTCGGCAGCGGCCTGCATGAATTCCCGCATAGCCTGCCCGGACGAAGCCACCGGGGTGGTGGGAGCGCTGCCACTGTTACCGCCGCACGCGGCGAGGATTGCCGAGGCCACGAGCACTGTTTTCCGCATGCGAGGCGTCTCCTTCACGAGAACGGCCGAAGATGTGAAAATAGCTGGTTTACCACTTCCGGAGCAACGCGTGCCCATGCGGTTGTATGTGAACATCGATCACGTTGCCACGCTGCGGCAGGCGCGCCGCGCCGACGAACCTGATCCGGTGGCGGCCGCGCGCCTCTGCGAGGCGGCCGGGGCGGACGGCATCACCGCGCACCTCCGGGAGGATCGTCGCCATGTTGGCGATGCGGACCTCGAATCGCTTGCCCACACCGTCACCACCGTGCTCAACGCGGAACTGGCGCTGGCGCCGGACGTGGTGGCCCTGGTGTGCCGGCTCCGACCCTTCCAGGCTACTCTGGTTCCCGAGCGCCGCGAGGAGGTCACGACGGAGGGCGGGCTCGATCTCGCGCGCCACGACGCCCGGCTCAAGGCGACAATCGACCAGCTCGCGCGCGCCGGCAGCCGGGTCTCACTCTTCATCGACCCCGACCTGGCCACGATCGATGCCGCGCGCGCGCTGGACGTACCCGCCGTCGAGCTGCACACTGGACGCTATGCCCAGACCTGGCGTCAGGGCCCGGCGGCCCTCGAGCAGCTGGCCCGGGCCGCACGCCACGCCCGCGCGATCGGACTGGCGGTGCACGCCGGCCACGGCCTCACCTACCAGAACGTCCAGCCGGTGGTGGCCGTCGCGGAGATCGAGGAGGTGAACATCGGGCACAGCATCGTGAGCCGGGCGGTTCTGACCGGCATGACCGAGGCGGTGCGCGAGATGCGCCGGCTCATCGATGAAGTGCGTCCGACGCGTTGACCCCGTACCACCGGGACCCTACACTTCCCCCGTTGCCCTGCCTCTCCGCACCTCACCGTCTCGAGGCCTCGTGAACGCTCCCGTCGGCCGCCGCGAGTTCTTTGCCCTCGAGGCCGGTGAATACCTCGAGCGCCTCGCGCTGCTCGCCGCCGGCCAGGGCCCGCCCGATCGTGAGGATCTCGTCCGTTACGCGCGGGCGTTGCGCGGGGCCGCGTTGATGGCCGGTCCTGCCGGCTACGCGGTAGCCGCCGCGGCAATCGAGAGTGTGGCCAAGGCGGCGCGGGAAGGCACGCTCGCCTGGACTCCGGTCCTGGGCGAGGAGCTGGTCCATGCCATCGAAGAATGCAAGGCGTTGCTCCGCAGAGTCCGCGAATGGTCCGATGTGGATGTTCAGCGCTGCGACCGACTCGCCGAGCGGCTCGACGGGCTGATCGGCGCCGGGGGGAAACGGTCCGGGTCCGGGGCGATGGCCGGGGGCCCCGGCCTGTCCGCGGGCGTCCGGGCGTACGTGGCGCGGGAAGCCGCCGGAGTCGCCGCCACACTGGAGCAGGTGGCCGACGCGATCGAGCAGCGCCCTGCCCCCGACAGTGCCGACGCCCTGCTCCACCGGTTGCAGCCGCTCCGCGGCCTGGGCGCCCTGCCCGGACTTTCCCCGCTGCCTGAGCTCCTGGAAACTCTGGATCTGACGATCGCCTTCGCCTGCCGGGGCGGCGCCTGGCCCCGGACCTCTGGCCGGGCCTTCCGCGCCACCGCGTCCGCACTCGCGCGGATGGCTCGCGACATCGCGGAGCTCGGTATTCCCCAGCATGACTCCCATGAGATCGTCCAGGCCGCCGAGCTGCTGCGCGAGGCCTTCGCGCACGAGGATGACGTGGTGGAAATCGTGGCGCTCTTCTTCGAAGGCGATGCCGAGGGCGTAATCCGTCGAGGGGCGCCGCCGCGCGCCGGAACTGCGTCGAGCGGCGTCGCCATGGAACTCGCCGGCCTGGCCGATCGATTCCGCCACGCCGTGGGCCAGACGCGCGAGGGCGCCAGCCGCACCGCTCGGGGTCTGGCGCTCAATGCCCTTGGCCTCTCCGTGCGCGGGTTGGCGCTGAGCCGGGAAGTCAACGCCGCCGCGGCGGGGTTCCTCTCCCGCATCGACCGGGAGTCAATGTCGGGCCGGGCGCTGGTGGCGGGCGACCGTTTCGTCGGCATCCTGGAGCGGGCGGTCGCGGGGTTGTCCGCCGCCGCCGCTGCCGAGTCGACCGCCACCCTGGGCGGAGTCCTGGCGCCGCTTTCGGAAGAGCTGGACCGCGAAGCCGGGCTGCATCAGGACTCGAGCCTCGAGGCGGCCCTCGAGATCATCCCGATCGCGTCGTTGGCGCCGGCTTCCGAGGCCGACGTGGTCCCCATCGAATCGCTCTTTTACCACGTGCTGATCGCTACGGTCCCCGACTTTACCCCCTTCGAGCAAACCTTTGCGACGCTCTTCCAGCTCGAGCGCGGGGCTGCGCGGGCCCCCGCACCGATCGTTCCGATCGAATCCCTGGCACCGGCCGCCGAGCCGGCCGCCGTGTCGATCCAGTCGCTGCTCTATCGCGGTCGGCGCGCTCTGGAGCGGGCCGATCTGGTGCGCCGCGAGCTGGATGCCGCGCTCAAGACCCACCGGAGCCTGAACGCGGTCGAAGGCCTGCTGGACGAGCTCCTCGCCCTGGTGCCGCTGGCGCTTGACGACGATCACTGATCCATCGCACCGCCTCCAGATGCGACGGCTGCTGATCACCGGCATCGCCGTCGCGGTGACGCTGGGCCTCCTGTATTGGGTGCTCCGGGGAACCTCGTTCTCGGAGGTCGCCGGTCACCTCAAGGCCGCCCGGCCCGGCCCGCTCATCCTGGCCGTCATTCTGGCCACCGCCACGTTCCCCGTCCGCGTCATCCGGTGGAGAATTCTGCTCCGTGCCGCCGATGGTGGCCCGCTCGGCTGGGCCCCGCTCTGGCACGCCACCGCGATGGGATTCATGGCGAACAACATCATGCCCTTCCGGCTGGGCGAAGTAGTCCGCTCCTATGCCGCCAGCCGGCTGGGCGGCGTGCCGCTTGCCACCGCGCTCTCCTCGATTGCGGTGGAACGCGCGCTGGATGCTCTCACCCTCGTGGGGCTGCTCGGCGTGGCGCTCCTCCTCGCCGGACTTCCGGCCGACACCGTGGTCATGGGCGCCAGGTTGGACACGGTGGCGGCCCGGGCCGGGGTCGTCTGCGCAATCATCTTTGCAGGCGCACTGGTCGTCCTGCTCCGCCCGCTCGCCGCCGAGCGCCTGGTCCGCGCCCTGATCCCGCTGCGCCGGCTCGCCGGTCGTGGGGTGGCGCTGATCGAGAATCTGCGGCAAGGATTCGGCGCGATCCGCTCTCCGGCCCGCCTCGGCGTGGCGGTGTTCTGGTCGCTGGGGCACTGGGTGCTCAATGCCGCGGCGTTCTTCGTCGCGTTCGCGGCCTTCGGTATCCAGGTGGACTTTGCCGGCGCGCTGCTGGTGCAGAGCCTGCTCGCCTTCGGCATCGCGGCGCCCTCCACGCCGGGCTTTTTCGGCATTTTCGAGCTGGTGGTCGCGGCGGCTCTGGCGCTTTTCGGGGTGCCCACCGAGGTCGGCGTCGCGTACGGCCTCACCTATCACATTGCCACGTTCGTGCCCATCACGCTGCTGGGCCTCTGGTCGCTCGCCCGCAGCGGCCTCCGGGTGCGCGACGCCACGGAAGCGAACCGATGAGTGCGCCGCGCACCGCCGAGGCACCTGCCAAGGCCAACCTGTTCCTCCGTATCCTCTCGCGGGAATCCGACGGATATCACGGCATCGAAACGCTGTTCTGCCGTCTCTCACTCGCCGATACACTCACAGTCAGGCGCACCGAGGACCGCGGCGTCGTCCTCGAAGCGGAGGGCGCCGATGCCGGGCCGGCCGACGAGAACCTGGCCGTCCGCGCGGCCCGCGTGGTGCTCGACGCCACCGGGAATCGCTTCGGCGTGCACCTGAGTCTCATCAAGCGCATCCCGGTGGGCGCAGGGTTGGGGGGGGGCTCCGCCGACGCGGCGGCCGCGCTCTCGCTGGTCAACCAGCTCGCGGGAAACGCCATCCCCCGCGCCGAGCTGCTCCACCACGCCGCGTTACTCGGCGCCGACGTGCCGTTCTGTCTGAGCGAAGCATCGCTGGCGCTCGCATGGGGCCATGGGGAGCGAATGCTGGCCCTTCCGCCCCTCCCTCCCGCGCCCGTGCTGCTGCTCACTCCACCCGTTCAGGTCACTACCGCGGCGGCCTACGGTTGGGTTGACGCCGCCCGAGGCGCCGGGCACCGGCGCGGTGCGCTCTGCCTCGATCCGCCGGCGCTGACCTCCTGGAGCGACGTGGCGCGCATGGGGGGCAACGACTTCGAATCGGTGGTCTTCGGGCGTCTGCCCCAGGTTCGTTCGGCGTTCGAGGCTCTGGCGCAAACCCATCCGCTGCTCTGCCGGATGAGCGGATCGGGCTCCACCCTGGTCGCCGTCTACCGGAACGAGCGGGACCGGGACGACGCACGGAACGCACTGGGGAGGAAGTACGGCGTCCTCACTCCGACCGCCAGCGCCTAACCCGGAGCCCGGGGAACGCGGGCCACACTACCTGTGGCTGGTCCGCCGCACCGGGTGCGGTCAGGCTGCCGGTGTCCCAGTCAGGGCCCCATACCCAATCTGCAAGTGAATAAAGCAGTTAGACCGGGCCCTCCGGAGCTCCGGCCGCGGCGGCACGGCTCATGAGTGAGGGGAGGGCGTGTCCGCCCACTCCCCCGGGTTGGACGCGGTCCTGATGCGGCAGAGTCACGTATCGGTGCCGGGACGCCCCGAGGTCGCATATGGCCTCGGGGCATCCCTTTTGCCCCCTCTCCCCTCGCGCCTCTCACCTCTTACCTTTGGGCCGCTGGCCCTTCGTCCAATGGCAGGACAGCAGACTTTGGATCTGCGAATGGTGGTTCGAATCCACCAGGGCCAATCATGCGCGCCGTCACTTTCCACGGTCCTGGCGATCTTCGCGTCGAACGGGTCCCCGACCCGGTTCTGCTCGCACCCACCGACGCGCTCGTCGCCGTCTCCCTCGCTGCCATCTGCGGCTCCGACCTCCATGTCTGGCATGGCCGCGAACGGGGCCTCGATGGCGGGACGATCATGGGACACGAGTTCCTGGGAACCGTGCTCGAGGTGGGGACCGGAGTCACGGTCATTCATTCCGGCGACCGGGTGGTCAGTCCCTTCACCACCAGCTGCGGGGCCTGCTTCTACTGCCTCCGCGGTCTCCCCGCCCGCTGCCTCCGGGGCGAGCTCTTCGGGTGGGTGGAGCGGGGGGCGGGCCTGCACGGCGGCGCGAAGCGATACGATCCCGGCGTCGCCGCCGGTGCGCCCGCGGGCGCCT
>JANNGX010000335.1:0-3253 GCA_031404115.1 Gemmatimonadales bacterium | reverse complement strand
TCGGGGCTGGTCGGCCGGCGCGACGTGGTGTTCCTCGACAAGCTCGATCACGCCTCGATCGTCGACGGCGCCAAGATGTCCGACGGGGAGACGGTGCGCTTCAATCACGGAGACCTGGCCGGCCTGGAGCGAAAGCTCGAGGCCCATCCGGGCGTCGGCAAGATGGTCATCGTCGACGGTGTCTACTCGATGGAAGGGGACATCGCAGAGATCCCCGCCCTGCTCAAGATTTGCAAGCGGCAAGGGGCGGCACTGGCGGTCGACGACGCCCATTCCATCGGCGTCCTGGGTCCCAAGGGCGATGGGACCGCGGCCCACTTCGGTCTCTCCGACGACGTGGACATCATCGCCGGCACCTTTTCCAAGTCGCTGGCCTCCATCGGCGGATTCGTGACCGCGTCGCGGAACGTCATCAACTATCTCAAGCATCACAGCCGGCCGCTGATTTTCACCGCGTCGCTGCCTCCGTCCAACACGGCCGGCGTGCTGGCCGCGCTGGAGGTCCTTCGTACCGATACCGAACGCCGCGAATCGCTCTGGGCCAATACCCGGCGGCTGCAGGACGGCTTCCGGAGCATGGGATTCGATACCGGCCCGTCCGAGACGCCCATCGTTCCGATCCTGATCGGCCCGCTGGACAAGACGCTGGTCATGTGGCGGAAGGTGTTCGACGCCGGCATCTTCACCAACCCGGTGGTGCCTCCTGCGGTACCGCCGTCGCAGTGCCGTCTCCGCACCAGCGTCATGGCCACCCATACCGCCGACCAGATCGACTCCTGCATCGAGACGATCGGCAAGATCGGCAAGGAGCTGGGGGTCATCTGACCTCGGCAGTCACCGTCCGTCCGGTCACGTCCGGCCGGGACCGCCGACGCTTCATTGATTTTCCCTATCGACTGCATGCGCGGGACCCGCTCTGGGTCCCGCCGTTGCGCCGGGATGTGAAGCTCCTGCTGTCCCGCACCCGTAATCCCTTCTTCGAGCACGCCGAGGCCGAATACTTCCTCGCCGAGGCAGACGGCGCGGTGGTGGGCCGGATTGCGGCCATCGCCAACCGGCTGCACAACGAGTATCACGGTGACACAGTCGGGTTCTTCGGCTTCTGGGAGACGGTAAACGACCAGGCCGTGGCCGACGCGCTCCTCGGCGCCGCCGCCGAATGGCTGAAGGCGCGCGGGTTCGGTACCATGCGGGGCCCCGCTTCTTTTTCTACCAATGACGAATCAGGGTTGCTGGTGGATGGGTTCGACACGCCGCCGGTCCTGATGATGCCCCATAACCCGCCCTACTATTTGACCCTGCTGGAGCGCGCCGGCTTCGTTACGGCCAGGAATCTGCTGGTGTACCAGCATGGCCTTCCGGACGGCAATCTGCTTCCCGTCCCGGAAAGACTGGTGCGCGCCACCGAGCTCATCACCCAACGCCTGGGACTCACCATCCGCCCCCTCAGGATGCACGACTTCAAAGCCGAGGTCAACCGGGTCAAAGCGCTCTATAACCAGGCGTGGGAGAAGAATTGGGGCTTCATCCCCATGACCGATCATGAAATCGACCATCTCGCGGCACAATTCAAGCCGGTGGTCGTGCCTGAGCTGGTGCCGTTTGTCGAGAAGGACGGCAAGGTCATCGCCTTCGCGCTGGCGCTCCCCGATCTCAACACCATCCTGCGCGCCAATCGCTCGGGGAGAATGTTTCCTGTCATTCTCAAGCTCCTCTGGGCGCTGAAAACCAGGAAAATCCATCGCTTGAGGATCATGCTGCTCGGCGTAGCGCCGGAGTATCGCGGCAAGGGGATCGATGCCCTCCTCTATCACTGGATCTGGACCAGGGGTGGCGAGCGCGGCATCGGCTGGGGGGAAGCGGGCTGGATCCTCGAGGACAACCCGGCAATGAACGCCGGCCTCGTCAAGATGGGCTTCACGGTCTACAAGACGTACCGGCTGCTCGATCGCGCCGTATGAAGGCCCTGGTGACCGGTGGTACCGGGTTTGTCGGCCACCACCTGATCGATGCACTGCTCCGCCGTGGAGACACCGTTACCGCGCTGGTCCGCACGCCCGCCAAGGCAGCCGGCCTGGCTGAGCGGGGGGTTCGGCTGGTGCCGGGAGACCTGAGTGATACGGCGTCGATGACCGACGCGGCGAGAGATCAGGAGGTGGTGTATCACCTGGCGGGGCTGGTGGCGGCCCGGAATGAAGCGGAGTTTCTCGCGGTGAATCGCGACGGTGCAGCCAGACTTGCCGCCGCGGCAGCCACCGTCTCCCGCGCGCGCATCGTTCTGGTGTCTTCCATGGCCGCAGCAGGCCCGGCCGCGCGGGGCAGCCGGCTCACCGGCAATGAATTGGCCCACCCGATCACCGCGTACGGACGCAGCAAGCTGGCCGGGGAAGCGGCCATCAAGACCGGCCCACTCCCGTGGACCATCGTGCGTCCACCGGCAGTCTATGGCCCCTTCGATACCGAGATGTTCCGACTCTTCAAGGCCGCGCAACTTGGCGTGGTACCGCTCTTCGGCGACGGTGCCCAGGAGCTTTCTCTGGTATACGGACCCGATCTGGCCACGGCCCTGGCCGCCGTGGGCGCGAGTCCGGCGACGGGCGGCGGCATCTACTACGCCTGCCACCCGGAAATAGTCACCAGTCGCTCCCTGGTTGCCGAAGTCGGGGGCGCGGTCGGGATGAAACCCAAGCTGGTCCATCTGCCCCGCTGGTCCGCGTCGGTGGCATTGGGGCTTATTTCGGCCGTGGCACGCGTTCGAGGGCGCGCCACGCTGCTCACTCCGGACAAGGCGCGAGACTTCTTCGCCCCCGCGTGGACCGCCGACCCCGCACCCCTCGAAGCCGCGACGGGGTGGCGCGCCGAGCACGACCTGGCAAGCGGGGTGGCCACGACCGCGGACTGGTACCGCTCGGCTGGCTGGCTGTGACGCTGCGGCCGGTCGACCGGGTCGTTCTGGCGTACGTGCGGGACTCGGGCCCGCAGGGTCGGCGCTCGCCGACGTCTATCCCCTGTTCATCCTCCTGGCGCTCTACGGATCACGGGATCTGCTGGCCGGACACGGCGGAATGATCACCCATGACGTGACGGTACAGCGCTGGGAGGCCGCGCTCTTTGGGGAACAAGTGAGCCGGGAGTGGTGGCAGCGCGCACCCAGCCGGTTCTGGAGCACCGTCCTGCACGGCGTGTATTTCTCCTACTACCTCGTGGTGCCGGCCGGACCGCTTTACTTCCTCTGGAAGAGGGACCGACAGAA
>JANNGX010000334.1:0-4336 GCA_031404115.1 Gemmatimonadales bacterium | reverse complement strand
CCGAGGCGCATGGCTTCGACCGCCTTGTCCACGCTGCCCCAGGCGGTCATCACGATCACCGGAAGAGTGGGGTCGATCGCGCGCATCCGGGAAAGCAGATCCAACCCTTCCCGGCCCGACGTGGTGTCACGGGTGTAGTTGAGGTCGATGAGGGCGGCGTCGACCTGTTCCCGCTCCAGCAGCGCAACGACGCCTTCGGGCACGTGGGCGATCGTGGTGCGATAACCCTCCGCCTTGAGCAGGAGGCGGAGGGCCTCTACGACGTCCGATTGATCATCGGCGATGAGGATAAGGGGAGAGGGCATGAGAGCCAGGAGCCAGAAGCGAGGAGCGAGAAGCGAGAAGGGTCTAAGCCGAGGAATTGTCGCGACGAAGCGCTTTATACAGTCCATTCAGCATGCGTCCCACCTCCTCGGTGTTGCTCAAGATGCGATTCACTTCGGCTTCCCACTCCGCTTCGAACTTTCCAGCGATCAGCAAATGAGTTTCGAGCTCGCGCAGGGACCCGTTCGCGATGGAGAGGAACCGAATATAGTCTCCCCGGGAGCGCCTGCCGTGCCCCTCGGCGATGTTCGCAGGGACCGAAAGTGCCGCCCGCCGTAGCTGATCGGCCAATACGTACACTGGCGGCGTTCGAAGCCGCGTAGAGAATCGCAAGACCCCCACCGCCACGTCGACTGCCTTCTGCCAGACTACCAGGTCCCGCTAGGTACGGATAGGCGGGCTCATGCCCGAATGAAGCGGAGTCCGCTCGAGCGACCCTTCTCGCCCCTCGCTTCTCGCTCCTGGCTTCTCGCTACTCCCTGACCATCCATCCGTCCTTCACTTGCACGATCCGCTTGCTGAACTTCGCGTTGTCTTCCGAGTGGGTGACCTGGACGATGGTGGTCCCTTCCCGATTGAGTCCGCGGAACAGCTCCATGATCTCGCGCGCCTGCGCCGAATGGAGATTCCCGGTCGGCTCGTCGGCCAGGATCAGCTTCGGCCTCGCCACCACCGCGCGCGCCACTCCGACCAGCTGCTGCTGTCCGCCCGAGAGCTGGTTGGGGTAGAGATCTTTTTTTCCCACGATCTGGAACCGGTCCAGGATATCGGCCACCATGGCCTGTCGCTCTGCCTTCGGCACATCCCGGTACGAGAGCGGCGTCTCGATATTCTCGTAGACCGTCAGGTCGTCGATCAGGTGGTACTGCTGGAATACGAATCCGATGAATTGGCGGTTGAGCTCGGCCCGCTGCTTGGGCTTGAGCTGGTGGACCGGGTGTCCCGCGAACTCGTAGAGACCGGTCCAGCCGGCGTCCAGCATCCCCATGATGCCGAGCAACGTGGACTTGCCCGCCCCGCTCGGCCCCATGATGGTGACGAATTCGCCCGCTTCGATCGTCAGATCGATCTGACGAAGCACCCAGGTCCGCGACGGCCCCGTCTGGTAGAATTTTTCGACATTTTGGAGCTGAATCATACCACCTCGGGGTGGAGCGAGATGCGCCGACCGAGGTGGGAGAGTACTGTCACACCCCGCTATCCGCTACTCGCTACTCGCTACTCACTGCGCAACGCGACGATGGGATTCACTCGTGCCGCGCGGCGGGCGGGAAGAATGCTGGCCGCTGTCGCAACGAGGGCAAGCAGCAGCGCGAGCACACCGAACGTCACCGGATCGGCGGGGCTCACGCCGAGGAGCTGGCTCCGCAGCAGCATCCCGGCGCCGAGCGAAAGCACTCCCCCGACCGCGAGCCCGATACCGGTGAGCGTGAGGGCCTGCCGCAGGACCATGCCGACGACGCCGCGGCTATCGGCACCGAGCGCCCGCCCCCCGGTGACCTAGTGGTGCACGTCGACGCGGCCGCTGCCGGCTTCCTCTTCGACCACCTTGCCATCGAACAGCTTCACTTCCCGGTCGGCCCACTTGGCATAGCGCGGGTCGTGGGTGACCATGCAGATCGTGGCGCCGCCGCGGTGCAGCTCGCGGAGCAGCTCCATCACCGCTTCACCATTCTGGGAGTCGAGGTTCCCGGTCGGCTCGTCCGCCAGGAGAATGGCCGGTTCACCGGCCACGGCACGGGCGACCGCGACCCGCTGCTGCTGACCGCCCGAGAGCTGGGAGGGGTAGTGCTTCATCCGGTGGGCCATCCCGACCCGCTCCAGCGCGCTGGTCACCCGCTGCTGCCGCTCCGAGGAGGGCATGCCGCGGTAAGTGAGCGGCAGCTCGACGTTCTCGTAGACCGTGAGATCGCCGATCAGATTGAACGCCTGGAAGATGAACCCGATCTGCCGGTTCCGGACCCGGGCCCGCTCCGAAGGGGTCAGGCTCTCCACCGAGTGACCCGCCAGTGTGTAGGTGCCGCCGCTTGGCGTATCCAGCAGCCCCAGAATGGAGAGCAGCGTCGTCTTGCCGCACCCGGAGGGTCCGGAGATCGAGACGTATTCTCCCTTCATGAGCTGCAGATGAATCTCGGAGAGCGCGTGGGTCTCCAGCTCGTCGGTCAGGAAGACCTTTTTGATGCCGTCGAGCTTGATCAGGACTTCGCCGGGCGCGGTGCTCATCTTGGGTTTCCTTGTTTCGTTAGGGTTCGCAGTCAGGAATCAGGATTCAGGATCGAGGATTGAGGGCCGCTGACCCCTGGATCCTGAATCCTGATTCCTGCTCACTGTTTGATACGCACTCGGTCCGTATTGTCCCAACGCGACATGTCGGACAGGATCACCACATCGCCCTTTGCAAGACCTTCCTTGATCTCCACGCTGTTCACCGAGGTCCGCCCCAGCCGTACCGAAACCTGCTGGGCGTAGTTGCCGTTCTCGATCAGCTTGAAGATCCCGATCGTGGCGTCGTTCGTCCCGTAGGGAGGCCGGCCGGTATACAAGACATTCGTCATCCGGGCAATCTCGATCACCCCGTCCACGCTCAGGTCTGGCCGGGCGCCGGCCGGGAGCGGTCCGTCGAGCGCCACGTCGACCGTGACGGTCCCGAGGCTGGAGGCGGGGTCAATGCGTGAGACGTGCCCGGGAGCGATACCGTTGCGGGTGTCGATCGAGGCCTTCTGGCCGATCGCCAGATCCTTGGCCTGGGTTTCCGGGATCCGGAGCACCGCCTTCAATCGGAGCGGGGTCGGAACCACCTTGGCCAGCGTGGCGCCCGCCTGGGCGTACTGGCCGATCTGGAGAGGAATTTCCGAGAGCACGCCATGGGTCCCGGCGCGCACCACCATCGACGCCTTGAGCGCGTGCTGAAAGGCGGTGATGGACTTGAGCCGGCTTACCTGTTCCTCCTGCACTCTGATCTGCTCGGCAATGGTGTTGGTCATGATCTTCAAACGCTCTTCCTCAAACTCCACCTGCTTGCCCAGCGCGTCGGCCAGCTCCTGTGCCTTCTGCTGGTCGAGCGGGATGATCAGGCCCTGCTTCAGGAGCTCCGCGCCCGACTCGGCGCGACGCTTGGCGTCGAGCCACGTGGAACGCAGGCTGGCCACCGCCGCGGCCTGGGAAAGCCGGTTGCTGTTCAGGCTGGTCCGGAGCTGCACCAGCTGCGACTCGGCGTCGGTCTGCTGACGGTCGGCGTTGAGGGTCTGAATTTCGACGTCGGGATTGGCGAGCTCGAGCAGCACCGTATTCGCTTCCACCGTGACACCCGGCTGGAGGTTGAGCTTCTCCACACGGCCCGACGTGACCGCCGTGATCCAGCGGATGTCTTCGGGGACCAGGGTGCCGGGCCCGCGCACCTCGAGCACCATCTCTCCCTGCTCGACCGTGTCGAGGTAGATCGTGCCCAGTTCCACGGTGGGCGAGGCGGGTTTAAGCCGGGAAAGCAGGATGGTGACCACGACCAGCGCCAGGATGCCGGCGCCGATCAGGATGATCTTCTTCCGGTTCTTTACCGGCTCGCGCTTGATGTCCATGTACCGCACGGGTCAGAGGTCGGCGATCAGGGATAGCCCGAGGAGCCTCCCTATGGGAAGACCCGTGCCGCGAGAGTCAGAAAGGTATGTAGTTGTGATTTAACGAGTTATGGCACACTGACGAAAGGGGTTTCTGGGGGAGGTGCGCGGATATGGGACTCCAGAATCCCACAACCGGACACTATCGGAAGGGACGCGATCAGTCAGGATGAAAGCGCCGACCCGCCTGGGCCATGGCCACCAGCGCAGGAGCGGGAGCGAAGCGAGGCCCGTACGTGGACGCCAGCCCATCGAGGGTCTGGACCACGCGGGTGGCGCCCAGCGTGTCGATGTAGCGGAGCGGGCCGCCCCGGAACGGCGGATACCCGATGCCGAAGATCGCGCCGACGTCGCCGTCGCGGGGGGAGCGGACCACTCCCTCGAGCGCCGCCATGGCG
>JANNGX010000333.1:0-15582 GCA_031404115.1 Gemmatimonadales bacterium | reverse complement strand
CATCCTCTCGGTCGAGAACGTCCCGGTTCGCAGCGAGGCCGATCTGCGCTCGGCGCTCCGGAGCGCCGGTCCCGGCGGCATCGTGACGCTGCAGCTCTACAACAAGGCCCTGGCGGCCCAGGGGGGCGGCAAGCGGCTCGTTAGGGTGCAATTGGAGAAGTAGGAGGCTAAGAGGCTAGGACGCTAAGAGGCTAGAAAAAGGAACCTCCCGGGAGCAATTCCTGGGGGGTTCTTACTTAGCCACTTAGCGTCCGTCCTAGCCTCTTAGCCTCGGCGACTTACTCCTTCACCACTGGAATTTTCTTCTCCGCCGCGATCGAATCCCACTGCTTCCAGCCCCAGCCGACCAGTTTGCCATCCACCACAATCACCGGTGACATGTTCCGGTCGACCACGCTGGCCGAGTCGGCCTCGCCGGGCTGGGGGAAATACATCGCCTCTACGAACTGCCCGTCGATCAGGAAGGGATCGATTCGTTGCGGCTTTTCGACCCCCATCACCGTCATCACGCTGTCTTTGGAGATGCCGGCCGAGAGGTTTTCAAGGCGAGCATCACTCTTGGAGCAGGCGGAGAAGAACAGCAGTCCCAGGACTGGTACTGCGATATGTGCGAAACGAGTCGAGCTGGCCACGGCGGCATTACTCCCGATGAGAAGTTGGTCAGACCGGAAATGTAGAAGGGGTAGCGGCTCTGGGCTATGGAAGGCGGGCGATTGGCTGGAGAGCCTGTGGGGCAGGCCCCACAGCCGTCGATGATGGGAGGCAGGCCGACCGCCACGCGCGGGGTCTCGGGCCCGGCAAAAGCGCCAGTCCTGGACATGTAAGTCAATGTCGTTATTACGGATATGACGTTGTATAGAACAACGGATCGGCCGCTGGCCCAAACCCTGCATTTCCTTTGTCCGACAGTCCTTGCAGCACTCCCGGAATGACCCGCAACCGTTACCGAAATACTGGAGATCGCATGCGTTCGATCCGTGCCCTTGGTTTCGTCGCCGCCCTCGCCCTCGCCGGCGCCCCGCCAGCCGCCGCCCAGATTTCCGGGCCGCACGCACTCGACTTCACGGGCGGCAGCGGTGTGGGCTTCAACGGCTGGCAGGTGGGCACCTATCACGGAACCCTGGACGGCGCCCCGATCTCGATTTGGTGTACCGATTTCTTCAATCACTCCGGGGATGCCAGAGTCTGGCAGAGCGGCCTGGGCGGCGCCAACCCTGACCTCAGCAAGACCCGATTCGGCACCCTGACCGGTCAGCCGTTGCTGTACAAACGCGCCGCCGCGCTGACCTCGCTGTTCGGCACCCTGCCGACCACCCAGTGGGGCTACATCCACTACGCCATCTGGCAGCTGATGTCGGACCCGGTGCCCAGCTCGGGTGTGAGCGGCGCGGTGCAGACTCAAATAGATTCATATGTGACATGGTCCCTGAACAACTGGAACCGGTTCGACTACAGTAAAATGTTCGTCCTGACAGACGTGAAGGTGACCGGCGGGACCCGGGCCTACCCCAATGGGTGCCAAGGTATCGTGAATCAGACCGCCTGCGGGAAACAGGAGTTTCTGACTGGGGAGCTGCTGGCCGCGCCGGAGCCTGCGGCGGTGGGCCTCATGGCCACCGGCCTGGTGGGGCTCTCGCTGATGTCGATCGTGCGCCGCCGGAAGAAGTCGTAGGCCGGCGGTCGAGTGGAATCACTCCGTCGAATCGCGCCCGGAGCCTACCTCGTCGCGGTACTGCTGTTCCTGATCACCGCAGTCGACTACCTCGGCAACGCCTGGCCCTTCCTGCCAGGCGAAGTCAATTGGCGCTATGGCGTGGTCGGCATGGTCTCGACCTACCTCTTGTCCCCCCTGCTCGGCTGCTTGATTGCCAGCGCCACCGCGGCGTGGCTGCCGCAGCCGAGGGTATCGAAGCTCCTCGGACTCATCATGTGGCTCGGCGCACTGCTGCTGCTGGCGGCGCTGGCCGCCTTTGTGCTCGATAGTCTCCAAGTACGCGGCGCGGCGGCACCCGCGGCGCGCTGGGTCACCACGACCAGCTTTGTGCTGGCCTCGGCCAAAATGTTTTCGGCCGCGGTGGTGCTGATGGTCCTGGGCCGAGGCAACCTGCGCGCAGCCGCGGCGGTACCCGAGTCGCTGAGGCCACGAAAGCGAAGCCCCGCGCCTCCGATCGTGGGCCAGCCGTAGCGGCATCGCTGTTCCCTTCAGAAACATCTGGCATACCGGCCTCGCGTCCGGCTGCCCGGCATTGTAGATAGTAGAGGACGGGAGCGGGTAACCCGCGAGCGTGGCGGAACTGGCAGACGCGCAGGACTTAGGATCCTGTCCCGCAAGGGGTCCGGGTTCGACTCCCGGCGTTCGCATACCAAGCCAAGAAAAACTGTAGCGCGCCGAGTCTCCCCGTCGAGGAGGGCCTCCGTCATGGGTGCCGCCGTCGCAGGATTTCTCGATTCCCTGAGCTCCAGCGTTTTCTGGATCGCCACGGTCGTGTTCGTGGCTGTGAACGGCGCGGCCCTCGCGGTGTTCGCGATCACCCGGAACCGCCGTCTGGTCAACGACTGGACCGGCCGGCTGGTGGTGCTGGACGCGGTGCTCCTCGGTGCCGGCCTGGGCGTGCCGCTGGTGTCAGGGCTGGCCAAGATCGGGGTACAGGCCGTGGCGTCGATGCTGGGCAGCCCTCCCGCGCCGACCCCATAGGTGGGGCACTGGTCACCGGGTACCGGTCACCGGTCACTGTCGCCCGTGCCCTAGTTACATTTCCCGCCATATGAGCACGATCACTGTAACCAAGACGGCTGAAGACGCCGCCTCCAAGGCGCTCCGCGTCACGGTCCCGCTGGAACGGGTCGAGGAGGCCACGGCCAAGGCCATCCGGCAGTACGCCCAGCGCGCCCGCCTTCCCGGGTTCCGGCAGGGCAAGGCCCCCGACGCGGTGGTCCGGCGCCGCTTCAGCAACGAGATCCGCCAGTGGGTCCTGGAGGAGGTCATTCGGGAAGGCTGGGAGGAAGCCAAGACCTCCGAATCCCTGAAACCGATCGCCGATCCCTCGGTGCGGAATCTCAAGTTCGAAGCGGGCCAGCCCATCGAATTCGAGCTGGTGGTGGAGGTCCGGCCCGAGCTCGCGCTGGGCCGTCTGGGCGGCTTCAACCTGACCCGCACGCTGGCGGCGGTCACCGATCAGACCGTGACCGAGCAGCTTGGGCGGCTGCGCGAGCAGCGCGCCGCCTGGCTGCCGGTGGAAGCGCAGAAGCCCGCCCCCGGGCAGATGGTCCGGGTGGACGTGGCGCCGATTGAAGATGGGGAGGTCAAAGAGGCCCAGCCGTACACCTTCGTGCTGGGCGACGGCCAGGCGCTCCCCGCGCTCGAGGAAAGGGTCATGACGATCCTCCCCGGCCAAACGGTGGACACCGAGGTCCGCTTTCCCGAGGACCACGCCGACCTTGAGCGTCGGGGCAAGAGCCGCACGGTGCGGCTGACGCTCCACGAGGTGAAGCGCCAGGAGCTCCCGGCGATGGACGATGCGCTGGCCCGCGAAGTGGGAGATTTCGAAGACCTCGACGCATTGAAGCAGGGTGTCCGGGCCGACCTGGAGTTGGCCGCCACCCGCGAGGCCGACGCCGGAGTCCGCGAACAGCTGGTCCAGCAGCTCCTCGAGGCCAACGGGGTCGAGGCGCCGCCCTCCCTGGTAGACCGCATGCTGCACTCGCTGCTCCATGCCTACGGCGTGGATCACGACAAACAGGACGCGTTCAACGCCGAATTCCGGCCCATCGCCGCGGCCCAGGTCAGGCGGGAACTCCTCCTGTCCGGCATCGCCGAGGCGGAAGGCCTCCAGGCCACCGAGGCGGACCTGGACGCGCGCATCGCGCGCATCGCGGAACAGCGCAAGGCCACCCCGGCCCAGATTTACGCGTCGCTGGAGCAGGCCAAACGGCTGCCCGAGCTTACCCGCTCGCTCACCGAGGAGAAGGTCTTCGACTTTCTCCTTTCCAAGTCCACCGTCACCGAGGCCACGTCGTGACCAGCATGCTCTATCCGCCCTACATCATCGAGCGGTCGAGCCGCGGTGAGCGGACCTACGACATCTTCTCCCGGCTCCTCATGGACCGGATCGTCTGCCTCGGCGCGCCGATCAATGACGAGGTGTCCAACATCATCATCGCGCAGCTGCTCTTTCTCGAGGCCGACAATCCCGAGAAGGACATCTACATGTACGTCAATTCGCCGGGCGGCATCGTCTCGAGCGGCATGGCCATCTACGATACCATGCAGCACCTTCGCGCCCCCGTGAACACCATTTGCATGGGCATGGCGGCGTCGATGGGCAGCTTCCTGCTGGCCGCCGGCACCAAGGGCAAGCGCAGCGCCCTGCCCCATGCCCGGATCATGATCCACCAGCCCTCGGGCGGATCCCAGGGCACGGCGTCGGACATCGAGATCCAGGCGCGGGAAATCCTCTATCTCCGGACCAAGATGAACGAGCTCTACGCCAAGCATACCGGGCAGGCGATCGAGCAGATCGAGCGGGACATGGACCGGGACCGCTACATGAGCGCCGAGGAAGCCAAGACCTACGGTATCATCGACACCGTGTTCATCCCCCACCGGGATCCCGTCGTTCCAGCGGCCCTCGTGGCCGCGGTGCCGACCACTTGACCCCGCCGGGCGGGCGGTTGAGCTTTCCGGTGCCCCCTATCCTGCGCTCACGCGCCACGTGACCGTCATGTCCAACGACAAGCACCTGCGATGCTCGTTCTGCGGGAAGTCGAAGGATTCGGTCCGGAAGTTCATCTCCGGCCCCTCGGTCTATATTTGCAACGAGTGCATCACCCTCTGCAACGAGATCCTGGCGGAGGATGAAGAGCGGGAAGTCGTCGACAACATCACCCAGGTCCCCACCCCGACCGAAATCAAGGAGGTGCTCGATCAGTATGTGATCGGGCAGGAGCGGGCCAAGCGAACCCTGGCCGTGGCGGTCTATAACCACTACAAGCGGATCAACTCGGTCAGCGGGCGGGACGCCGGCGGGGTCGAGCTCGACAAGTCGAACATCCTCCTGATCGGCCCAACCGGTGTCGGCAAGACCCTCCTGGCCCAGACCCTGGCCCGCATCCTCGACGTTCCCTTCACGATCGCGGACGCCACCACGCTCACCGAGGCCGGGTACGTCGGCGAGGACGTGGAGAACATTCTGGTCCGGCTGCTCCAGGCGGGCGAATTCAATGTCTCGGAGTGCGAGCGGGGCATCGTCTACATCGACGAGATCGACAAGATCGCGCGGAAGTCGGAAAACCCCAGCATCACGCGCGACGTTTCCGGCGAGGGGGTACAGCAGGCCCTGCTCAAGATTCTGGAAGGCACGGTGGCTTCGGTGCCGCCCCAGGGCGGGCGCAAGCATCCCCAGCAGGAATACATCCAGATCAACACCAAGGACATCCTGTTCATCTGCGGGGGCGCCTTCGACGGCCTCGAGCGCATCATCGAGGGTCGCCTGGGCCGGCAGCAGATCGGTTTTGCCGCCGCGAGCGAGCGCGACAAGACCCCCGAAGCGAGCAAGAAGCATCCGTTCGCCAACGCGGAGCCGGACGACCTGCTCCGATTCGGGTTGATCCCCGAGCTGGTGGGCCGGTTGCCGGTGGTGGTGCCGCTCGAGGCGCTGGACGAGGAATCCCTGGTCCGGATTCTGGTCGAGCCCAAGAACGCCATCACCAAGCAGTACCAGAAGCTGTTCGAACTGGAAAACGTCGGCCTCACCTTCGACCAGGAAGCGCTCAAGGCGGTGGCCCGCAAGGCCATCAAGCGCAGCACCGGTGCGCGCGGGCTGCGCGCCATCCTGGAGAACGTGATGACCGATCTGATGTTCGACCTTCCCTCCCGAAGCGATGTCGTTGAAGTCATCGTCACGCCCGAGTGCATCACGGAGGGCACCTCGCCGATGGTGGTGACGGAGCGCCCCCGCCAGGTCCGCGAAGCGTGACCCTGTCCCGGCTGCCGATCGAGTTCGTCGGCAGCTTCCCCGATCCGCTCCAGCCGCTCGCGCCGCCGCTTCCCGAGATCGCCTTCGTGGGGCGTTCCAACGTCGGCAAGTCGAGCCTCATGAACGCCCTGGTGGGGCGGAAACAGCTCGCGCGGGTCAGCGCCACGCCCGGGAAGACCCAGCTGATGAACGTCTTCCGGCTGCCTCCCTGTTACTTCCTGGACCTGCCGGGTTACGGGTTCGCCAGGGCATCGAAGAGCGCCCGGGAAACCTTCCGCCGGCTGCTCGAGGGCGTGGCGACCGAACGCGCCTCGCTCACCGGAGTGGTCTGGCTCCTCGACATCCGGCACCCTCCTTCCAAGGACGACCTGGCCATCCGGGAGCTCCTGGCGGTGTCCGGGCGCCCGGTGCTGGCGGTGCTCACCAAGGCGGACAAGCTCGGACGGGGGGGTCAAGTGGACGCGGCGGCGGCGCGGGCGAAGGAGCTCGGAATGGCCCCGGATGAACTGATCCTGTCGAGCGGGACCACCGGGCTTGGGATGAGCGACCTGGGGGACAGCATCCTCGCGCTGGTGAGCGGTGAGCGGTGAGCGGGCGCCCGATGAAAACATTCTCACTCCCCATCCTGGTCACCCCGGCCGACATCGACGTCTTCGGCCACGTGAACAACGTGGTCTACCTGCGCTGGATGCAGGAAGCGGCCGCGGCGCACTGGGAGGCCTCCGCAACGCCGGAGCTCCGGGGCCTGGTAAGCTGGGTCGTGGTCCGGCACGAAATCGACTACAAGGCTCCCGCGTTCGACGGCGAGCGGCTGGAGGCCCGAACCTGGGTCGGGGAGCCCGCCGGGGCCACCTGGGAGCGGTTCATCGAGATCCGCCATGCCGACGGCGACCGTCTCCTCGCCCGGGGCCGAAGCGTCTATGCAGCCCTCGACCGGTCCACCGGGCGACCCCGCCGGGTGGATGCCCAGCTCCGGGAGCCGTTCGGGTAGGCCATCCCCGCGCCTCGCTGGCGCACCGGCCCGAACCGGCGTAATCTATTTCGTTCCCGTACATCGCCGGTCCCCGCCGGACTTCTTCTGGAGGTCTTCATGCCGATTCGCAGGACGTTTCCGGGTGTCGTCATTGCCGCAGCCCTTGCCGGATGCGCTCCCAGGACGCCCGAGCGGGCAGCATCCCCGATGACGGTGGACACCGCCGCCGTGGTGTCCGCGGTCGGTGCCTATTGGCAGCGTTGGGTCGCCGCGGCGACCGCGGGGGACGTGACCGCCATGGGAGCCTTGATGACGGACAGCGTCCGCATCGACTCGAAGGGCCTTCCGCCGATGATCGGCAAGGCCGCCTGGGCGACGGTCTTCGAACCCATGCTGAAGACCACCAAAGTGGATTCTGAGGTGATCACTCCGGAAATCACCACTGCGGTCAGCAATGAGCTCGCCTACCAGACCGGCAACTACGTCGAGGCGACTACCACCGCAGGAAAGTCCCAGACCGATTACGGCCGGTACGCGGCCGCGATCCGCAAGGACTCGGACAGCCAGTGGCGCCTGGTGTACATCATGGCGTTCGCGGACTCTCTCGTTCCCGTCAAGAAGTAAGGAGCCGCCCGATGCGATTCTCGACTCCGTCAACGCTCGCAGTACTTCTCCTGGCCGCCGCCTGCGCCCCGAAGGCTGATGCGCCGCGCGCCGCTGCCATCACCGTGGACACCGCCGCAGCCTCCCAGGGGCTCGGTGTCCTGCGGAACCAGTATGTCGCCCTCCAGACCGCGGGCGACGCCGCCGGACTCGCCGCGCTTTACGCCGATTCTGCCGGTGTGGATCTTTACGGCCTCCCCCGGCTCCGCGGCCGCCCCGCGATCCATGCGGCGTTCACTGCGGACTTCGCAGCCCGGAAATACACCCTGACGCAGATTGTGCCGGTGTCCCAGAATGTCCGCACCGATTCCGACGCCAGCGAGATCGGCACCTATCACAACATGCACGACGTGAAAGGCACCGTCGACCACGAGTGGGGCCGCTATATCGGCGCGTTCGGGAAGGGCGCCGACGGACAATGGAGGATCATGTACCTCATGGCCTTCCCCGACTCGACCCGGGTCGACAAGTAGGCCCTCACGGGGGCGGCGGGGACCGGAGTAGATTTCAGCATGGTTCTCCGCCCCCTCCGCGGCGTTTCCCTGCCCGACGCCGCTCGCGCCGCCAATGATGCCTGGCTCGGCGAGTTGGATCGAGCCCTCGAAGCGCCCGGCGCCGACTGGTCCCTGGTCTGTCGGGATACGCTGTACGCGCTCTGGCACCCCGACGGGGCCGGCTACGCCGCGCGCCTCGCCGACGCCGCGCTGTCCGCCCCCTCCCGCGCGGCCCTCATGGCGCTTGATCCGCGCCACATCACGCTGGAACCGGAATACTACGCCGAGGTGGACCAGGAAAAATTCGCCCGGGTCAAACCGCTGCTCTGGCTCTGGTACTCCTTCGACCGGACTCCGGCAGGGGCCCAGAACGTGGAACTGGGCGTCGGGCTCCGCCGCCTGCTGGCCCCGCGGATCTTTTCGCGCTGCGGCAGCAACTTCAAATGCTTCCAGCACGTGGAGTTCTCCTTCGGGTACAACATGGAGGTGGGGGACGATTGCGTGGTGCACCGCCATGTGCTGCTGGACGACCGTGGCGGCATCAGCATGGGCAACCGGGTAAGCGTTTCGGATTACGCCAACATCTACAGCCATACCCACAGCATCGTGGACCAGAAGGAGGTCACCGACCTCAAGACCGTGCTGGAAGACGACGTGCGCATCACCTACCACGCCACGGTCCTGGCCGGTGTGCGGGTCGGGCGGAACGGGATGGTGGGCGCGTCGGCCCTGGCCACCAAGGACGTGAAGCCCTACCACGTGAACGTGGGGATTCCCGCCAAGTCGATCCGGGTCAAGCCCAACGCGCCACCGGATGCCTATGCCACCCAACGGGTACCCAGACGGGAAGAATAGACGCAGGAACTCTTAGCCTCCTAGCCTCTTAGCCTCATAGCCCCTTCGCCCAATCGTGACACATCCGTTGCACCAGCGTATCCGGTCCGAAACCCTCTCTGATGAGTTTTCCCCCCGATAACCTGATATGCCCGGCCCCCGTGGGGCCAGGGCGTTCTCGAATCGCGAGCGGACTCATGCACTTCGAATTCACGCCCTCCCGAACCCTTCGGCGGGCCCTGTTCCCGGTGGCCCTTGCGCTGCTGGGCAGCGTCCCGGCTGCTGCCCAGAACCAGACCGGCAGGATCGTGGGGAAGGTGGTGGACGGAGACGCCGCGCTTCCGCTGGCCGGGGCCCGGGTTGTAGTCGTCGGGACGACCCTGTCCACGACCACGAAAGTCGATGGCCGCTTTGCCCTTTCCGACGTTCCGGCGGGCAGTGTCACGCTCCGGGTCGCGATGATCGGTTACGCCCCCAAATCGGTCACCCAGGTACTCGTCACAGCGGGGGACGTGACCGTCCAGGACATCTCCCTGGTGGGACAGGCCACCCAGCTGGAAGAGATCAGCGTGACGGCCGAGGTCGAGCAGGGATCGGTCAACTCGGCGCTGGACGAGCAGCGTTACAGCATCGCGATCGTCAACGCCATCTCCGCCGAGCAGATTGCCCGCTCCCCCGATGGCGACGCTGCCGCAGCGCTGCAGCGGATGAGCGGTGCAACGATTCAGGACGGCAAGTACCTGAACATGCGCGGCCTGGGCGACCGCTACACCCAGGCGTCGCTCAACGGGGCGCGGATTCCCTCCCCGGAGCCGGAGCGCAAGGTCGTCCCGCTCGACCTCTTCCCCTCGGCGCTGCTGAGCGAGATCACCACCTCGAAGACCTTTACCCCCGATCAGGCGGGAGATTTTTCGGGGGGCGCGGTCAACATCAAGACCAAGGAGTTCCCCGGCAGGCGCTACCTGGGCTTCTCGGTCAGCGCCGGCTTCAACGATGCCGTGACGGGCAAGACCGCCGGATTCTCCCCGTCGACCGGTCGGGATTGGGTCGCGCTGGGAGCGTCCCCGCGGGCGCTGCCGTCGGGGTTCCAGAACGTCGACTTCACCCAGCAGCTGACGCCGACCCAGACCAACGCCCTGGTCAACTCCTTCCGGGATGTCTGGTCGGCGCGTCGGCGCACCGGATCGCCCAACGGCGGATTCGGCATGTCGCTGGGGGGCACTCTTCCGACCGGTGGCACCGGGCTCAGCTACCTGCTGTCGGGGAGCTACGGCTATACCCAGGAAATCCGGGCCGACCAGCAGCGGGCCATCGCCCAGCCAGCCTCGACGGCCGGGGGCAGTGTGACCGCATTGGATCGCTACGACGGAAGCACCGGGCGGAACAGTGCACTCTGGGGCGGCATCGCCAACTTCAGCATCAACGTCGGCGCGCACAGCAAGATCTCCCTCAATAACACGTACAATCGCACCATGGACAACGAGGGACGCTTCGAGACCGGCGTGTCGGAGAATCTCGCCCTGCCATTGCAGATCCAGCGTCTGCGCTACGTCGAGCGGAACATCTACGCCAGCCAGCTGGGCGTGCATCAGGAGCTGGCCGACCGGCACTTCCTCGACCTCGGGCTGACCGTGTCCGGCGTGTCGCGAACAGAGCCGGACCGCTCGGAAATCGTATATGAATCCTCCACCGGCACGCCGAGCTGGTACGGCTTTTCCAACGAGGCCGCGGTGCGCACCTTTGCCGAGCTCAACGAGCGCAATTACGAAGGCTCCGCGAGCTGGCAGTTCCGCTTCGGCGCGACCCCGGGCAACCGGTTCGTCCAGATCGGCGCGCTCTACCGGTCCACCAACCGCGACGCGACGAACCAGTCCTATTCGATTTCACTGCTCCGTCCGCTGGCCGACGCCGACCGTGCCCTGACGCCCGAAGCGCTCTTCGACGGACGCTTTACCCAGGGATCCCAGGACAATTTCCGGATTTCGCCGCTGGCCGCGGGCGGTTCCTATACGGCCAGGGACCAGCTGTCGGCCGGCTATGGAATGCTCACCCTCGAGCTGAGCAAGTCGCTCGAGTGGATCGGCGGAGCCCGGGTCGAGCACTCCACGGTGGAGGTGGCGTCGCGGTCGACCGCTGGTGAGCCCTCGCTCGCGGCACCGAGCTACACCGACGTCCTCCCGTCGCTGGCGCTGAACTACCGCATCGGGCAGAGCACTAATCTGCGTGCATCGGCGACCCAGACCCTGTCGCGGCCGGAATACCGCGAGCTCTCTCCGATTCTCTTTCGCGAGGTCATCGGGGGTGACAACGTGAAGGGCAACCCCGACCTGAAGCGCGCGCTGATCCGCAACTTCGACCTGCGCTGGGAGTGGTACCCCCGCGGTGGCGAGGTGGTGAGCGTTGCCGTATTCGCCAAGCAGTTCACCGATCCGATCGAGCGGGTCTACACCGGAACTTCCGGCACCCGGATCATCACGTACGTGAACGCCAAGGGCGCCGACAACTACGGGGTGGAGCTGGAGGTTCGCAAAGGACTCGACGCCCTGGCGGCCGGGCTCCATCCCTTCACGGCGTTCGCCAATGCGACCGTGATGAAATCCAAGATCCGGCTCGATCTTGCCGGGGGGTCCGTCACCAACGCCCAGCGGAAAATGGTCGGCCAGGCGCCCTACGTGCTCAACGCCGGCCTGACCTGGAAGCATCCGTCCGCCGACGCCTCGGCGACGCTGCTCTTCAACCGGGTCGGCGAGCGAATCAGCGAAGCCGGGGAGATTCCCCTGCCCGATGTGGTGGAGCAGCCCCGGAACGTGCTCGATGCGTCGGTCGCCTTCCCGCTCTTCGGCGGACTGGCTGCCCGCGCGGATGCCAAGAATATTCTGGATACGCCGTACCGGATCACCCAGGGCGGCATCGTCCGGGAGGGTTATCGGGCCGGCCGGATTTTCTCGATCGGATTCAGCTGGAGACAGTAACGCGCCTTCGACGTGACCGAATTGTGACGCGATGATGACACGATGCCGACGCAGACGAGGTTGATTCCCTCGGTCGCGGCGGCATCGTGTTTCCTGGGATCAACCACCCACGTTGGGAGTCGAAATTATGCTGGGCCTCGGCAAGAGAACCCGGATGGCGGTATTGACGGGAATGGCCCTGCTCGGGGCCTGTGGCAGCGACCCGGTCACTCCGAGCAATGATCCACCGACCGGGCTGGCGGCAACGGCTTCGGGCAGCACCACGATCAACATCACCTGGACCGCATCCACCAATCTGACCCAGTATGTCCTGGAGCGGGCGGCAGGCGCCGCCGGTACGTTCGCGGAAATCAACCGACCGGCAAGCGCCGTCACCTCGTACAGCGACCTCGGGCTCAACCCGACGTCGCTGTACCGCTACCGGATCGCGGCGGTCCGGAGCGCCGGGACTTCGGCGTTTTCCGGGGAAGTCAGCGCGACGACGTCGGCCCCGCAGCAGGTCAACGTAACCGCGGACATCACGGCCAACACGACCTGGACGGCCGGCAACATCTACAAGCTGGTCGGGTTCAGAAAGGTGGCCAACGGCGCCACCCTGACCATCGACGCCGGTACCCAGATCATCGGCGACTTCGCCACCGTCGGCTCCTCCCTCTTCGTGCTCCGCGGGGGGCGGATCGTCGCCAATGGCACGGCGGCGGCGCCGGTCGTCTTCACTTCCTCGCAGACCGTCGGGACCCGTCAGCCGGGCGATTGGGGCGGTCTCATCATCATCGGCAACGGCATCATCAACCGTTCCGGCACGGTCAATATCGAGGGGACCGGTACCTCGGCGGACAATCCGCTGATCCCGTACTCCGGCGGCACCAACAACGCCGATAACAGCGGCGCGCTCCACTACGTGCGAGTCGAATATGCCGGCTTCGGTCCCGCCACGGACGCCGAGCTGAATTCGTTCACCTTCGCCGCCGTCGGCAGCGCGACGGTGCTCGATCACCTCCAGTCACTCAACGGCTTCGACGATGCGTTCGAATGGTTCGGTGGCGCGGTGGACGCCAAGTACCTCGTGTCCTACGAGTCTGGCGACGATCATTTCGACATGTCCGAGGGATACACCGGGCGGCTCCAGTTCCTGATCGCCTTCCAGAGCCGGCTGTTCCCGCCCCGGCCAGGCATCGGCACCGCCTCGGCCGACCCGCAAGGGATCGAGAACGACGGCTGCAGCGGCAGTGGCTGCGATCTCGCCTTCAACTCGACGCCGTTCACGACCCCGGTCGTCGCGAACTTCACGCTCGTGGGCACCGGGCCAGGCATCGTCCCGACCGGCGGTGGCTATGGCGCCGTGCTCCGCCGAGGCACCGCGGGTCACTACGTCAACGGCATTCTGGGCCGCTGGCAGACCGCGGGCGTCGGTTACCGTGACGCCGATACCAAGGCCCGGGAAACCGCCGGCCTGCTCTCGATCAAGAACGTCCTCATCGTGGAAACGCCCCTGGCGCTGCAGGCCGGGCAGCAGACCTACGACCTCGCCGGGAATGCGGTCATCTTCGACCAGCCGACGACTGCTGCATCGATGTTCACCGCCTTGCCGGCCGTCCCCACGACCGCGGCTACCACCGCGGCGAGCTTCGACTGGTCGCTGACTGCTGCCGCCGCGGCCCGAACCGGCGGACTGACCGCCTTCACGGGTGATTTACTGACCCGAGCCGCGGCCGTCGTGACCGGCACGGTATACCGGGGCGCGTGGGATCCGACGGGTACCAAGTGGTGGGAGGGCTGGACGTCGTACAACCGGGGCTAGACTGCTCGGGTCGAAGCCTGGGCGGCCGGGGCTCTCAGCTCCGGCCGCTTCGGTTTTACCTTGCCGGGGAATCATGACCTTCGGACGACTGCTACTTCTCGCCGGCCTGACGGCCGCGTGCGCCCGGACCGAGTCCGATCAGGGCGGCGCCCTGGCCAGAACTGCCTCGGGGGACACCGCGCGGCCCTGGCGCAAGACCGGAGACGTGATCGATTCGATCCTGCCCATGCCGGAGTATCTCCGACGGTTCCGGCAGGGATTGGTGGAGCCGGCGCGGCTCATGGGCGGTGCGGCGAGCCAAGACGAGCTGGCGCGGCAATTCCTGGCCGCGGTGAGCGCACGGGACACGGCTGCCTTCGCCGCGCTCGCGGTGAGCCGCGCGGAGTTCGCATGGCTGGTATTCCCTCACCACCGCTACCATAACCCGCCCTACGAGCTGGATCCCGAGATCTTCTGGATGCAGCTCACCGCCGGCAGCTCGACGGGCCTGCATCGCACGCTGGAACGCTACGGCGGGGCCAGGCTCGCGTTGGTCAGCCTCGGCTGCGGGCGCGACACCCTTCAGATCACTTCCGGCCCCCTGACGGTCTGGTCGAACTGCAATATGCGCTATCGCGCCGGCGACAGCGTCGACGGGAGGAGGCTGTTCGGGTCGATCGTGGAACGGGATGGGCGGATGAAACTGCTGAGCTTCGCCAACGACTTCTGATACTGGTCACCGGTCACCGGTCACCCGGCACTCGAAGCATGTCCTCCAGCACCCCCGCACTGCCGCTCCCCAGCAATCCCATCACGTCATCGATCTCCCGTCGCACCCTGGGCCAGCTCATGCGGGCCCGCGCCAGGTCCGGCGGGAGCCATTCGAACCCATTGTGCTCGCTGGAAATCCGCACCTGAGCGCCCGCTGGAAGAAAGGCCGCGAAGACGGGAATGAGCACGACTTCATCGGTGGCAGGACGATAGAACGACTCCACCCGGCTCAAGTTGTAGAGCCGCTCCGACCCGGCTCCGGTTTCCTCCACCAACTCGCGGCGGGCCGCGGCCACCGCGGTCTCTCCCGGCTCGATGTGGCCATGGACGGCCTCCCAGGAGCCGGGAGACCGCCCATCCGGACCGCGGCAGAGACAGAGGATTTCGAGGGTAGGACCAGCCCCGCGCAACACGAGGACGTCGACGTAGGCAAGGCGTGCATTGGGCATGGGTAGGGAGCAGGGGGATAGGGTGACCAGGGGTTACTTAGCCGCTTAGCCTCCTAGCCTCCTAGCCTCTTAGCCTCTTAATTCGACCGCGCACGCCGCCCCAGCGCGGATTCCAGCCGGGCCGCCAGCGCCTTGGCCCGGAAGGGCTTGGTAAGAAAATCGTCAGCGCCCAGCTCGAGGACCCGAACCTCGTTGTCCTCGTCGCCTTTGGCGGTGAGCACAATGATTGGGATCTGCCGGGTCGCGGGACGGGACCGGAGCTGGCTCAGTACCGAGTAGCCGTCCACGCCGGGCAAATTGAGATCGAGAATGACGATGTCCGGCGCGTGGCGGTCCACTTCGTCCAGGGCCTGCGCGCCGTCGCGCGCCTCCACCACCGTGTATCCCTGCCGCTCGAGCAGATCTTTCATGACCCGGCGCAGCTGATCTTCGTCATCGACCAGCAGGACCATCGCCCCTTTGCGCGTGAGCTCGGTGCGTGCCGGCGGAAGATCCTCCAGCAGCTCGAACGCGGGAGAAATATCGAGATTGGGCGTGGCCAGCTCACGTGTGGGGGCCGACGACCGGGTCGTGGTGGCCTCGGCGGCATGCACCGGAGCATCGTCGTCTTCGGCAGCCCGGCGGGGACGCCGGGGGCGCCGCTCGCGCCCATCATCCTCGTCGTCGTAGCG
>JANNGX010000332.1:0-8075 GCA_031404115.1 Gemmatimonadales bacterium | reverse complement strand
AACGATTCTGGGCGCTGGCTGGAGGCCCGATCGAGAGCTATTCCCGGGCAGGAATGCCCGGAACCGTCGGCAGGCTGCCGTGAATCGAGATTGGCGTGACCTGTTCCAGGCCCTCCGGGACGCGGAGGCGCGATTCCTGATTGTGGGCGCGCACGCGTTGGCTGTTCACGGTGTGCCACGGGGGACGCAGGACCTGGACCTCTGGATCGATGCCTCTCCCGACAATTCGAAACGGGTGTGGACGGCACTCCTCGCTTTTGGCGCCCCGCTGCAATCGCTCGGCATTACTCTCGAAGATCTGCAAAGGCCCGGCACGGTGATTCAGCTTGGTTTGCCTCCGAATCGTGTCGATCTCCTCACCGGCATCACCGGGGTCGCACGCTTCGAGGACGCCTGGCGTGACCGGGTCGAGCATACAATGGAGGGCGCTGAGGTCCCCTTCTTGGGACGAGCAACGCTGGTGCAGAACAAACGGGCCACTGGCCGCCACAAGGACCTCGGTGACCTTGAAGCCCTCGGTGAACTGAAGCCCGACCGATAGTTTCCCGGTGCGGTCTCCTGCTACACCGCTGGGGCGACCACCGCCATCAGTCCCCGAGTGAAAGCGATCTCGTCTTCGCTGACGAGGTGTCCCATCCCGGGGTAGATCCTCTCGGTCACTTCCGCACCCATCCGCCGAAATACTGCGGCACTTTCCCGCACCCGCGCCGCTGGAATGTGGGCGTCCACGTCACTGCACCCCAGGAACGCCGGCGTACCCGCGAAATTCCCCTCGAAGGTCCACACCGTTCCCGCCGGCCCGATCAGACCACCGCTGAAAACGACAATTCCGCCGAACCGCGTCGCATTTCGCGCCGCGTAGGCGCTTGCCAGACACGCACCCTGGGAAAATCCGAGAAGGATGATCCGGCTCCTTGGAATTCCCTTCTCCACCACCTCTTCGACCAACCGGTGAATGGTCGCGAGCCCCGAGGTGATGCCCGGCTCGTTCTTTTCCGTGGAGGCCATGAAGCTGAATGGGTACCAGGTCCCTCCCGCCGCCGCGGGGGCGAGATAGGTGAAGTCCGGATGCGGGAGGGCAGCAGCAAGGTCCAGAATGTTTTCCGGGCCTGCGCCCCTGCCGTGGATCATGATCATGGCCGCACGGCCCTGGCCCAGCGGGCGGCCCGTGGTCAGCACCGGTTGTCCGGCGTGGGGATCATCGGAGTTCATCGCGATGGAACCTTCACCGGCGGGAGGCCGGCCTCGATTTCGGCTCGGTATGGCTCCTCCCATGGCGGCAGCTTGAGCGCGGTGCCAAGCTCGGCAGGGGGCTCATCGACCGCGAAGCCCGGTTTCATCGTGGCAATCTCATAGAGCACTCCGCCCGGTTCACGGAAGTAGATCGAGAGGAAGTATTGCCGGTCCCGTACGTCGGTCACCGCCACGCCGAGCCGGTCCAACGCCGCACGCGCCTCGAGCTGCTCTTCCGGAGTCCCGATGGCCATGGCCACGTGGTGCACCGTGCCGAGGCCGTTCATTGCCGGGGGGGCGTTCGGGGCATGCAGGATGTCGATGGTCTGGCCGGGCCCGCCGCCCCCGATGCCGAGCCGAGTGCGGTTCCCGAGTTGTCCGATTACCCGCCAGCCCAGGACGTCGGTGAGAAAAGCGACTGACCGAGGGGAGTCGCGAACAGTCAGCGTGACGGAATGAACCCCGCGAATGGCCACCTCCTCCGGGACTCCCGATCCGGTCCACGGAGCACGGGCATCCGCGCCGGTCTCGATCAGCTCGATGTCGAGGCCCGAGGGATCGGCCACGGCCAGGAAGGGCTCATCGAACCGGGACCCTTCTCCGGTGAGCGCCACGCCCGCTTCCGTCAGGCGGCGGCGCCAGTCGTCCAGCGAGCCGGACGGCACCGAGAAGGCGGTTTCGTTGATCTGCCCGGCGCCTTTCCGGCCTATCGGTACTCGATAGCCCTTGTAGGGGAAAGTGGTCATGATGGTGCCCGGAGTGCCTTGCTCGTTCCCGTAATAGAAGTGGAAGACGTGGTGGTTATCGAAATTGACCGTTTTCTTGACCAGGCGGAGGCCGAGCCTGCCGGCGTAGAAGTCGAGATCTTCCTGGGCGTCGACGGCCGTGGCGGTGACGTGGTGCAGGCTCAGAATAGTGGCTTCGGATGCTGGCATACCGTATTGTTACCCCCTCCACGCTCAACCTGCAACCGATGGTTCCCATGACTCGACGACTATTCATCAGCGTGGCCCTGGTTCTCGGGACGGGTCCCGGCGCCGCGGCCCAGGAGCCGGTGGATCGCGCGATGATCGCGCGTATCCGCGAAGAAGCCCAGGTCCGATCCCAGGTCGCGGCCACGTTCAACCATCTCACCAACGTGACCGGCCCCCGCCTTACCGGCACGCCCGCCTACAAGCAGGCCGCCGACTGGGCCGAGCAGCGGCTCAAGGCGTATGGGCTCTCAGCGGTGCACCAGGAATCGTGGCCGTTCGGGCGGGGCTGGGGCCTGGACAGGCTCGTCCTCGAAATGGTCGAGCCGTACTACTTCCCGCTGATCGGATTCGCGGAGGCGTGGACCCCGTCCACCAAGGGTGAGCTGCTGGCGAGGCCGGTGTATCTCGGAGATCTCGCCGATTCGACCGCCGTCCGGGCCCGCGCCGCGGAGCTCCGGGGGGCGATCGTCCTCGCCACGAAGCCTCAGGCGGCGTTCATCACGAAAGACCGGGTGGAGCCCAGCCTGAGCGAGCAGCCGGTTCCGATCGGAGCTCCGCCATTCCTGAATCCCCAGGGCCCACTGAGCAACCAGAGCCGGGCGCGGGTGCTGCGCGAGGTGGGAGCCGGCCTGGTGCTTCGGCCCACCCAGGGCCAGCACGGGACCATGTTCGTGCTGGGCAGCCGCACCACGCCGGACGACGCCGCGCCCTCGGTGATCCTGGCGGCCGAGCACTACAACATGATCGTCAATGCCATGCAGGCCGGGACGCCGGTCAAGCTCCGCGCCCGGGTGGACACCCGCTATTTCACGGCGGACACCAACGGCTACAACGTCATCGCGGAGATTCCCGGCACCGACCCGGCGCTCAAGGACGAGGTGGTGCTGCTCGGCGCGCATCTCGACTCCTGGCATTCCGCAACCGGCGCCACCGACAACGCCGACGCCTCCGCCACGGTGATCGAGGCAATGCGCATCCTCCAGGCCGTCGGCGCCCGGCCCCGGCGTACCATCCGGATGGCGCTGTGGGGTGGGGAGGAAGAAGGACTGCTGGGCAGCCGGGCCTACGCTGAGCGTCACTACGCTGGAGCCGCGAATGCCGGCGCGCGGGAGAAGCTGTCGGTCTACCTCAACAGCGACCCGGGCAGCGGACCGATCTTCGGCTGGTACATGGAGGAAAACTCCGGGGCCAAGTCCATTTTCGATGCCTGGCTCGAGCCGCTCAAGGAGCTCGGCGCGCGCCGCAACGTCATGGCCAAAATCGGAAACACCGATCACCTCTCGTTCACGGCGCTGGGCCTGCCGGCGTTCAACTCGCTGCAGGACTACGTGGACTATGACACTCGCGAACATCATACCAACATGGACTTTGCCGACCGGGTTCTGACCGAGGACCTGCAGCAGAATGCCATCGTCCTGGCCGTCTTCGCGTGGCACGCCGCCATTCGGGACCAGAAAGTACCGCGGCCGCCACGCCCCCTGCCTTGATTCGAGGAATACCGATGTCCCGACTCCATCTGCTACCGATTGGTGCCGCACTCCTCCTGACCGCCGCCTGCTCCAAGCTCGGGGAGGACCGCCCGCCTGCCACGGCTCCCGGGGGCGCCAATCCGTTTTACAGCGCCAGCACCCTGCCCTTCCAGGCACCCCCCTTTGACCGGATCAAGGACGCGGACTATTTGCCCGCGATCGAGGAAGGGATGAAGCAGAACCTGGCCGAGATCGACGCGATCGCCGGGCAGGACAGCGTCCCGACTTTTGCCAACACCATCGAGCCGATGGAGCGCTCCGGCGAGCTGCTGACTCGAGTGCTCAAGGTGTTTCTGGCCATGACCCAGGCGAACACCAATGACACGCTGCAGAAGGTGCAAGAGGAGACGGCTCCCAGACTGGCGGCCTTCCAGGATTCGATCTATCTCGATGCGCGGCTCTTCCGACGGATCAAGGCGCTGTACGATCAGCGTGATGCCCTGCCCCTGGACCCGGAGCAGAAGTTCCTCGTCGGCCAATACTACCGCGACTTCGTCAAGGCGGGCGCCCAGCTTTCCGACGCAGACAAGACCCGGCTCCGCGCGATGAACCGCGAGGAGTCCGAGCTCACGACCAGCTTCCAGAACACGCTGCTGGCCGCCACCAACGCCGCGGCGCTGGTCATTTCCGATTCCACCGAACTCGACGGTCTGAGCGCTGGGGACGTCGCGGCTGCGCGCGAGGAGGCCACGTCGCGCAAACTCGTTGGCAAGTGGGTGCTGGCGCTCCGGAATACCACCCAGCAGCCGCTCCTCGCCTCACTGCGCAACCGGGCGGTGCGCGAGCGGCTGCTCAGCGCTTCGATGACCCGGGCGGAGGGTGGCGGGGAGAACGACACCCGCGCCACCGCCCAGCGGCTGGCAGAGCTTCGGGCCCAGAAGGCCAGGCTCCTCGGGTTCAGCACCTTCGCGGACTACCAGCTGGAAGACCAGATGGCAAAGACTCCCGTCAACGCGCTCAAACTCCTCAACGACATGGTGCCGGCAGCCACCGGCAAGGCGCGTGGCGAAGTGGACAAGATGCAGCACCTCATCGGCGAGCAGAACGGCAGCTTCAAGCTGGCCGCCTGGGACTGGCAGTTCTATGCCGAGCAGGTGCGTAAAGCGGAGTTCGACCTCAACCAGGCGGAGGTGCAGCCGTATTTCGAGCTCGACCGGGTCCTCAAGGACGGCGTATTCTTCGCGGCCGGTCAGCTCTACGGCATCACCTTCAAGGAGCGCACCGACATCCCTCGATATCACTCCGACGTGCGGGTATTCGAAGTATTCGAGGCGGACGGCACGTCCCTGGCCCTCTTCTATGCCGATTACTTCGCGCGCTCCAGCAAGAGCGGCGGCGCCTGGATGGACGCCTTCGTGGATCAATCGGGGCTCCGGGGCACCAAGCCGGTGGTGTTCAACGTCTGCAACTTCACCAAACCGGCGGCGGGCCAGCCCGCGCTGCTGAGCTTCGACGATGTGAAGACGCTGTTTCACGAGTTCGGCCATGCGCTGCATGGGATGTTTTCGAACGCCCGGTATCCCACGCTGGCGGGCACCAACGTCCCCCGGGACTTCGTGGAGTTCCCGTCCCAGTTCAACGAGCACTGGGCGCTCGAGCCTGCGGTCTTCGCGAACTACGCCAGGCATCACCAGACCGGCCAACCCATGCCGGCCGAGCTGGTCGACAAGATCAAGAAATCCCGCACCTTCGACCAGGGATATGCCACCACCGAGTACCTGGCCGCCGCGTTGCTGGACATGGCATGGCACACCCTGCCGGCCACCGCCCCGAAACAGGACGTTGGCGCGTTCGAGACCCAATCTCTCGAGCGCTTCAGTGTCGGCATGCCCGAGGTTCCGCCGCGCTATCGCACGCCCTATTTCGCGCACATCTGGAGTGGCGGCTACTCGGCGGGATACTACGCCTATCTCTGGAGCGAAGTTCTCGACCACGACGCGTACTACTGGTTCGTCGAGCACGGCGGGATGACCCGGGAGAACGGGCAGCGGTTCCGCGACATGATCCTCTCCCGGGGCGGCACTGACGACGCCGCCGCGCTCTACCGCGCCTTTCGCGGCCGGGATCCCTCGGTCGAGCCGCTGCTGGAGCAGCGGGGCCTCACGCCCGGAAAGAACTGAGCTCATGAGCGACGAAAGGCTCATCGACAACATCTCCGACACCGCGCGCTGGGTGGCGGTGTACCGCGCCATGGAGACCGAGCGCCCCGATGCGATCTTCCGCGACCCCTATGCCCGCCGGCTGGCCGGCGACCGGGGCGAGGCCATCGTCACCGGACTCCCCAAGGGGAAGCAGATCGCCTGGCCGATGATCGTCCGTACCGCAGTGATGGACGAGATCATCATGCAATGCATCACCCGGGATGGGGTGGATTGCGTCCTGAATCTGGCCGCCGGGCTCGACGCGCGGCCGTGGCGGCTCGAGCTGCCGGCCACGCTTCGCTGGATCGACGTGGATCACCCCGTGATGATCGACACCAAGCTGGCGGAGCTGGCTGGAGAGACGCCGAAGTGCCAATACGAGGGGGTTCGCCTCGATCTGACGGACGTCCATGCGCGGGCGGAGTTGTTCGAGCGGGTGGGCGCGGCGTCACCGAAGGTGCTGGTGATAACGGAGGGGCTGCTGGTCTATCTGCCGTCGCTCGCGGTAGCGGAGCTGGCCCGCGACCTTCAGCGTCAGCCGAGCTTTCGGTGGTGGCTTATGGACCTGGCCAGTCCGGGCCTGCTCAAGATGCTGGCCAAGTCGTGGGGGCCGGTGGTGGCGGCGGCCAATGCGCCGTTCCAGTTCGGCCCCGCCGAGAGCACCGCGTTCTTCACGCCGCTCGGCTGGCGGGAGCTGGAGTATCGGTCGATGTTCGACGAGAGCATCCGGCTCAAGCGGACCATGCCGATGGCGGGGTTGTGGAAGTTCATCGGCAAGTTCGCGCCGAAGAAGAAGCGCGAGGAATTCAAGCGGTTTTCGGGGATTGCGCTGTTGGAGCGCGCCGAGCCGCCCGGGGCCTGATCGACCGCGAAGCCTTTCCGGTAGTCCTGCACGAAGGGCGAATACGGCCGAGTTCGGGCGACTTTAGAGGCAGATCGTGGTCGAGGTCGCGCCCGCGAGCCCCGTTGCGCTGAAGTTCAGTGTCCGGCACCCGGTGCCGCCGGTGATGGCCAGGTTGGTGAAGGTCGCCACTCCGCTGGCGTTGGTGCTCGCCGTGAGCGTGCCGCCCAGCGTGCCGCCGCCCGTGGCGATCGCGGCCGTCACCACGGTCCCCAACTGGCTGACCGCATTGCCGGCGGCGTCCCGCAGCTGAATGACCGGCTGCTGCGCCGGGGCGAACGCGACCCCGCTGGCCGCCGCGGCCGGGGGCTGGGTGGTGATGGTGAGCTGGGTGGCCGCGCCCGGCGTAAGGGTGATCGTGCTCGAAGTCGCCCCGGTCAGTGACGGAACGCTGAAGCTGAGGGTGCGATCGCCGATCGTGCCGGTAATGGAGAGGCCGGCAAAGGCCGCCACGCCGCTGGCATTCGTCACCACGCTGATCGCCCCGTTCAGCGTGCCCCCGCCGGTGGCGATCACCGCCGTCACGGTATGGCCCGCCTGGCTGACCGCGTTGCCCGCGGCGTCGCGCAGCTGGAGCACTGGCTGAAAGACGAAGGCGACCCCGCTCTTGGCCGAGGCTGACGGCTGGGTCGTGATGGTGACCTGGGTGGCCGGGCCCGGCGTGATGTTAACGGCACTCGAGGTGACACCGGTAAGCCCGGCTGCGCTGAAGCTCAGCGTCCGATTCCCGATGACGCCCGCAATCGACAGGCCCGTAAAGGTCGCTACCCCAGCGGCATTCGTGGTGGCTATCAGCGTGCCTCCGAGCGTCCCGCCGCCCGCGGCGATGGTTGCGGTGACGTCCACGCCCGCCTGGCTCACGAGGTTCCCCGCCGCATCACGGAGCTGGAGCACCGGCTGCAGGGCAAAGACGGCGCTACTCGCTGCCGAGGCCGAAGGCTGCGTGGTGAGCGTGAGCTGGGTGGCGGCCACGGTGATGGCAATCGTACCTGAGGTGGCTCCAGACACCGCCGGGGCGCTGAAATTCAGTGTCCGGCCCCCGGTGCTGCCGCTGATGGACAGGTTAAAGAAGGTTGCCACTCCGCTGGCGTTGGTGCTCGCCGTGAGCGTGCCCCCCAGCGTGCCGCCGCCCGTGGCGATCGCGGCCGTCACCACCGTCCCCAACTGGCTGACCGCATTGCCGGCGGCGTCCCGCAACTGGAGCACGGGCTGTTGGGGCAGGACGACACCGCTTGCTGCCGCGCTTGAAGGCTGACTGGTGATCGTGAGCTGGGTGGCTGCGCCAGGCGCGATGGTG
>JANNGX010000331.1:0-18079 GCA_031404115.1 Gemmatimonadales bacterium | reverse complement strand
ACTGCCGCTCACCGCTTTCTGGGTCTGGAACTCCTTGGTGAAGATCGAGCGGCCGAACTCGCTGCCGACGCTCTTGATGAGGTAGTCGATCAGCTCCTTCGACGTGTAGGTCATCTCGACCGTCAGGTTCTCGATCTTGGTCGTGAAGTAGTTGTAGAACCACACGGCGGGGATGGCCACCAGGAGGCCGAGCGCCGTGGTGATGAGTGCCTCGGCGATACCGCCGGCGATGCCGGCCAGGCCGCCCGCATTACCGCCCGCGGTCATGGCGTTGAACGCCGTCACGATGCCCATCGTGGTGCCAAGCAGCCCGACGAACGGCGCCGTCGAGCCGACCGTGGCCAGCACGCTCAAGCCGCGCTTGAACTCGGAGAGCACGATCAGCATCTGCCGTTCGACCGCGCGCTCGGCGGAGTTGATGTCGGCCGCGGTGATGGTGGCCCGGTCCCGCAGGAGTGGCTTCACTTCCTGGAGCGCCCCGCCGAGGACCCGGGCGACGTGGCTGAGCTGGTTTTTCTCAGCCAGCGCGATGGCCTGGTCGAGCTGCTCTTCCTGAATCGACCGGGAGAAGTTCGACGCGAACTTCCGGGTGGCCGCCGAGCTCTTGTGGATCTGCCACATCTTGTTCAGGGCGATCGTGAGCGAGAAGAACGACATGATGAGCAACACGACCACGATCCCTCTGGCGAAGAGACCAGCGTGACCCCAGAGAGCCAGAATATCTACACCCATGAGACCGCTCCTTTAACGGTGGGAAAAATTCACTGACCGATGTTGAACGCAATACGCTGTTGCACGAGTTGGCGCACCGCCTGGCCCTTGATCCGGGCCGGCTTGAAGACGCCCTTCATGATCGCTTCGCGCGCCGGCGCCTCGAACTGCTGGTTGGTGCTCTTCTGCACCTTCCACGACGACGGCTCCGAATGGCCCGTGGTGTCCACGACATAGGTGACGTCCACGAAGCCGGACACGCCGGCCTGCTGCAACACTGGGGGATAGCGCGGCTTCGGGATGTTGATCTGCTGGACCGGGTCGTCGACCTCGGTCTGCAGGAAGGTCTCGCCGGTGACCGGTCCGGTGCCGCCCGCAACGCCACCGGCCACGCCGCCTTCCACACCCTTGCCGCTGAAGTCGGCCGCGTTGAACCGCTCGTTCAGGTTGACCGGCGGGATGTCCTTGGGAATTTCAGTCGGCGGCATCACGGTCTGGAAGCCGAGCGGCGGAGGATTGGCGCTCACGATGGCCTCGGGCGGGATCACCTCGGGCGGGGGCGGCGGCGGCTCCGGGGCCTTCAGCACGAAGGCGGTGGTGTCCTGAAGGACTTTCGTCAGCTCTTCCGCGGCGCCGGCGGTCGCCTTGATGGCGAGATAGCCAATCGTCAGGTGCAGCACCAGTGACATCGCGGACTGCCGGAACGTCCGAACCTTCTTGGGCTTCGATTCGATCAGATTCTCAAACATGCGTTGCCTCCACGGGAGGGAACCCTGCCGAAGGAAATCAACAGCGGCAGGGTGGCATCCCCCTGACCAGTTCATGACAAATCGATGACAAGACGATTAGCTGACAGCCTGGGGCGATTCGACCCGCGGCAGGCCAACCGTGAACAGCGTGCCCCGGCCTGGCCGACTCTGGACCGAGATGCTTCCGCCGTGGGCCTCGGCGACCCACTTGGTGATGGCCAGCCCCAATCCGGTACCGGGGCTCTCAGTTCCGCGGGAACGCGCCGGGTCCGCCCGCCAGAAGCGGTCGAATATATGCGGCAGGTCGCCCGCCGCAATACCGATCCCGGTGTCCCCGACGGTGACAGTCACGTTGTCCCCCTGGTCGGAGAGCCCCAGCGACACCGTCCCACCGGCCGGGGTGTACTTGACGGCGTTGGTCACCAGGTTGAGCAGGAGCTGGCGGATCCGGCTCCGGTCCACCCCGAGGATCACCTGGACCGGGGGGATCGACGTGGTGACCGTGAGCTGCGCCTCCTCCGCCAGGATACCCGCCGTCTCGGCCGCCTCGGCCACCAGATCTCGCAGGTCGCAATCCTCGACCGCCAGGGGAATCTGCCCCTCGTCGGCCCGCGCCAGGGTCAGGAGGCTGTCCACCAGCTCGGCCATGCGCCCGATCTGCATGAGCGATTCGTCCAGTGCCTGCAGACTCTCCGGCGGAGTCGCGGGGTTACGCAGGGCGCGCTCCACCCCGGCCCGCAACACCATCAGCGGAGTCTTGAGCTCGTGGCTGGCCTCCGCCGTGAAGCGGTGGAGGGCCGCAAAGCTTCGCTCCAGGCGGTCGAACATGTGGTTGACCGCGTTCCCCAGCCGGGCCACCTCGTCGCCGGTGCGCTCCACCGCGAGCCGCCGGTGCAGGCTTCGGCTGTCGGTGATCGCTTCCAGCTCATTCACCATGGCGCCCAGCGGCTTAAGGCTTCGACCCGCCACCCAGTATCCCACCAGGAGTGACGCCCCCATGATCAACGGGGCAATGACCAGCATACTGGAGAGCAGTTCGTTGGGCTCCACCAGCGTCGCCGTGCTCGGCGCCGCCACCAGGACGGCCGCGACCTCCGGACCTGCACCGGTGATGGGGTACACCAGGTAGAGCGCCGGCCCGACCCGCGAATCGAAGACGAACGTGCCGCTATCGGCCTTCAGTGGAGGAGGATGCACCAGCGACCGCAGCCGCTCGATCGAAGCAAAGGGGAGCGAGGAGGCGGAATCGGAGATGAACAGGACGCGTCCGGCGGTGTCCGCGAGGATGAGATAGTCGCGGAAGCTCTCGAAGTAGGGAGCGATGGCCGGCTCGAGGGCCGGTTCCGGGTCATGCGAGACGAGCCGGCCCAGCACCCGGTGAGACTCATTCAGGTATTTCGCTGAGAGTTCGGCTTCGAGGAGGAGGCGCTGATGCAGGCGCTGGTCGAAGTCCGTGGAACTGGTTCGCTGGCGGGTGATATAGAGGGTCGTCCCGAAGGCGATGATCGTGGCCGCCAGCGCGAGCCCGTAGGCCAGGGTAAGCCGCCAGCGGATTGAGCGCACGTCAGGCCCGGATCACATACCCCACGCCGCGCACGGTGTGAAGCAGTTTTTTCTCGCTGCCGGTGTCCACTTTTTTCCGGAGCCGGTTGATGACCACGTCCACGATGTTGGTGCCGGGATCAAAGTGGTAGTCCCAGGCGTACTCGGTGATCAGGGTGCGGGACATGACCCGTCCCGGATGGCGCATGAGGTACTCGAGCACCGCGTACTCCTTGGGCGTCAGCTCGATGAGCCGGTCTGCCCTCCGCACTTCACGGCTGCCCAGGTCCAGCTCCAGACCTCCGATCGCGAGCCTGGAGGAAGAGAGCTGCTTGGGGCGCCGGGAGAGCGCCTCGACCCGGGCCAGCACCTCCTCGAATGCGAACGGCTTGGTGACGTAGTCGTCGGCGCCGGCCCGGAGCGCCTCCACCTTGTGCCCCACCGCGTCCTGCGCCGTGAGCACCAGGATTGGCGTGGTGATTCCGCGGTCACGGAGGGTCCGGAGCACCTCGAGTCCGGTCATGCCGGGCAGCCGGAGATCGAGCACCACCAAATCGTACAGCCCGCCCGAAATAAGCCGCAGCGCCTCGAGACCGTCGTCCACGAGGTCGGCGTGGTACTGGGCTTCTTCCAGTCCGCGCTTGATGTACTGGCCCACCACGCGGTCGTCTTCCACGACGAGGATCTTCACCCCTGGCCCCCGGTCGCGATGGGAAGGAACACCCGGAATGTAGTGCCGAGACCCGGCTCCGAAATTACCTCGATCCGGCCCCGGTGTTGCTCGACGATGCCGTAGCAGATTGAAAGCCCCAGTCCGGTACCCCGCCCCGGCGGCTTGGTGGTGTAGAACGGCTCGAAGATCCTGGGGAGGTCGGCGGCGGGAATTCCATGCCCTCCGTCCTGAACCTCGACCATCACCTCGTCGCTCCGCGCCGGGTTGGCCATGGTGCGAACCGTCAGCATCCCGCCGTCGTCCATGGCATCCACGCCGTTCAGCATCAGCGCCATGAACACCTGGATCATCTGTTCATCACTCACCTGCACCAGCGGGAGAGTCTCGTCCAGCTCACGGCTCACCGAGATACGCTTGAAGCGCTGATGGTGTTTGAGCAGAAACAGGGTCTGCTCCAGGAGCGAGTTGACCGAGACCGGAACCCTGGGTACCGCGTCGCGGGGGCGGCTGAAATCGAGCAGGCCGTCCACGATGTGGGTGCAGCGCAGCACTTCCTTGTCGATGATTTCCAGATATTCGCGGACGGTGGCGTCCGCGCTGTCGCCCAGCCGGGCCTCGATCGCCGCGACGCAGGCCCCGATCGTGGCCAGGGGGTTGTTGATCTCGTGCATGACACCGGCGGCCAGCTGACCCACCGCGGCCAGCTTCTCGCTCTGGAGGATGCGGCGCTGCACCTCTCGCGACTCGGTCACGTCCTCGCCGATGGTGATCACGTGGGTAATTGCGTCTCCGTCGAGCCGCATGGGGATCCGGCTGATGCGGTAGTAGCGGGTGTCGCGGCCGGTCGGGACCTCGATGTCCATCTGCTGCACCTCACCCGCGCGGAAGACCCGGTCGAACTCGGCGCGGAGCTGCGCCGGCGGCTGCCTGGTCAGCACCTCGAAGACCGGCCGGCCCACCACGTCGGCGCGGCGCAGACCCTGGGTGCCGGTCTCCCGCTTGCGATTCCAGACTTTGATGCGATAGTCGCGATCGATGACGTAAAGGCCCACGGGCAGGCTGTCGATCACCAGGCCGGTGAACCGGCGCTGCTCCTCGATCTCGCGGGAGCGGCTGGCCACCTCGAGAGCGAGGTCTTCCGACAGGGTCATCGCATCGAGGAACGGGGCCAGCAGATCGCAGAGGATCTGGATCAGCCCCGCGTCGGGGCGCGGCGCCGGCGTGGCAAAGTCGATCTGCAGCACCCCCAGCCTGGCGCCCCCATGGACCAGCGGATAGCGGCGCACCGCCGGATCCTGAGGCGGGAGCTCGTCGAGCGAGGCGGCGGCATGCTCGCCGGTACTGGCCGAAACTCCGGCGAACATCGACCCGTTCGCTTCGCGGCGCCACACGATGACCGGCCCGGAGCCCATTCCGCGCTGGACGGTGGCCGTGGCCAGCCGGAGGGTTTCGTCCGCCGCCAGGCCGCTGTTGAGTATCCGGGCGATCTGGCCCACCAAGGAGAGGGCGGATCCGCCGCTCGGGACGTCGGTCATGGATCGATCATGGCTGGACGGTAAGTTTAACCTCCCAAGACAGGAGACCCGATGCCGAAGCGAATCATCACCCCCTACGTGAACGGCGGCTGGCTGCCCCGGCGGCGTCGGCCGGCCGAGGCGGTAACCGCGCCCTTCGACGGCCGGACCCTGGCGCGCCTGGTCGCGGGGGATGACCGCGACCTCGATTTGGCCATCACGGGAGCCCGCGCCGCGCAGAAATTGCTCGCGACGTTTGCCCGGCACCACCGTGCCTCGATCCTGGAGGAGACCGGCCGACTCCTTGGCGCAGAGCGCGCGTCGCTGGCCCGGCTCATCTCACAAGACGCCGGCAAACCCCTGACACTCGCCGTGGCGGAGGTGGACCGCGCGATTACCGTCTTCCGGCAGGCCGCCGAAGGGGCCCGCCGCTTCGGTGTCTCAGCCCTCCCGGCAGACGGCGACCGGCGCGGCGAAGGGATGACCGCAATGGTCGAGCGATTCCCACTCGGCATCATCGCGGCCATATCACCGTTCAATTTTCCCCTCAATCTGGTGGCGCACAAAGTGGCGCCGGCGATCGCAGCCGGGAATGCCGTGGTCCTCAAGCCGCCGCCCCAGGCGCCGCTGGCGGCGTTCCGGCTGGCCGAGCTCATGACCCGCTCGGGTTTGCCCGCCGGCGCCCTCCAGGTCCTCCATGTGCCGGTGCCGCAGGCCGAGAGACTTGCCACCGACCCCGCCTTTGCAATGCTCAGCTTCACCGGGAGCGCAAAGGTTGGCTGGTACTTGAAGGCGGTAGCCGGACGCAAACGGGTGCTTCTCGAGCTGGGCGGGAATGCGGCGGTGCTGGTCCATTCGGACGTCGGCAACCTGGATGCCATCGCGGCGCGAATCGCGTGGGCGGCCTTTGCCTACGCCGGCCAAGTCTGCATCAAGGTCCAGCGCCTGTACGTGCACGCGCCGCTGTATCGTCGTCTGCTGCGAAAGGTGGTGGCGGCCACTCGGCGGTTGCCTCGCGGAAACCCGGCTCGTCCCGAGACCGTCATCGGCCCGCTCATCGACGCCGGCGCAGTCCGACGGGTGCAGGGATGGGTCGATGAGGCCGTGTCCGGAGGCGCTCACGCGGTGCTGCTCGGACGGCGCCGGGGGATGGTACTGGGCCCCACCATCCTCACGAATGTCCGGCGGGAAATGAAGGTCAGCTGCGAGGAGGTCTTCGGCCCAGTCCTGGTCGTGGCGCCGTACACCACCTGGCGTGAAGGAATCCGGTTTGCGAACGATTCGCCCTACGGGCTCCAGGCCGGCGTATTCACCCACGATGCTCGGCGGATTCGAGAGGCGTTTCAAGGGATCGAAGTCGGGGGCGTGATCGTGAACGATATCCCGACGCTGCGGCTCGACCACCTGCCCTATGGTGGCGTCAAGTCGTCAGGGCTCGGGCGGGAGGGGGTGGAGGAGGCAATGCGGGAGATGAGCGAGGGGAGGTTGTTGCTGCAGCGGAACTAGGCGACACTGAGTGTGCGACTATTTCCTGCTCGCTACTCGGTCCTGCCCAGCAAATACACCGCCGTCTGCGGGTGATATGTCATCCAGTCAAACCAATAGTCCTTGAGCACATACACCGGCTTGAGCCGGCGTCCCTTGAGGGGACCTGCAACCGACTCCCCGGTAAAGCTCCACCGACTTCCGGTGCGCACGTCCACCACATCTCCCGCCTCCGGATCCATCGGGCGGACCAGCTCGAGTTCCATTGAGTCCAGCCGGGCCTCGAAGGCCCGCACTGATTTGCCGTCGGGTCCGACCAGCAACACCAGGGACAGGCCACCGAGCCGGTCGTGGAGCGGCGCCTGCGCGAGCACCCGGTCCAGGGGATAGGCCTTGGCCGAGCCACTCAGCTCCACGCCGAACACGACCGCACGTGGCGGCAGCCGGTTGTCCAGCGCCGTGCGCACGTTGACCGGGGCTTTCGCGGTGTGCACTTCCCAACCCTCGGAGAAACGCTTCCAGGCGGTGTCGGCGGCGGGCACCAGGACGCGCCCGCCCGTCATCTCCCTGGTCCAGGCCGAGAAAGTCAGTTCGTCGTGGAACACGCGCTCGAGCTTCGCACCCTTGAGCGGTCCCAGGATGGCCTCGCCGCTGACCTGCTGCCACCAACTTCCCGTTTCCCGATCCTGCATGATGAAGTTCTGGTTGTTGATTCCGGCGAGCCGGAAGTTCAGCACCCGCCCCTGGACCGTCCGCTCCCACACCAGACCGGTGTGGCAGAGGGTTCAATATGTGGCGACGATCGGTACCCCACCGACCGAATCCTGAACGAGGTGGTGGTAGGCGAGCTGCCGGATCGGATAGGCCACCGGATCTCCCGGCCGGTACACACTCATCACCATGTCCCCGGGAGCCACGAAACCGGCAGCGGACGCGCGGACGAAGCCGGGTCCCGGGAGCGGCGCAAACATCCATTCGAAGTGATTCTGCCGCGCGCCCCACGCGGCGACCCCGGTCAGGACGACGGCCAGGGCCACTCCGATCCTCGCCAGGCGACGGTGGCCCGGATTCCAGAGCCGCACGGCCAGGAACACCGCAACCGCAAGGGCGGCGAGCGTCACGAGCGGGGACCAGCGGCGCAGGGTGAAGGCCAGCGCCAGGGAGGCCGGTGTCTGGGGCGCAAAGGGGCGAATCAGCAGCACCGGCACGGCGACGATCGCCAGCGATACAAGGGTCACTCCCAGGAGCGCTGCCCGAGGGCCCCGGCGTGGAGTGCTCATCGTGCGTCTCCTTCGAAAAAGAAGATGGCCTCGTGCTCACCGGAGAGGGTGAAGACGGCGCGGTCTCCCTGGAGCGCGATCTCGTCCACCGTGACCCGGCCCACCGGCCCGGCATTGCGCACCGTCAGCGCCAGCGCGACGGGCGGCCCGAACGTCAGCTTGAGCCGCACCGAGGTCCACTCGGCCCGGGGCCGCACCTCGACATCGACGAGCGACCGGTGCAACCGGAGCCGGCGGAGGGCCATGCTGCGCCAGCCATCCGGCAACCATGGCGAAAGGACGAAACGCCCGCCTTCCGCGTCGGCGCGTACGCCGAACAGACCCGCCACCACCTCACGAATAAACGTCTCCGGGTCCGGCAGCGTGTGCGTGCCCACCCTGCGCAACGTCCTGGCGTCTTCCAGCAACAGCGCGAAGTCCGATGCGTTCCACTCGGACAACGCCGAGTCTGGGTCGGCCCGGACCGCCGCGGCCGCGCGCGCCCCGGCCCACCCAAAAGCCTGGTTGAGGGCCGGGTCGGGGGTGTAAAGAAGCGGCGACCGATTCAGTGCTCAGCCCAGCCGGGCCAGCTCGGCCAGGAGTTCGTTGTTTTCACGGCGCTCGCCGTTGTTGGCCTCGTGGTGGGTCCAGCGAATCACGCCGTTCCGGTCGATCAGAAAGTAGGCGCGATTGCTGTAGAACTTCTCTTCGTTGAGCACGCCGTAGAGCCGGGACACCTCGCGCTTGAAATCGCTCAGGAGGTCGACGGTAATCTTCTCCTTGGCCTTGAATTCCCTCAGGGTCGGTCCCGAGTCGACGCTGATCGGCAGGACCACCGTGTTACCGCGTTGGAATTTACCGTAGTCGTCCGACATGGCACAGAGCTCGGCGGTGCAGGTTCCGGTGAAGGCCAGTGGGAAGAAGGCCAGCAGCACATTCTTCCCACGGAGCCCAGACAGGGTGACCTGCTGGCCCGCAGTCGAGAGCAACGTGAACTCTGGGGCGGCCGCACCCACGGATGGCGGAGCCATTACCCGTTAAACCGTTTGCCGGCCACCGACCAATTCAGCACATTCCACCAGGCAGACAGGTAATCGGCCCGGCGGTTCTGGTACTTGAGATAGTAGGCGTGCTCCCAGACGTCACAGCCGAAAACGGCATGCTTCCCGTCCATGATCGGGCTGTCCTGATTCGGGGTGCTTTCGATGGTGAGCTTGCCGGTCTTGTCTCGGACCAGCCATGCCCACCCGCTGCCGAAGCGGCCCAGGCCCGCCTTCTGGAATTGTTCCTTGAACGGGGCCAACCCGCCGAAGGTCGCGTCGATTCCCGTGGCCAGATCTCCGTCGGGCGACTTTGCTCCGCCCGGCGTCATGAGTTCCCAGAAGAGGGTGTGATTGTAGTGACCACCGCCATTGTTGCGAACGGCGGTGCGCTGTGCATCGGAAACCTTGGACAGGTCAGCGATCAGCACTTCGATCGAGAGGTTTGCCAGCGCCGGCTGTCCTTCCAGCGCGGCGTTCAGGTTGGTGACGTAGGCCTGATGATGCTTGCCATGGTGAATCTGCATCGTCTGCGCGTCGATATGAGGTTCGAGGGCGCCAGCATCGTAGGGAAGCGGAGGAAGCGTGAAGGCCATGGTGGGACTCCAGAATCGGTGAACTTCGAATTCAGACGTCGGAAACGAGCTGCAACAGGCGAGAATATAACGGGCCTCACCCGGCCCGGGCACGACGCCGGGACTCCAATCCGAGTCCGGCCACTGCGGCCGCCACGGCGAGTACCGTGACGAGCACCTGCGCGCTGAGCGCGGCGTCGAGTACGAAGGGAATGCTGGCCGCGGGCACCATGAACCACACTCCGGCCCAGCGCTCTCCTCCCAACCTCCGGGCGGGAAGCGCCTTGACATCGGCGAGCCAGCCGAAAAACAGCAGCGCGCATCCGGACGCGACCCCGTCGGGGCGCCCCGACCAGATCCCCAGGAGTCCTCCCGCCACCATGGCGGCGGCCCAGCGCCCCGAGAGTGCCGCCGCGGCAACCCCGACCGCCAGCCACAGCATGGCGGGAGCCTGCCAGTCGCCGTGCCCTCCGGGGAGCGCCGGAATCAGCACCCGGGCCAGCAGGATCACCGCGACGGGCGCCAGGCAGAGGCGCCAGGGCGCGAGGTGGAAGGGAAACACCCCGGTAATCACGAGGGAGCCCAACCCGAGCAGAATCGCCAGGAGCCGCTCGGCAGCCGGACTGAACGGACCCCCGGCGATCTCGCTCATCCGCCCCCCGGCAGGCCCCAGAATCGTGAAGAGCAGGAAGAACCCGCCCCCGAGGAGTGCCGCGCCGAACGCGACCAGACCAAGCCACCGGACGCGCCGGCACCGGAGCGCGGTGGCCGCTCCCGAGACCAGCGCCAGGAAGATTCCGGCGCCGACGAGAATCAGGTGAGCACCAAAGGCGGCGAAGAGCAGCCCGGCCAGGAGCAGGACGTCGGGACGGAAGCGGGGACCCGGCACCACGACCGGCGGCGTGACCGTTCCTCTGTCGCGCCACGACCACCATAGCGCGTGTCCGACCAAGAGGACACCCGAACTCACCAGAATTCCATTGATCACGGCGAAGACGCTGCCGGGCGAGGGGCCGCCCACGCGGTCCGCGGCGACGCCAAGGGCGGCCAGAGCAAGTCCCATTCCAGCCAGCGCGCGAGGACCCGGATCGCGAAGCAGCACGGTGGCCAGCGCCAGCGCGGAGTAGATCAGCAGCGGCGCTGCGGCGATCGGGTCCACCCGCCTACGTCACCGGCCGGCGGCTATCCATCTCGTGAATCGTCCGGGCGCTCGGGCTCCGGGTCTTCCTCAGCCGCGCGGCCACCCGCTCCGCCTGGGTCAGGACGCGCAGCACGTTTTCGCCGGCCAGCTTGCGGAGCTCCCCCTCCTTCCACCCCCGCCGAGCCAGCTCCGCGAAAAGCGCCGGGAAGGTAGTGACATCCTCAAGCCCTTCGATCGTTTCCGAGATTCCGTCGAAGTCGGAGCCGATACCAACGTGATTCACTCCGGCCACCCGCCGGACGTGGTCGATGTGATCGGCGACATCCTTGAGGGTGACGCGCGGCCTGGGCCCCTTCCGTGCCGCGGCGCCCGAGTCTTCCCACGCCTTGAGCGCCGCCGAAATGAATGAATTGACAAACGTCACCATCACCACCCCGCCGTTCTTCGGGAGTCGGGCCAGGATCGAGTCGGGCACGTTGCGACGGTGATCCACCAGGGCGCGGGCATTGGAGTGGGAAAAGATGACCGGGGCCTCGGTCACATTGAGCGCGTCGCTCATCGTGCCGGGGGAGACGTGGGAGAGGTCCAGCAGCATCCCCAGGCGGTTCATCTCCCGCACCACCTCCTCGCCGAACGGCGTGAGCCCGCCGTGTCGGGCCGAATCCAGGGCCGCATCGGCCCAGTCGAGCGTCACGTTGTGCGTAAGGGTCATGTACCGTGCGCCCATCTCGTAGTACATCCGGAGGGCGCCCAGCGAGTTCTCGATGGCGTGTCCACCCTCGAGCCCGAGCAGTGAGCCGATCTTTCCCGCGGCGAACGCGCCCCGGACCGAGGCCACGGTAGGCGCCCACTGCAGCACCTCGGGGTATTTCGCGATGACCCGCCGGGCGATGTCGAACTGCTCGAGCTGGACCCTGGCGTAGCCGGAGTCCCGGATGTCGCCGGGGATGTAGATCGACCAGAACTGGGCCCCGACCATCCCCCGCTTCAGCCGGGCGAGGTCGGTGTGGCCCGGTGCGCGCTTCCGGAGGTCGTAGCGCTCGACGTCGCCCCGGGCTACCGTGTCCTCGCGAATGCGCCAGGGGAGATCGTTGTGCCCGTCCACCAGCGGCGTGGTGCGAAGCACCCTGCGGGCGAGCGCCAGGTTGGGATCGACCGCCTGCCCCGCGAGGGGCGCGGCCGCACCGGCAAGCAGGAGCAGGGGAACGAGTCGGGTCACGAAGCCTCCGGCCAGGTGTAGTCCTTGAATCGGTCGCGCAAGACCTTCTTGTCGAATTTGCCGACGCTGGTCTTGGGAATGACGTCGATGACCGCCACGTCGTCGGGCAGCCACCAGTCGGCCACTTTGCCCTTGAGATAGCCGCGAATCCCCTCGCGGGTGACGCGGCCGGCACCAGGCTTCGGCACCACGCAGGCCAGCGGCCGCTCGGTCCATTTGGGGTGCGCGATCGCAACGACGGCGGCCTCCGCCACGTCCGGGTGTCCCATGATGGCATTCTCGAGATCGACGCTCGAGATCCACTCACCGCCACTCTTGACCATGTCCTTGGTCCGATCCACCAGCCGGACCGCCCCGCGTTCGTCGATGCAGGCGACGTCGCCGGTACGGAACCAGTTCCCGTCGAACCTCGCGCTGCAGTCTTCATCGCCGTAGTACTGGCGTATGACCCACGGTCCGCGCGCCTGCAGCTCCCCGGCGGTAACCCCGTCCCATGGCGCCACCACGCCGTCTTCCGTGACCACCCTGAGCTCGACCAGGGGGAAAGGGGTGCCCTGCAGCAAGCGGAACTTGTTGCGCTCCTCTTCCGGCCAGTTGTCCATGTCGGCCCGGAGCCGCGACACCGAACCGGCGGGCGAGAGCTCGGTCATGCCCCACGCGTGGACTACCTCGATGCCGAGGTCCCGCTCGAATCCCTCCATGAGCACGCGGGGCAGCGCCGAACCTCCGACAATGATTTGCCGCAGCGAAGGCAGTCTGCGTCCCTCCTGCTTCAGGTAATGATACAACGCGGCCACGATGGTGGGCACACCGCCGATGAAGGTCACCTGGTTCTCGTCGATCATGTCCGCCAGGTCCTTGGGCGCGAGGTGAGGCCCCGGCATCACCACCCCGGCTCCGAGCATCGCCGCGGCAAAAGGGAGGCCCCAGGCATTCGCGTGGAACATCGGCACGATGGAGAGCAGCACGTCCCGCTCCCGGATCTGGAAGGAGTCCGTGAGCGAGATCCCCAGCGAGTGCAACACCAGCGCCCGGTGGGAGTAGAGCACGCCCTTGGGGTGACCGGTGGTGCCCGACGTGTAACAGAGCGCCGCGGCTTCCTGTTCGTCGAGCTCGGGCCAGGAATACTGGTCCGGGGCACTGGCCAGGAGCTGCTCGTAATCCAGCAGGCCTTCCCCGGCCGGAAGCGCCCCGTCACTCATCACGATGATGTGTTTCACGGTCGTCAGCTCGGACCGTACCTTGGCGAGCACGGGCAGGAGCGAAGCATCCACCAGGAGCACGGTATCACCGGCGTGGTTGATGACGTAGGCCAGCTGCTCCGGAAACAATCGGACGTTCACCGTGTGCAGCACCGCGCCCATGCAGGGGATCGCGAAGTACGCCTCGAAGTGGCGGTGGGTGTTCCACGCGAACGTACCGATCCGGTCTCCCCGGCGGACGCCCAGCCCGGCGAGCGCTGCGGCCAGGCGATCCACCCGGCGGGCCCAGTCACCGTAGGTGTACCGGAACGTCCCCCCCGCGTGGCGGCTCGCCAGGACTTTCCGGTGGTGCAGCCGGCGGGCGCGATCGAGGAAATGCGGCAGCGTGAGTGGCCAGTCCATCATGAGCCCGTTCATCGCGGAGCTCCACGGCAAGAGGTGAGGGTCAGGCGCACCAGGTCCGTGCGGTCTCAACCAGTACGTCGGCGGTCTGAATAACGCTTTCCACATCCACCCACTCTTCGTCGGCGTGGGCACCCTGGCCGTGGGGGCCGAATACCACGGTCTCGATTCCCGCCGAGGCGAGCAGGGCCGAATCCATCCAGGGCGTATCGCCCATGTGCTCGGGCGGGCGTCCCAGCGCCCTGGTGGCCGCTGCGTCGAGCGTCGTGACGATATCGGTGTCCCGAGCCACCTCGAACGGCTCCCGGACGAAGAGGGCCCTCGCGTCGGCCGAAAAGGTGGGATCATCGCGGCGCAGCCGCTCCAGGATGGCTTCGATTTCCGCCATCGCGGAGGCCTCGGTCTCGCCCGGGATAGTCCGCCGCTCGATCCGAAGCACACTCCTTGCCGCATACGTGCTGAGTCCGCTGCCGCCTTCGAGGAGCGCCGCGTGCAGTGACGGCGGTCCCACCAGCGGGTGCGGCGGACGCGCGCGCAACTCCCGCTCCAGGCCCTCGAGGGCGCCGAGAAACCGGCCCATTCGGATGTTCGCGTCGATTCCCTGGTCGAACCGGCTGCCGTGCGCCGCTCGTCCCCGAACTTCCACCTCGATCCACAGGTAGCCTTTGTGGGACCGGCAGATCCGCAGCGATGTCGGCTCCGTAACGATCGCGGCGTCGGTGGGAACCCTGGTCAGGAGATCTGCGGTGCCGAGGCTCCCATACTCCTCATCCGCGACGGCCGCGATGACCAGGTCTCCGCTGAGCCGCCGCCCCGATCCCGCCAACGTCTTTGCCGCGGCCATGCAGGCGGCGAGACTCCCCTTCATGTCGTAGGCGCCGCGGCCGTAGAGACGGCCATTCCGCACCGCACCGGAAAATGGATCCGCCATGCCGGTCACGTCGACCGTATCCATGTGCGCATTGAGCATCAGGCTTCGTCCCCCACCGCTACCGGGGAGTCGTGCGGCTACGCTGGGACGCCCCGGAACGGATTCGATCGTCCGTCCGTCGAGTCCGGCGGCATCCAGCCAGCGCACGACATAGGCGGCAATCTCCCCCTCACCCGGCGCGCCCGGAACCAGGGTCGGATTGATCGAGTTGATCCGGACGAGCCCGGCAAGGTTTGCCACCAGGTCGTCGCGATCTACCGGCATGCTGGGTCCCCGCTGGGCTGGATGAGAGTCGCCCGCCCTTCTGGAGCGAACCGCGCGGGCTTGAGGCTGGAGGGCGCGTATATGGCGCGTATATAGATAGATAGGAATACGGCTTGTCCGCCGGGGGCACAAGTCCGGTGTCCCGGTACGCGCCTTGCACGGACGTCGGGTAGAGCTGGTCGTCACGATCCGTCCCGAAGAGGAGCCCGACGTGATCACCGCAGACGCGAGAAGCCGTATCACCCCGAACGACCTCGACTTGCTGGCCTCGTGCCTGGGCTCGGCGTCGCCCATCGGCTCCCTGGACGCCGTCCTCGACCGCCGCGAGGTAGTGTCCTTTTTGTTGAACACCGGGATGCCCGGTCCCTCCCCCTCGTTGCTCTTCTACGTCCTGGTCCGACATTCCCTGCTCGACGTCGGCGTGGAAGATCCCACGGTGGCGGATTACTTCGCCGCAATGCTCCGCGAATTCGGCTATCGCGGGCGTGCCAACAGGGTGGATGACGTTGACGATCAGGATCATCGCTACCTCGTGGACATCGTGGCCGATCTTTCCGCGGCTACCGGCGCCCGGCAGTTCAAGGTCTCGGTGCATCTCGGGAACTATGCGCTCTGGATGGCGGGCATCTTCCCGGAGCGGGTGGCGGCTCAGCGGCTCCGGCGCGGTGGGCCCGGCCTGTCCTACTATGAGAACATGGGAGGGCGCGGTTACGCGGAAGCCTCCGAGCATCGGCTGGCCGAGCAATCCGGCCTGGAGGACGTGCTCCGCACCGCCGCCGACCGGATCCACGATGTCCGGGTCGCCCTCAACCGGGTGAGCGCCCAGCTGGACCTCCGCGGCAGGCTCGCCGCGTAGCGGCCGAGCGCCACTCCCGCCCGTGGTGCGGCGGGGCTAGCTTGTCGCCATGCTCCCCTTGAACGGTCGCCGCGCGCTGGTCTGCGGCAGCACGCAGGGTATCGGCAAGGCCAGCGCAGTCGCCCTCGCCGAGGCAGGGGCCGCCGTGGTGCTGCTGGCGCGAAATCCCGATCAGCTCGGCATGGTTCGCGAGGCGCTGCCCTCCCCCGGCGGCGCGACCCACGAGTTTCTGAGCGCCGATTTTTCCGACCCCGCCGTCCTCCGCGCCACGGTGCGAGGGTACCTGGGAGGCCATCCACCGTTCCACATCCTGGTCAACAACACCGGCGGCCCACCCGCGGGCCCGCTGCTGGACGCAACCGACGACGCCTTTCGCGCCGCGTTCAGCATGCACCTGTTGGCCAACCACGCCCTCGTCCAGCTCCTGGTTCCGGGAATGCGGTCGGAAAAATACGGGCGCATTATCAACATCATCTCCACCTCGGTGCGCGAGCCGATCAAGGGGCTCGGCGTGTCGAACACCATTCGCGCCGCCGTCGCAGGCTGGGCCAAGACCCTGTCAAAGGAAGTGGCGTCCGATGGGATTACCGTCAACAATATTCTGCCGGGCTACACCAGAACGGCTCGGCTCGCTTCGCTGGTCAGCGCGCGGATGCAGGCCACCGGGGCAGCCGCCGCGGCCATCGAACAGGCGATGATGGCGGACATTCCGATGGCCCGCTTTGCGGAGCCGTCGGAGATCGGCGCCGTAGTGGCCTTCCTTGCCACTCCCGCGGCCGGCTATCTGACCGGGGTGAGTCTGCCGGTGGATGGCGGCCGTCTCGCCTCGATCTGACGCCGTGCGCACCCTCACGAACTACGTCGCCGGCGAGCAGATACCTCCGGCCGCCGGCCGATACCTCGACGTCCTGGAGCCGGCGACCGGGGGCACCTGGGGTCGGGTGCCCGCCAGCGACGCCTCGGATGTGGGCCGCGCAGTGGACGCCGCCGGCGCGGCCTTTCCCGCCTGGTCGGGGGCGCCGGCCGCGTTTCGATCGAGGCTGCTGCTTCGGATCGCCGAGCTGATCGACACGGAGCTCGAGGAGCTCGCGCATGCGGAATCGCTCGATACCGGCAAGCCGGTGGCGCTGGCCCGATCGCTCGACATCCCCCGTGCGTCGGCCAATTTCCGGTTCTTCGCCACCGCCGTCCTGCACACGGCGTCCCAAGCCTTCCTCACCGATCGCGCGGCGCTCAACTACACGATCCGGCGCCCCCGCGGTGTGGCCGGGCTGATCTCGCCATGGAATCTTCCGCTGTACCTGCTCTCCTGGAAAATTGCGCCGGCGCTCGCCACCGGGAACACGGCCGTCGCGAAACCGTCGGAGCTCACTCCGCTGACCGCCACGATGCTCGGCGAGTTGTGCGCCAGGGCGGGCCTGCCGCCGGGAGTCCTGAATATCGTGCACGGCGCGGGAGCGGAGGCGGGGGCCGCGCTGGTGGGCCATCCGGACGTCACGACCATCTCGTTCACCGGCGGCACCGCCACCGGCCGGAGCATCGCCGCCACCGCGGCGCCGACCTTCAAGAAGCTGACGCTGGAGATGGGGGGAAAGAATCCCACCCTGCTCTTCGCGGACGCCGATCTCGACGAGGCGCTGCCCGGCATTGTTCGCTCCGCCTTCACCAACCAGGGCCAGATCTGCCTCTGTGGCTCCCGCATTCTGGTCGAGGCCTCGATTTTCGACAGATTCCTGGCGGGCTTCCTGGAAGGGGCCCGCTCGCTCATTGTCGGCGATCCCAGAGACGAATGGACCGACGTGGGCGCGGTGATCTCGGCCGACCACCGAGCCAGGATCGAGGCGTACGTCGAGCTTGCGCGGGAGGAAGGTGGCACCCTGCTCACTGGCGGCGAACGGCCGGCCGAATTGCCGCCGCGCTGCCGCGACGGATTCTTCGTAACGCCGACGGTAATCACCGGGCTGCCAATGGGCTGTCGGGTCAACCAGGAAGAAATCTTCGGCCCGGTCGTGACCGTGACGCCGTTCCGGAACGAGGAAGAAGCCCTGGCCCTGGCCAACGACAGCCCCTATGGCCTGGCCGCGTCCCTCTGGACGCGCGATATCACCCGTGCGCACCGTCTCGCGGACCAGATCCTCTGCGGGACGGTCTGGGTCAATACCTGGCTGTTGCGTGACCTCCGGGTGCCATTCGGCGGCATGCGGCAGAGCGGCGTCGGCCGCGAGGGCGGCGAAGAGGCCCTGCGGTTTTTCACCGAGTCCAAGAATGTGTGCGTGAAGCTGTGACCAGCCGGGCGCCGGAACCAGTCGGGCCCTATCCGCCATTCCGCCGGGTAGGGAACCTCCTCTTTCTCTCCGGGCTGGGCCCGCGGGTGCGCGGCGTCCCCGGCGTTCCTGGGGTGACGCTGGATGCGGCGGGGGAGGCGATCTCCTACGATTTCGAGCGCCAGTGCCGGCAGGTGTTCGAGAACGTGCGCCTGGTGCTCGAGGATGCCGGGTCCTCGTGGGACCGGATCG
>JANNGX010000330.1:0-15222 GCA_031404115.1 Gemmatimonadales bacterium | reverse complement strand
CGACCGCGAGGCGGTCGAGCAGGTAGGTGTTGACGTCGTGTCCTACGCCCACGGTAAAGATACGGGCCCGTCCGATTCGTCCCGCCGCTTCTGCGGCAATGCGGTCGGGTCGCTGCTCACCTATCGAGGGCAGGCCGTCGGTGAGGAGGAGCACCACCGAGAGCCGCTCGGCGTCGGGGCGCTCCGCGAGGGCCGCCTCCACCGCTCCCGCCAGGTTGGTGCCGCCGTTGGCCCCCAGCGCCTCGACGAATCCCCGCGCCTCGGTCAGCGCCTCCGGCGTCACCGCCGTGAATCCCTCGCGGAAGTGCCGCACCGCGTTGCTGAACGCGATCAGCCGGAACCGGTCCCGGGCGCGCAGACTCGACAGCGCCTGAAGCAACGCGGTCCTCGCCTGGTCCATTTTCTCGCCGCTCATCGAGCCCGAGACGTCGACCACCATCGTGAGGTCCCGACCAACCTCCGCCGTTTCCGATACCGGCGGCGGCGACAGGAACAGCAGCGCGAAACCGGGGTCGCCCGGGTCGGCGTGGGTCAGCACTGTGCCGCCCACCAGGCCCCGCCGGAAGGGGAGCACCAGGTCGACGTCGCCGCGCACCGGCGGTGGGATCGTGACCTGGAGCGTGCCGTCGCGCCGCGCTTCGGTGATCGGATGCGTCGGTGAATACGGGGTGGCGAAGTCGGACTCGCGCCGAATCTCGATACCCATGGTGACCGGAGCGTCCCCCCGGTCCCCGGCGGCATAACGGAGCCGCAGCGCGTCGGACTCGCGGCCCATGAGCTGGGTAAAGCGAAGAGTGACCGTACGCGTCTCCCCAGGCTGCACCGGAAACACCTGGGCGCGGATGAGCCCGTGGCCCACCAGGGTCAGCAGGGCGGGATCCTTGAGCCGGCGAACAATGCCCTCGTAAATGGTGCGGGCCTGCTCAGCCGCCATCATCTCGCCCTTGAGCTCAACCTCGCCTTGAAACAGCGAGAATCCGCTGAAAACCGCCTCGCCGGGCAGGGGATAGTGATAGGTGCCTTCCGCGACAATCTGCCCGGGATTGCGGAATCGTTCCACGACCTCGAAACGCGCCACCCTCCCGTCTACGACAACCCGGACGTTGGATCCCACTCGCACCAGGCTTGCCGGGCCCCGGGAAATGGCCGGACGCTCCAGGTCGATCCAACCCTGGGCGGTAGCTGGAGCAACGGGAACAGTGAGCAGGAGCAGGGCCAGCGGTGCTCGGGACATCGGGTCCTCCCGGATTTTGGGTTCGGCCGGGAGATGCGCCTGGGGGGGGATGTTGCACAACCAGGAGGCTATGAGGCCAAGACGCGAAGAGGCTAAGAAAACAGCCCCCCGGTGCCTGGGCATCGGAGGACTGTCGGAAAAGGTTGCTACTTAGCCTCTTTGCGTCCTGGCCTCTTAGCCTCTTCTACGGCTGGAACGCCACTCTCGTCGGCACCAGCCGGGAGATCGTGGTGCCGTCGCCGAGCTGGCCGAATTCGTTGTCGCCCCAGCAATAGGCAATGTTGGCGGTGGTCACGCCGCAGGTATGAAGGTCGCCCGCGCTGACGGAGCGGAACGTCAGGGCTCCCGACACCAGGGTCGGTGCGGTGCGTGTCGTGACGGACGCGTCGCCCAGCTGGCCCCTGGCATTGCTGCCCCAGCAGTACAGCGCGCCGCCGGCGGCCAGCCCGCAGGTGTGGGACTGTCCTGAAGAGATCGCCGTGAACGCCAGCCCGCCGGTCACTCCGACCGGGGTGCTGCTGTTGCCGAAGGCGCCATTGCCCAGCTGGCCCGAGACGTTGTTGCCCCAGCAGAGCGCCGCGCCGGCGCCGGTCAGGGCACAGGTATGGAGGTTGCCCGAGCTGATGGCGGTGAACCCACCCCCGCCGGTGACGAGTCGCGGGGCCAGCGCGCCGTTGGCGCTCCCGTCGCCCAGTTGGCCGGAACCGTTATTGCCCCAGCACCAGCCGGCGCCGGCATTGTCGATGGCGCAGGTGTGCAGGCCGCCCGCGCTGATCGCGGCCCAGAGCGTGCCGCCCTGCACCGGGAACGGCGCGGTGATTGTCAGGCTGTCCGACGTTACCACCGGTCCGCCGACGATACCGAGCTGGCCGTCCGCATTCCCGCCCCAGCAGAAGGCGCGACCCGCGAAGTCGATGCTGCAACTGTGCCCCTGGCCGGCGCTGATCGAGGCATAGGGCCGGGTGGAGATGACTGCTGTCGGTGAGATGGCCGTGATGGTGCCGCCGGTTCCGAGCCGGCCGTCCACGTTGACACCCCAGCAGTAGCCCACCCCGGCCAGGGTCAACGAGCAATTGTGGAAGCGGCCGGCGCTGATCTGCCCAAAGGTGAGGTTACCCGCCGTGCCTGAGGGCTGCGGCAGCGCGAACACCGGACCGCTGCCGGCCGGGGCGACCCCGATGCCGAGTTGTCCGTCCCCGTTGTAACCCCAGCAGTATTCGACGCCGCCCTGGGCCAGGCCGCAGCTATGCCGTCCGCCGGCAGCCACGACGAGATACAGCACATTGCCGCCGCCGTTAAACGTCTGGGTAAAGCCGGCACCGGCCGCCGTCACTTGCTTGGGACCGCCGGTGCTGCCCAGCGTCCAGCGCGTGGCCGCGCGCCCGTTCACATCGGTGGTGACCACCGTGGGGCTCACCGTACCGCTGCTATTGCTGGGCGCGAAAGTGATCGGGACGCCGCTGATTGGATTGCCGAAACGGTCGGCGAGCCGGACCCGCAGTGAGTCGGTCAGGGGCGAGCCAGGGGTGCCAGTCTGATTGTTGCCGGTCAGTATGGTGAGTGCATCGGCGCTGCCGGCAACCGCGGTGGCCGTGAATGTCAGGGGAGTCAGGCCGCTCACCAGCACCGCAGCAGTCTGCGTCCCGGCGATGGACCCGAGCGTCCACCGCACGCTGGCGGTGCCGGTAGGGTCCGAGATGGCGCTGGTGGTGCTGAGTGTGCCGCCGCCGGAGGTAACCGCGAAGGTGACCAGGACGCCCGGTTTCGGATTGCCGACCGCGTCGGTGACCTGAGCCGACAGTTGCAGGGGAAGCTGCGTCCCGACCACCGCGCTCTGTCCGTCGCCTCCGACCTGGGTCAGCTTGGTGGGAGGAGCGGCAGTTGCACTGGCCGTGAAGATGACCGGAACCAGCTGACCAAGTGTGGCCCGGACCGTGTTGGGCCCGATGGTCGTGCCGAGCCGGAGCGAGGTCGAGGCACGGCCATTCGCGTCGGTCGTGGTCTGGCTGGGGGATACCGAGCCGCCGCCGGCGGACACTTGCCAGACGATCAGCTCACCCTCAACGGGAACCCCGTTCTGATCGACGACCTGGATCACCAGGGGTTGGGCCAGGGTGGCGCCAATCGGGCCGGTCTGACCATCGCCGGAGATTTCTACGAGGGTGGCGAGGCGCGGTCCGGTGTTGAGATCCTTGGCGCAACTCGCAAGGATCATTGCGGCAAACACCGGGGCCAAGGCGGTCCACACACGGCCTGAACGACGCTGCATATCTGTCCTCCGGATGTCGGACTTTCCACCGCCCAAACCGGGCAGACCCGGTCGGGACCATTCCCACGGGGGTGGCAAGGGGATAGTGCCTAACATGTTTATTGTGAAAGACTTCCAGTGTTCAGCCGACTCTGGGACCGGCCCCGATGGATCCAGCCGAATCCGCCGGTGCAGGTTTGGAACGACCGTCATGAAATCAGCCGAACGCCGCGGTAAGGGGCAAGTTCCGCGCCGAATGGAGGTTGGACGCTTCTGGGCGGTTGTACCTTTGCCCCATGCCGGACACCCACCGCCGGGCCGCCCTGGCCCTCCTGATTGCCTCGGTCTTGTTCTCGACCGGCGGAGCGGCGATCAAGTGGGCCCACTTCACCGGATGGCAGATCGCGAGCCTCAGGTCCGGCATCGCCGGCCTGACGCTTCTGCTGCTGGTTCCGGCCGCCCGGCGCGGATGGGGCTGGCGTCCACTCCTGGTGGGGGTGGCCTATGCGGCCGCCGGTATCTGCTTTGTCCTGGCCAACCGCCTCACCACCAGCGCCAGTGCCATCTTCATTCAGGCGGCTAGTCCGCTGTATGTCCTGATCCTGAGCCCGGTGCTGCTCCGAGAGAGGGTTTCCGCCCGCGATGTCCTGTTCATGGTACCGATTGCGGTGGGCCTCTCGCTGTTCTTTTTCGGCAGCCAGACCGCAATTGCGACCGCACCCGATCCCGCGACCGGCAATCTCCTGTCGGTGGGCGCGGGCATCGCGTTCGCCTTCGCGGTCATCGGATTCCGCTGGCTGGGGCGCGACGAGGCGGCCCGCGGGGCCACCGCCCTCACGGCGGCGGCCATGGGGAACTTCCTCGCCTGTGCCATCGCGCTACCGATGGCCCTGCCGCTCGGAACCCACTTGGCGGGAGACTGGGCCGTCCTGCTCTACCTGGGAATCTTCCAGATCGGCCTGGCCTACTATTTCGTGGCGAAAGGGGTGGCCCGGCTCCCGGCGCTGGAGGTGTCGGTGCTCCTCCTGGTCGAGCCGGCGCTCAACCCGATCTGGACCTGGCTGGTGCACGGCGAAGTCCCGGGAACGCCCGCCTTCCTCGGGGGGGCGTTGGTGCTCGGCGCGACGGTGGCCCGGGCGCTCTGGCCGGACCCGTCGCCTTGACCGAAACGCTGTCGCTGCACTATCATACGCCGCTTGCAGGACGGCTGGACGAACAACCGCGTGGTGGTTGTAGCTCAATCGGTTAGAGCGCCGGACTGTGGCTCCGGAGGTTGCGGGTTCAAGTCCCGTCAGCCACCCTGGTAACGCACGGCGAGCGGGTTCCGCTCGGGATGCCATAGGTCCGTAGCTCAATTGGTAGAGCACCGGTCTCCAAAACCGGGGGTTGCAGGTTCGATTCCTGCCGGGCCTGCTTGGAGCAGGGTTCAGGAATCAGGAATCAGGATTCAGGATTGAGGATTGAGGGGCGCGTTCTGAATCCTGAATCCTCAATCCTGCCGGCACGGCGCTATCGTCTAGTGGCCTAGGACACAGCCCTCTCAAGGCTGGTACACGGGTTCGAATCCCGTTAGCGCTATGACCAGCCCCAAGTGGGGCCCCATCGTCTAACGGTCAGGACACCACTCTTTCACAGTGGTAATACGGGTTCGATTCCCGTTGGGGTCATCGGGGTCTGACCGTGACAACATGTCGGGCTGGGCGGCACACCGACAACACTTTTCCCAGCGCCGCTAGCTCAATTGGCAGAGCAAGTGACTCTTAATCACTAGGTTGAAGGTTCGATTCCTTCGCGGCGCATTGCTTGCAAGAACGCGACTCGGTTGAGCCGGGTCGCGTTTTCATTTATCAGTTGAGGCTCCATGATGAAAATCGTTCGTATTTTTGCCCGGCCCCTGTTTGCCACTGCCGCGTACCTCGTGCCGGCCCATCCGCTCCAGGCCCAGGCTTTTGAGGGAATCCTGAGCGTGCATTCGGACGGTATGAAGACCGGCGCCGGGATGCAGTACTTCATCAAGGGCGAGCGGCTGCGGCTCGAGATCACAACCCCGGGGCAGGCGCCGATTGTGATGATCAGCGACGGACCGGCCCGGAAGCAGTATGTCCTGTTTACCGACCAGAGGGTTTATACCACGATGACCTTCGCCGAGCTGATCCGGTCGACCGATTCGCTCCGGAAGCAGTCGGCCAAACTGCTGCAGGGCGCGTCCATGACACCGCTCAGCACCACCGCAACGATCGCCGGCCACAAGTGTACGGTGCACCGCTATCGCGACGCGAAGTCTGCCTACAACATTTGCCTCACCACCGCACTGGGCGCGGTGGGTGGCGTCAGCGGGCTCTTCGGCAATGTGGGTCCGTCGCTCGATGCGACCGAGCCGCCCCGGTGGGTCCAGGACCTCATCACGGCGGGATCGTTCGCGCTGCGCCTCGCCGATACGGCCGGCAAGACGATCTGGGAGGTGCGCAAGGCAGAAGCCAAGACGCTGGACGCGGGACTCTTTGCCCCTCCAGCCAATTACGTGGCGCTCGCGGATTCGTCCGCGAACGCGAAGAAGCCCTCGCCGCGCTGATCCGTGGCGATCCTGGTGACCGGCGGGGCCGGCTACATCGGAAGTCACGCCTGCCTGGAGCTGCTCCGGGCCGGGCGGGACGTCGTGGTGGTCGACAATCTCTGCAACAGCAACGAGGAATCGCTGCGCCGGGTCCGGCTGCTCGCCGGTCGTCACCTCACATTCCATCGGGCCGATCTGCGGGATGCCTCGGCGCTCGAGCAGATTTTCGCCGCCCATCGCTTCGATTCGGTGGTGCACTTCGCCGGTCTCAAGGCGGTGGGGGAGTCGGTCGCGCAGCCGCTCCTCTACTGGGACAACAACGTCGTGGGGACGGTCCGGCTGCTCGAGGCGATGGTTCGGCACCGCGTGAAGACGCTGGTGTTCTCGTCCTCCTGTACCGTCTATGGCGACCCGGCCACGGTGCCCATTCGGGAGGACTTCCCGACGTCGGCCGTCAATCCGTACGGGATGACCAAGCTCACCATCGAACGGATGCTGGCCGACCTGCACCGGGCCGACCCGTCCTGGGACATTGCCATGCTGCGCTACTTCAATCCGGCGGGCGCCGACCCAAGCGGGCAGATCGGCGAAGACCCCGGGGGAGTCCCCAGCAATCTGGTGCCCTACATCACGCAGGTTGCGGTCGGCAAGCTCGACGCGCTCAGCATCTACGGGAACGATTACCCGACCCGGGACGGAACCGGCGTGCGGGACTATATCCACGTCACCGATCTCGCGGAGGGGCACCTGGCCGCGCTGGACACGCTGGCAAGCCATCCTGGGCTGGTGACCTTCAACCTGGGCACCGGCACGGGCTACAGCGTCCTGGAAATCCTGCGGGCCTTCGAGCGAACCATTGGACGCTCGATTCCCCATCGAATCACTGCCCGGCGCCCCGGTGATGTCGCCGAGGCGTGGGCCGATCCGGCCCGGGCTCGGGCCGAGCTGGGTTGGGCGGCAACGCGGGGTCTGGATGAAATGTGCGCGGACGCGTGGAAATGGCAAACGCAGAATCCGAGCGGCTACTCGGCCGTCCCGGTCTAGACACCCTGCAGCAGTCGCTTGACCCGTTCCATTCCCTCCTCGATCTCCCTGACCGACACCGCACCAGCCGAAAGCCGGAACCAGCCGGTCTGCTCGGAAAGCCCGAATGCGTCGAAGGGCACCGCCGCGATGCCGGCCTGCTCGAGCAGCAGCTTCCGGACCGCTTCGTTGTTCTCCAGCGGTTTTCCCTTCACCGGTCGGCCCACCAGATCGAGTTGCAGGGATAGGTAGATCGCTCCCTGGGGCCGGATGCAGTTGATCGGATATCCGGCCTGGTGAAGCGCCGTGAAACCGTCATAGAGGGCATCGAGCCGCGCGGTGAGTGCCTGGTCCATGTCGGCGCGATAGGCCGCGATCGCCGGCGCGTCGCGCAGGAACTGCGCCGTGGCCGCCTGCTCCGGCCGGGGCGCCCACGCCCCGACGTGGCCCAGGAAATCCTTCATGCGGGAAATCACGGCAGGGGCCCCGGTGGCCCAGCCCACTCTGAGCCCCGTGCCCGCAAACGCCTTGGAGATACCGTCCACCGTGATGACCCAGGGCGCCGCCGCGGGCACCAGCGCCAGGGGGTGGGCATGGGCGATCTCCCGGAATACCAGGGAGCCGTACATCAGATCGTGCAGGACGAACAGCGGCCTTTGCCCGTCCCTGGACCGCCGCGCGTTTTCTTCGACCACCGCCTCCATGATTTCACGCAGTGCCGGTGGGGAGAGAATCGTGCCGGTCGGATTGGCCGGCGAACAGAGGCAGAGAAGTGTTGCCGCTCCGAGGTGCGGCGCCAGATGGGCGAGAGTCGGCTGGAAATCTTCCTCCGCGCTGGTGCGAACCGGAATGGTCCGGGCGCCCACCATGTCGGCGTAGTAGTCGTTGTTCCAGCTCGGCACCGGATAGAGGACCACGTCTCCCGGATTCAACAGGCAGCGGAACACGGCATAGATGGCCGGCCGGCCTCCCGCGGTGATGATCACCGATTGCACCGTGGTGGTGACGCCGTGCTCCCGCGCCACAAATTCCACTACCGCCTCGCGCAACGCCGGCAAGCCGTCGGACGGGGGATAGTTGGTTTCCCCCCGATCAAGCGCTTCGACCACCAGCTGTTTCAGCCGGACCGGAATGGGGAAGTGCCGGGGGTCGAAATCCCCCACGGTCAGATTGCAGATCGGGCGTCCCGTGGCCGCGAGAGCCCTGACCTCCGCGGCGATGCCGAGGATCAGGGACCCGCGGAGCTCCCGGGCCATGGCCGATAATGAGGCATCCAGCGTTCGCTGGTCACCAAAGTCGAGGGAACGGCTCTGGGCGACGGTCATAATAGATTAAGGTAGCGGAGAATTTAATATTGTGTAACTTTGAGTTACTGGCCCGGGCTTCCGGAACCATGCTCTAGGAGGACGCACGTGCACATACTGGTGGTCGAGGATGACGAGCGGACGGTGGATTTTCTCCGGCAAAGCCTGGAGGAAGATGGTCATACCGTCGATGTGGCTGTGGATGGGAATAGTGCCCTGGCCCGCGGACGAAGCAAGCCGCCTCACGATCTCATCGTGCTCGACATCCAGATTCCCGAGCCCAACGGGCTCGAGGTCTGTACGATTCTGCGCCAGGAAGGGATCGTCGCGCCCATTCTGATTCTCACGGGCCGTGACGCCCCCCAGGACGTGGCGGTCGGGCTCGATGCGGGCGCCGACGACTACCTGGTCAAACCATTCGCACTGGTCGAGCTCCTGGCACGGGTGCGTGCGCTGACCCGTCGGCAGGGTGCTCCGGGCGTGAAGGGCCAGCTGCAGGCCGGCTCGCTCGAGCTGGACCGCCTCAAGCGAAGCGTCCGCCGCGGCGATCGCACCATTCCGCTGGCCCCGCGCCAGTTTCGCCTCCTGGAGTATCTCATGCTTCACGCCGGCCGGGCCGTGAGCCGCTCGGAGCTGCTGCGGGAGGTCTGGAATCTGACGTTCGATCCGGAATCAAACCTGGTGGACGCCCACATTTCCACTCTGAGGAGCGCGCTCGAGCGCGCTGGTGAACCGCGACTGATCCACACCGTCCGCGGAGTAGGGTATACGCTCCGGTCGGATCCCGCCTGAGATCGCGATGAGGTCGTTTCGATCCGCGCTGGCGCTCCGGGTCACAATGCAGGCGGTGGTGCTGGCGATCGTCTTGCTGGTGGGAGCGACCTTCCTGCTTCGCACCAATCTGCTCTCGTCGGTCGACGCGTCGCTGATCCAGAGCGCCGAAATCGAGGCCGAGGCCGGCGTCTCCGGCAACGAGTTCCGGTTTCCTGCGCAAGGCCTCACGCCCACGGATCGCGAAGGCGGCGGGGCGCTGTTTCCCTGGGGCCAGGTGCTCACGCTCGAGGGCAAGCCGGGGGTGCGGAGCGGCAACCTGTCCGGGACGCTGCCGGTGCCGGTCAAGGCACTCGAGGCGGCACGGACGGGCTCGATCGGTCGCGCGACTATGCCGTGGAGCGGGCAGAGTATCCGGACCATCATCTACCCCCTGGCGCGGCTCAGCCCGGCGTATCAGGATCGGCTGCTCCAGGTCGCGGTGTCCCTGGAGCCGATGCGGCACACCCTGATCTGGTTCGTCAAGCGCATGGCCATCGTCGGGCTGGTGTGCACCGCGCTGGCCTGGCTCGTCGCCTGGAAGATTGCGGGGCACGCCCTGGAGCCGGCGCTGGCCATCACGTCCCAGGCCGAGGCGATCGGAGTGAACGAGTTGGGCCGCCGGGTCACGGCCCCGGGGGACCTGACCGAATTCAACCGCATGGCCGTGGTGTTCAACGCGCTGCTCGAGCGGATCGAGCGGGCGGTGACGGGCACCCGGCGGTTTACCTCGGATGCGAGCCACGAACTGCGCGCACCGCTCACCGTCCTCCGCGGTGAGCTCGAGCTGGCGCTCTCCCGCCCCCGAACCCTGCCGGACTACGAGGAAGTGCTCCGGCGCTGCCTCGACGAGGTGTTGCGGCTGGCCCGCCTCGCCGACGATATGCTCACGCTCACCCGGGTCGAGGGTGGGGTGGTGGGGGTGAAGCGGGTGCCGGTCGATCTGGATGAGATAGCGACGCGGGCCGTGGGGAGAAAAACGGCCCTGGCGGGGGGACGCGGTGTGGCCCTCGACCGGTCGGGCACCGCCGGAATGGTCAGCGGGGACGGCGATCTGCTGCTCCGCGCCGTCGAGTGCCTGGTCGAGCACGCCATCATGGCGTCTCCCCGCGGCGGCGCTGTGCGGGTCCGGCTCACCGACGGCGACACCCGCTGTATCGAGGTGACCGATAGCGGTCCCGGTCTCAAGCAGGATGAGATCTCGGGTGTCTTCCAGCGCTTCTACCGCTCCAACCGTCCCCGCTCCGCTTCGGAAGAGTCCGGCCTCGGGCTGCCGATCGCGCGGGCAGTGGCGCTCTCGCACGGCGGCGTACTGGACTACGTGGGGAACAATCCCGGCGCGTCGTTTCGCATGATCCTGCCCGGAGCCTAGGGCACAACACCCTTGACGTACCTGCCGTACCAGGCCAGGTACCGCTCCAGCCGGTCGCGCTGAAAACTGAGCCGCGCCAGGCCGTGGTGCTCACCGGGATATACCACCAGCTGGGTCTGCCGGCCCAGGCGCCTCATGGCCTGGTACATCTGCTCCGAGTTGAGGATCGGCACATTCCAGTCTTCCGCTCCGCCCATCCAGAGCGTCGGCGTGACGATCTTCTGGACGTCATTGAACGAAGAGAGTTTTTCGTAGGCGGCGCGGTTTTCCCAGGGCAGCCCCAGCTCCTGTTCGTACTCGAGCTGGTAGTGGTCGTGCCCGTAGTTGCTGATGATGTGCGCTTCGCTCGCGCCGCTGATGGCGCCCTTGAACCGGGTGCTCTTGGTGATGACGTAATTGGTGAGGATGCCCCCGTACGACCACCCGCCGACGCCCAGCCGGGACGAGTCGGCGACGCCCTGGGCGATGGCGTAGTCCACCCCTGCCATGACGTCCTCGAAGTCCTTGTTGCCCCAATCGGCAAAAATGGCCTGCGAAAAGGCCTGGCCGTAGCCCGAGGATCCCCTGGGATTGACCGTCACCACTGCGTAGCCGTTGGCGGCAAAGAGCTGGGCCTCGAAGTTGAAGGCCGCCTCGAACTGGGCCACCGGCCCTCCGTGGATTCGGAGCAGGGTGGGGTAGCGGAGCGAGCGGTCATGTCCGACCGGGTAGTACATGAACCCCTCGATCTCGGTCCCGTCCCGGCTCGTGACGTGGATATTCTCCACCCGGGCGAGCCGCAGGGTCGCCAGCAGCGAGTCGTTCGCGTGGGTGAGCCGCGCCGGCGCTGACGCCGCGCCCAGCGTGAACAACTCGCCGGGAAAGCTGGTCTCCGCGATCCTGGCCGCGATCCTGCCGTCGGGCGCCATATCGAACGCGCTCACGCTCCGCAATCCGCCGACCACGCGGGTCACGGGGCCGCCGGCCGCGGGGATCCGGGCCAGATGGGATTCGCCGCTATCCTCGAGCAGGAAGTAGATGTCCTTGCCATCGGGCGAATACTCCGGCGAGGAGACATTCCGGTCCAGCGACCGGGTGGGCAGCGCGGGCGTGCCGCCGGCCGCCGGGATGACCGCGAGGTACTGGGTGGCATACCACATCGCCGGCACGTCGATCACCGTCACATAGGCGAGGCTCCTCCCGTCGGCGCTCCAGGCCGGCGAGTCGTCCGATCCCGGGTTCGTGGTGAGGCGGCGGAGGGTCTGGCCTTTGTCGGTGTTGTCCGCGGCGACGATCCAGAGGTCGGTGTTGCGGTTGTTGTCGGGCTCCTCGGAGCGGTTGCTGGTGAAGGCCACCAGCTTCCCGTCGGGCGACCACGAGGGGTCCGACTCCTCGAAGTCTCCCGAGGTGATCTGGGTCAGCGTCTTCGTGGCGACGTCGAGGACGTAGAGATGGATCCTGCGGCGATCGAGGTAACCGGTGTCGTCGCGTTTGAACTGGAGGCGGTCGATCACCACCGGCTCCGGGGTGTCCGGCTTGGTGCTGTCGCCCCTGGGACGCTCCGGCTTCGGATCTCTCACTCGCAGCAGCACCCGCGATCCGTCCGGCGACCAGTCGAAGTCTTCGACACCCTGCTTGACCTCGGTGAGCTGCTCCGCCTCGCCACCCATCCGGTTGAGCGTCCAGACCTGGGTTTCACCGCCGTTTCGCGCCGCGGTGAATCCCAGATATTTCCCGTTCGGGCTCCACTTGGGGTTCGAACCGGCCAGGCCGGCGCCGGTCATCGGGATGGCGGCGCCGCCCGCCACCGCCGACACCCAGATCCGGGTGCTGTTCTTGTCTTTCTTGGGATCGGCGGTCGAGAGGGTGTACGCCACCTGCTTGCCGTCCGGGCTGATTCGTGGCGGGCCCACCGTCTTGAGCGCGGTCAAATCGCTCACGGCGATCGCGCGCGGGGTCTGGGCGGGGAGCACGGCCGGCAGAACGACCAGCAGGACCGGCAGCAGCCGGTTTCGGAATACGGGCATGGGTCTGGTTCCTCGGGGAGCGAGACGGTATGATGCCGGATTATAGTACGGCGCGTCCCGCTCCCCGCACAACACCGCTTTCCAGGATCGCTCCATGCCTGACCGGTACGCCATCGCGTTGGCGCTCGCCTGGCTCGCCGGCGGGGTCGCCCGCCTCCCGGCACAGTCGGACCCACTCTCCCCGGCGCTGGCCGCAGGTATCGACTCGGTGTTCCGCCGGTTCACCATGCCGGGGTCCCCCGGGTGCGCCCTGGGGATCGCCCGGGACGGGTCGACGGTCTACAGCAAGGGCTACGGACTGGCCAGCGTGGAGCTGGGGGTACCGATCACCCCGTCCACCGTGTTCGACATCGGCTCGGTGTCCAAGCAATTCACCGCACTCAGCGTGGTGTTGCTGGCGCAGGACGGGATGCTGTCGCTGGATGACGAGATCCAGCGATTCATTCCCGAGCTTCCCCGCTACGCGCGTCCCATCACGGTTCGCCATCTCCTCCACCATACCAGCGGACTGCGGGACTACATCGACATCCTCGGCTGGAGCGGGATCTCCGACCAAGCCGTGACCACCGATCAGGATGCGCTGGATGCGATCGTCCGGCAGCGGGGCACCAACTTCGTCCCCGGGGCGGAATACCTTTACAGCAACAGCGGGTTCTTCCTGCTGTCGGTCCTCGTGAAGCGGGCTGGCGGGGAATCCTTGCGGGACTTTGCGGCCCGGCGCATCTTCGGCCCGCTCGGCATGACGCACACCCAGTTCGTGAACCGGCATGACATGATCGTGCCCGGCAAGGCGGGATCCTACGCCGACGGCGACGGGGGCGGCTTCGTCCTCGCCATGGCCAACTGGGAGCAGACCGGCGACGGCGCCGTGAACACGACGGTGGAAGACCTGGTGAAGTGGGACGGGAATTTCATGAGCGGTGCGGTGGGCGGACCGGCGGCGCTGAAAGAGCTGCAGACGCCGGGTGTGCTCAACGACGGGAGGTCGATCGACTACGCCCTGGGGCTCCGGATCGACACCTACCGTGGGCTCCGCCAGGTATCCCATGGTGGGGCGTGGGCCGGGTTTCGCGCGCAACTCAGCCGGTTTCCCGACCGGAAGGTGACGATTTTCACGCTCTGCAATCTGTCGAGCAGCGCCCCGGCGACTCTCGCGAGTGCGGTGGCCGACCGGGTGCTCAATCTCGGCGCGAGCGCCCGGGCCGCCCCGGCTCGGCCGGCGGTCGATCCGCGGCCGTCGGGTTCCCCGTCCCCGGGGGAACTCGGGGGGCTCGCCGGGGTGTATCACAGCGACGAACTGCTGGCCGACTGGCGCCTCGCGGTGCGGAGTGATTCCCTGTTTCTTTATGCCGGCCTCGGCGGTGAAATCCCCCTCCGCGCAACCGGCCGGGACACCTTCAGCGCGTACGGGACCCGCATCACCGTTCTCCGAACCGGCGATCGGGTAAACGGCCTCGCGCTCAACAACCGCGGTCTTCGAAACTTCGAGCTTATCCGCGTCGGTACCGCTCCCCTGAAAGGGAACCAATGATCCAGCGACAGACCACTGTCCTCGCCGTTCTCACCGTCCTCACCGGCGCCACTGGCCTCGCGGCGCAGCAACCCCTGGCGCGCCAGATCGACGCCCGCAGCGAGCGGGTTCTGTCGAGCGTGGTCGCCTGGCGGCGGGACATTCACCAGCATCCCGAGCTGTCCAACCGCGAGGTGCGGACTGCCAAGCTGGTCGCGGACCACCTGACCCGCCTGGGCCTCGAGGTCCGCACCGGCGTGGCCCATCATGGCGTCGTGGGCGTGCTGCGCGGCGGCAAGCCCGGCCCGGTCGTGGCGCTGCGCGCCGACATGGATGGGCTGCCGGTCACCGAACTGGTCGACCTGCCGTTCAAGTCCACCGCGCGGACCGAATTCGGCGGGCAGCAGGTGGGGGTGATGCATGCCTGCGGCCACGACAACCACGTCGCCATTCTGATGGGCGTGGCCGAAGTCCTGGCCGGGATGAAGGGAGACATTCCCGGCACCGTGAAGTTCATTTTTCAGCCCGCCGAGGAAGGGGTACCCCGGGGCGAGCGGGGAGGGGCGGGCCTGATGATCGAGGAGGGCGCGCTGGAGAATCCCGCCCCGGGCGCGATCTTCGGGTTGCACGTGTGGCCTGGACCGGTCGGCGGCATCACGTACCGTTCCGGCCCCGCGATGGCGGCGTCGGACCAGCTCTTCATCGTCGTCAAGGGCCGGCAGACCCACGGAGCCCAGCCATGGGGCGGGGTCGATCCGATCGTGGTGTCGTCCCAGGTGGTGCTGGGGCTGCAGACCATCGCCAGCCGGCAGATCAATGTGACGAATCAGCCGGCGATCATCACCGTGGGAAAGATCACCGGCGGCAACCGGGGCAACATCATCCCCGATAGCGTCGTGTTGGAGGGGACGGTACGGACCTTCGACGAGAAAATGAGAACGGACATCAAGGAGCGGATCCGCCGCACCGCGGAATTCATCGCGCAGAGCGCCGGTGCAACGGCCACCGTGGACTTCGGCACCGGCAACAATCCGGTGACCTACAACGATCCCGCGCTCACCGGCCAGATGCTGCCGACGCTCCGCCGCGTGGCCGGCGATGCGAACGTGACGATGGGTGAGCTCTCCACGCCGTCCGAAGACTTCGCGCTGTATCAGCAGA
>JANNGX010000329.1:0-5709 GCA_031404115.1 Gemmatimonadales bacterium | reverse complement strand
CTGGTGACTTCGTCGATCGCTTCATGGACACCCCGGCGCGCGGGTCTCCTCGCGGCCGTCATTTTCATCGCGGCGGCCCTGACGCTGTGCTGGCCGGTGTTTCAGGGGCAAGTGCTGGCGGGGGACGACTACTACCTCGCCGGCTGGGCTTTCCGGAAATTCGGCGCGGAGTACTGGCGGGAACATCACGCGATTCCGCTATGGAATCCCTTCATTTTCGGCGGGATGCCGTACGTCGCGGGAATGCATGGCGATATTTTCTATCCGACCGCGTGGCTCCGGTATTTTCTCCCGCTGGATCTTGCGACCAATCTGACGTTCGGAGGCCACCTCGTCATCGCGGGCCTCGCGATGTACGCGTTCCTGCGCGGGCTGGGCTCCTCCTGGACCGCGGCAGTGACCGGAGGGCTGGCGTACGAGCTGTCCGGCATCGTGGCGTCACAGATCAGCCCCGGCCACGACGGCAAGCTGTTCGTCTCCGCCATGGCGCCGTTCCTGTTCCTGGGCCTGCTGCGCGGAATCCGCGAACGAAAGCTCACCGGCTATGCGGCCGCCGCACTGTCGACCGGCCTGGCGCTGCACGGTCACCCGCAAACCGGATACTACCTCCTGGTGGCGGCGGGCCTGTGGACTCTGTACCTGGTATTCTGGGATCCCGCCGGGCCGAAGGGGGGCGAGCGCTGGCGAGCCCTTGGAGTCAGCGCGGCGATGGTAGCGCTCGGATTCGGACTCTACGCGATCCAGCTCCTCCCGTTCTACGCCTACATCCCGTTTTCTCCGCGCGGGGAGGGAGGACCCAGCGGGGGATGGGAATACGCCACCAGCTTTGCGATGCCCACGGCCGAGCTCTTCACGACGTTCCTGCCCGAGCTGAACGGCGTCAACCAGGCCTATTCGGGCACCAATTTCTTCAAGAGCCACACCGAATACCTCGGCGTGCTGGTGATCAACCTGGCCGCCTGCGGCCTCGGCGGACCAAACCGGCGCCGCGAGCGCCTGGCGCTCGGCGGCATCGGCCTGCTTTTTCTCCTGGTGGCCTTCGGAGGACACACTCCGTTCTACCGGGTGTGGTACGAGCTGATGCCGCTGATGAAGAAGGTCCGCGCCGCGGGCATGGCATTTTTCCTTCCGGCACTGGTCGTGTCGGTCTTCGCCGGTTTCGGGGTGGACCGGATACTCCGGGGCGAGGTGCCCGCGCGCCGCATCCTGATCGGGGCGGGGTTCTTCGCGCTCTTCGGACTGCTGGGCGCCGTCGGTGGGCTGGATGGCATCGCCATGGCGCTTTCGGCCCCCGAGGCGGTACAGCGGGCTGTGCAGGCCGCCCCGGAGCTCCATGCCGGGGCACTGCGGCTCTTCCTGGTGGCCGCGGCGGGGGGAGCGGTGCTCTACGCTATACGCACCGCGCGCCTCACAGGCACGGTGGCGGTGGCGGCGCTCTTCGTAGTGGTGACAGCAGATCTCTGGAGCCTCGACCGGAAGTTTTTCGTCTTCCAGGGCAACGCGAAGACGCTCTTTGGAGACGACCGGGTCACGACGACGATCCGGAAGACTCCGTTGCCGTACCGAGTCTGGGATCCGAAGGGAGGAGATCTGGAGGGTGCCCTCGGGGTCTACCAGGGCTCGTGGCTCATGGGCCGGGACATCCCCCAGCTCCTGGGATATCACGGACAGGAGCTTCGAACGTTCGACGAAGTGATGGGCGGGAAGAACGTCTGGTCCAGCCAGGTCAACGTCGGGTTGCTGCAATTGTTCGGCACGCGCTTCGTCGTGTTGCGGGAGGCACAAAAGCTTCCCGGCTTCCACGAGGTCCTGGGGCCGGTTACATCCACGACCGGCCGACCTGTCATCCTCTATGAGGCCGACACGATTCCGCCGTACGTCCGCCTGATGTCCGCGGCGCTCACGGCTCCCGCGGAGCAGGTGGCGGAGATCGTGTCCAACGCGCGGTTTCCGGTATTGTCGGTGGCGATCTACCCCATAGGCGCACCGGTCTCGCCGGTGGCTTTCGGCTCCCAGCTGCCCGCGCCGGCCACCGCCACGGCCAGCGTCGCAGCCTGGGAAGCGGGCAAGATGCGCATCGGGATTCAGGGCCGGGACGAACGGCCGCTGTATCTGGTCGTCGCGGAAAACTACTACAAGGATTGGCGCGCCGCGGTGGACGGCGCCGAGGTCCCGGTGCTGCGGGCCCAGCACACCCTGCTGTCGGTCACCATTCCGCCGGGCGCCAGGGAAGTCACTTTCGAGTTCCGCTCTCCCGAATACCAGCGGGGCCGCCTGATCACCCTGGTCTCCCTGGTCCTCGTCGCCGGTCTCTTCCTGGTTCCGCTGTTCCGAAGGAAACGCCCCGCCAATGCCTGAGCGGTTTCTGGTCATTCTGCCCACGTATAACGAGAGCCAGAACCTGCCGCGGATCGTTCCCTCGATCCTGGCGCAGGATCCGCGGCTCGAGATTCTCGTCGTGGACGACAACTCGCCCGACGGAACCGGCCGCCTCGCAAATGATCTGGCGGGAGTGAATCCGCGGGTGCACGTGCTGCACCGGACCAACAAGGAAGGGTTGGGGCGGGCCTACCTCGAGGGTTTTGCCTGGGGGCTGCACCGGGGCTACGACCTCCTGTTCGAGATGGACTCCGATTTTTCGCACGACCCCAAATTCCTGATCGACCTTATCGCGGCCGCCCGGGACGCCGATCTGGTAGTGGGCTCGCGGTACAAGACCGGCGTCAACGTCATCAACTGGCCGATGTCGCGGCTGCTCCTGTCCTACGGGGCCAACCTGTACGCCCGCTGGATTACCGGCATGCCGCTCACCGATGCCACCGCGGGGTTCAAGTGCTTTCGGCGCGAGGTTCTGGAGGCCATCCCGCTGGAGCAGGTCCGCTCCAACGGATATGCCTTCCAGATCGAAATGAACTACCGGGCCTGGAAGAAGAAGTTCCGGCTTCAGGAAGTGTCCATCGTGTTCACCGACCGGGTCGAGGGCAGCAGCAAGATGAGCAAGGCAATCGTCCGGGAAGGTGTCTGGATTGTCTGGTGGCTCAGATTCGCCAGCCTGTTCGGACGCCTGTGAGCCTCACGTTCTACAAGATGACCGGCTCAGGAAACGACTTCGTGTTTCTGGACGGCCGCTCGTCTTCCGCCTCCGACTGGTCCGCGGCCGACATTGCCGCGATCTGCGACCGCCGAACCGGGGTAGGGGGCGATGGACTGGTGGTGGCCACTCCGGAGGGCTCCGACGGGGTCCGGATGGTCTACTTCAATGCCGATGGCTCGCGGGCGGGCATGTGCGGCAACGCGGCGCTTTGTACCACCCGGCTCGCGGCCAGACTGGGGCTGGCCCCGGGGGCGGGAATGCTGCTGCACACCGATACCGGGATGCTGCGGACCCGGTGCGTGGGGCCGGCCTGGGAGGCGGAACTACTCATGCCCGATTTCCGGCTTCCCGAACCAGTCGACGTGCCCCTCCTGGCCGGGGAGTGTTGGATGGCCCGCTGTACGGTCGGTGTGCCCCACCTGGTGATCCTGGTGGAGCACCTGGCGGGGGTGGACGTGGTGGCGCGGGGCCGGGAACTCCGGCACCATCTCGCGTTCGCCCCAAGCGGCGTCAACGTGAACTTCGTCGGGCCGGACGCTCGAAGCGGGGCTGCCGGATGGGGGCTGCGGACCTACGAACGAGGCGTGGAAGACGAAACCCTGGCGTGCGGCACCGGGACGGTTGGGGCTGCGTTTGCCCTGGCCAGCCGGGGGCTGGACGGCCTGCCGGTCCGGATCGCATCCTGGGGTGGGAATGTCTACTCGGTTGCGGGCCAGATCGCGGGCGGCTCGGCCCATGAACCTTGGCTGTCCGGGGAGGGGAGACTGGTTTTTGAAGGCACCTGGCCCAATCGGGACCAGGTTTTCACACATTCGTAAACAATGTCATATCAAGCAGTTATGGTAGTACGACTGGATGCATCAACACTTATCCACTCTCGTACTTAACATAATACATCTTATACGCACTTATGATCGCCCCAAGAAAAAGGGGCCCGAACAATCCGGGCCTCCTGTCCCCGGTCTCTGCTTCAAGAGAGTGCTGTTACAGCGTTCCCTTGGTCCACTCCGCCAAACGGACCTCCGCCTCGGCCACGCCGGGGATTTCTCGTCCAAACTTGCTGACGATTCCCCGAAGCACGTCGGTGGCTTCCTTCTGCTTGCCGGCCAGCCGGAGCGAGCGAGCCTGACCCAACAGTGCGTCGACCTTCCGGTAGTCCTCCTGGGCCAGGTCGGCGGCTTTGGCGTACGACGGGGCGGCCTCGTCGTACTTCTTGAGGTTCTCGAGCGCCCCGCCCCTCATGCTCCAGGCCCCGGACGCGTAGAAGGCGGGAGGGTTCTTTTCGGCGAACTTCTTGAGCTCGTCGGCGGCGATCTGAACCTGCCCCGAGGCCAGGCGAACCTCATTGACCGCCAGCTCGGCGGCGTAACCGGACTCGGTGCCGCTGAAGGATTGGGCCACCCGTTGAAATTCGGTCGAGGCGACCGGAAGATTGCCCGCCTCGAAGGCCGAGCGGGCACGGTCGAGCGCCTCAAACGCGGCCAGCTCCTTCCGCTTGCCGGTCTCGAGGAAAAGCCAGCCGCCGATGGCCAGGACCGCGATGGCCCCGGCGCCATAGGTGACCAGCTTCCGGTTCTTGTCGAACCACGCCATCATCGCGGGCTGGCCGTCGGCGGCCGGCGCGGGCTTGGGGGCGGTGACGGTGGACTGCGCGGTCGAAGCCATCTGGGTCCTTGTTCGGGGTTCGGGGTCGAGTGCCCCCGGGGCGACTCGAACGCCCGGCCTACGGTTTAGGAAACCGCCGCTCTATCCACCTGAGCTACGGGGGCCAAGCCCTTGAATCTATCGGAGTTGTGCGGGTTGGGTCAACGCGGACGGCCCCAGCCGGGACCGAGGGGCTCGCGAGGCTAGTCGATCAGGAGCCCAAGGTTCAGGGAGGGGTTGGCACCGGGCCACGATTCCCAGGTGAGTTGACAGCCGGCCGCGAACGGCGGGTTGGGATGCCCGGGACGGTCGAGCAGCGCGTGCAGCATCTCGTGACGCACGACCAGTTCGTGATTTACATAGTCGCTTGCAATGTAGATGCGCTGTCCGGGCTCCCAGCGCGCAACGCAGGTGCCGCTCGGACACTCGAACGTCTTGCCCCGCACTACGAACCACTTCACTGCACTGAAATCCCCGGTTCTGCCGCTGCACTCCTGGGTGCGCTGCCACCAGGTCTCGTAGGTGGCCGGGGGGGCCCAGGTCGAGGCGCCGAGCGGTTCGAAGCCACACCCCAGCCCAAGGCAAAGCCCCGCGATGCTGATGGTGCCGAGCCGCTTCCCTCTCCGGTCTGCCATGCGCCCTCCGGGTAGACAAGGTCCGGAGTACATATCGGCAGAATCGATGCGGGACTGCTCGGCTCGGTTGTAACAAATGGCCGCCGTTTCGAGAGCCCGGAGATGCGTGGCATCTTCGCGGCGGAACGCGGCGGTCCACCAGTACTTAGCTGAACACCTCGAGGAGTATCGCCGCCAGGGGCCGCACAACAATCATGCACCGCCCAACTCCGAGGCGGCGCAGCATCCTGCACGACACACCGCACGTTGTTGGAGGCACCACCCGAATTACGCGATCCTGAACGGACCTGGGGGAGTCGACCTCATCTGAAACCGCAAGGTGGCGTAGATTTGTGA
>JANNGX010000328.1:0-3466 GCA_031404115.1 Gemmatimonadales bacterium | reverse complement strand
TGGCGCGCGCAAAGCCGGCCGAATCGTCCTCCAGCCACACTGTGGCGCCCAGCATGGCCCAGCCCTCGGTGGCGGACGAGTCCGCCGCCAGCGCGCGCCCCGCGGCGGCCGCGGCGGAGTCGTATTGCTCCGCGTCGAGGTGCAGTTGCGCCAGGAGCGCCTGCGCCGGAGCGAGCGCCGGATTGGCCGCCAAGCTGGCGCGCACCCCATTGGTTGCCTCGGGGCTGCCCTGGAACGCCAGCACCCGCGCCGTGCCCAGTAGTGCGCGGGGATGGCCTGGCCCGAGCCTCAACGCCTCGGCATAACTGGCCCGAGCGTCCGGCGCATTGTACTTGCCGAGGAACAGATCTCCGAGACGAATCCGCGGTTCGATCAGACCGGAATCGGCGGCGATAGCGGCATCGAACGCGCGGAGGGCGGCCCGTAGTGATTGGGCGTTGTCACGCCCCAGCACCGCGTAGGCCCGTCCCGCCGCGACCCGGTCTTCCGCGGGCCAGCGCGCGCCATCCAGCTCGTATGCTGCCGCGAGTCCCCGGGCCAGTCGCCGCGCCCCCGCCGCGTTGCCGCGACGACCCGCCCATTCGGCGCGGGATGCCTCGGCACCCCGGCGGTCGGGAAGGCCGCGCTCCACGGCGAGCCGGAAGATCGAATCGGCGGTGGCGAGCCGGCCGGTAAGAGCGAGCACCTCGCCGAGCGGAACCAGCATCGCCGCGCCACCACGGCGGGCCGCCTCTTCCGCCTCGGCCAGGCGGCCCGCTTCGGCGAGGGCTCTCACCCGGCGGCGAGCGGCGAGCCCGTCGTCCTGCCGCGCGGTGCCCGCGAGGAGGCTGAGCAGCAGAAGCAGCGGGGCCAATGCAACAGCGCGGGTCATGGTTTCGGCCCCGTGGCCGCCCGAATGGCGGCCGACCGCGTCGCGATCTCCACCAGCAGCCGCTCCAGCTCCCGCTCATAGGCGGTGGAATCCATCGTCGCTTTCCGGCGGCGGAGCGCATCCACCTGTCCCTCGAGCGCCCGTCGCTCCGCCACCAGGGCGGCAACGCGCGGATCGGTGGGCAGAGGCGCGGTTCCGAACGCCACCGTCCGTGCCAGCGCGCCGTCTCCCTGCGCGGCTCCGGGGGCGGGGGTGCCCTTGCCGTCACCATCGTCGTCCAGGAGGGAATGCTCGGTGGCGAGGAGGTTCTTCGCCTCATAGCCACGGGCGACTGCCCGTCGCGCGAAGTCGAATGCCTCGAGCAGTGTCACCCGCCCATCCCGGTCGGCATCGGCTGATTCCGACACGAGCGCCTTGGCAAAATGCCCGCCAAAAGTGGTTTCGTTGCGCTCCATGGCGCTCTTGGTGGCGGTGATCACCACCCGGTCGCGGGCCGACAGCGCCGGCACGAAATCTCCGCTGCCGCTCGACGCGTTCACCAGCACGACGATCCTCCCCGAGAGCGGAGCCAGCCACGTCGCGAAATCGCCGGCCGTGGCGTCGGGCCCCGGGAGATTGAGCCGCGAATCGGTGCCCTGACCACTGCCGTGGCCGATCAGCACGATCAGCACGACGTCGCCGGGAGCGGAGCGGGCTCCCATCGTAGCGACCGCCGAGGCGATGCCATCCCGCGTGACGCGGGCCGTGATGCGGGCGGGGTCCAGCGCCGGATTCTCCGCCAGATAGACCAGACTCGAGTCGGAACGGACCCAGCGCGATTTGGCGGCGTCGTAAATCGAGGCGGCCGCGGCATGAAACGCGGCGGCAAACCGGGGTTCGCCCGAGAGTCCGGTCACCAGCAGCACGTGGGTGCTCCCCTCGGCCGGTTCCCGGGAAGGCGGCGCCGACGCGGCGAGCATCAGGGCGAGCCCAAGCGCGCTCATGCCAGCCCCCGGCGGCGGCGGTAGCCCCATTCGGCGCCAAGCAGCGCCAGCAGCAGGAAGAATACGGCCGGCATGTCCCACAGATCGCGCGATTCGCGAACCGTCACCCCGCTCTCGGTGAACTCGACGTCCTCGATGAGCCGGCCGGCATCCGCCAGTGGATAGTAGCGGCCGCCGGTTTCCGCGGAGATGCGCCGGAGCAGCGGCGAGCGGAGCTCGGCCTGCTCCACGTCGGCGCCGTGATTATCCGCCAGCAGCGCGGCGGGAGCCGCGCGCAGGGTGTCGGCGCCAACGCGGGCTTCGGCTTCCACCTGATACATCCCCTCCTCTTCGGTGACGAACCGGCCCTGGTAGGCCCCGTCTTCCTTGAGCGTCCAGGTGAGGGGCACGTCGAACGCCCGCCCGGTTGGGGAGGTGACCCGGGCGGTGACGACGGCATCGTTGGACTCGAGGTACGCCTCGTCGGAGACCCTCGCATGCAGGACCACCGGTTCCCCGGGGCCGACCCGGCTTGGCGACGCGACGATTTCCACCCGGTCCGGTACGCCGGCGAGCGACCACCGGATGAGTTGCTTCCAGAGCATCTCGTGAGTCTGGTCTTCCAGCGGAATGTTGGCGTGCATCTGCCAGAGCCAGGTATCCTGCACGCCGAACAGCGCCACGGTTCCCTTCCCAAAGCGCTGCACCGCCAGGACCGGCACCTCCGGGGCCCCGCCGGCCGCCCGGCCGGCCAGCAAGGTAGTGGCGCCGGGCTTGAGCGACCCGAAATGGTTCACCGAGGTGAGCGGCGGCAGCGAGTCCCACCGCATGCCGGCAGTTTCGGTAGCCCCGAGTTGCAGGGCCGGATGCACCAGCCCAGGCGGCGTCACTCTGATCGTGAGCTCGGTGGCCGGAGCGGTTGCGCCCACCGTCGACACCGCGTCGAGTCCGACCGGCAGCACCTCCGCCAGTGGAGTGCCGGCAAATCCCCCTTCGGCGAGCGACCCCCGTCCGCCCAGCACAATCAGTCCTCCACCGCGTCGGCTCACGAAGTCCGCCAGCATGCGCAACTGGTCTCCCGTGAAGAACGACGCCGGCATGGTGCCGAGGATCAGGCCTCGGTAGCGGAACAGATCCTCGCGCCGGGTGGGGAACCCGCCCGCGAGCTCGACGCTGTCCCGGACCCCGAGGCGGAGAAACTTCCCCTTGGCACTTTGCAGCAATGCCACCACCTGAAGCGCACTATCTGCCGCGACGGCGCGACGCAGGAACGCGAACTCGGGCCGCGGTTCTCCTTCGATGTAGAGCACGCGCTCCGGGCCGGGGCGCACCCGGAGCACGGTCCGGAGCTCATTGTTCTCGGTGACGATTTCCTCGGGGGCGGGCCGCACCCGGAAGGTGAGCCGCCGCGAGCCGGGCGGAAGCGGCGGGAGCGAGAGCCGCGCGACCGTGACGTCGCCCGCGTCGGGCAGCGGCACGTCCCGCTGGACCACCACCCGGCCCTCGTCCTCGGCCGTCACCGTCACCTGCTGTCCGCTCAATCCCCGGACTCGAAGCACCACCTCGGCGAGGACACCGGCTCCGGCGAGTGCGCTGGCGGGCAGGGACACCCGCTCGATGGCGAGATCCCGCG
>JANNGX010000327.1:0-7808 GCA_031404115.1 Gemmatimonadales bacterium | reverse complement strand
CGCCACCGGCACCGCTGGGAGGTCAGCAACGACTACCGGGAGGTGCTGGCCGAGTACGGCCTGCGGTTCTCGGGGCTGTCACCCGACGGCGGGCTGGTCGAGATCATCGAACTGCCCCGCCATCCCTGGTATCTCGGCTGTCAGTTCCACCCCGAGCTCAAGTCGCGCCCAACCCGTCCCCATCCGCTCTTCGCCTCGTTCATCGGAGCGGCCCGGCAGCACTCCGATCAACTGGCGGGCCGGACCCGGGCGGTGCAGGAGCTGATCGAATCGTCGAAGTGAGCGGCTGGCGCTTTGCCCCTGCGCCGTTCCTCCTGGCCGGGCCCTGCGTGGTGGAAGCGGGAGACCTGGTCCAACGGGTCGCGGAACGGCTGGCGCAGATCGGTCAGCGGCTCGGCCTCCGGGTGTGCTTCAAGGCCAGCTACGACAAGGCCAATCGTTCCCGCCTCGGGGCGGCGCGCGGTCCGGGGCTCGAGCGCGGTCTCGAGATTCTGTCCCGGGCACGGAAGGAGTCGGGCCTGCCGGTGCTCACCGATGTGCACGAGGCGGGGCAGGCGGCGGCGGCCGCCCAGGTGGCCGACGTGCTGCAGGTGCCGGCCTTTCTCTGCCGTCAGACCGATTTGCTGGTGGCCTGCGGTCGCACCGGCCGACCGGTGAACGTGAAGAAAGGCCAGTGGATGCACCCGGAAGGAATGCGGGGGGCGCTCGAAAAGGTGCGTGAAGGCGGCTCCACCGAGGTCGCGGTCACCGAGCGCGGAACTTTTTTCGGTTACGGCGACCTGGTCGTGGACTTCCGCAGCGTGGCCCGGCTGCGCGAAGCCACCGGTGCGCCGGTGATCTTCGACGCGACACACTCGGTGCAGCAGCCCGGCCAGGGCGCCGACGGATCGAGCGGGGGAAGCCGGCAGCACATTCCGGCGCTGCTCGCGGCGGCCGCGGCGGCCGGGGTGGACGGCTTCTTCCTGGAGACCCACCCGGACCCGGCCCGGGCACCGAGCGACGCCGACACCCAGTGGCCGCTGGACCAGCTCGAACCGCTGCTGGTGCGGACGCTCCGGGTGTGGCACGCGGCACGTGAGCAGGCGTGATCACGCCGGAGGTGGCCCGCCGGGTCAGGTTGCTCGGGCTCGACGTGGACGGCGTGCTCACGGACAACGCGATCTGGATCGGGCCGCTCGAGGATCGGCGGGTCGAGCTCAAACGGTTCGACATCTCGGACGGACTGGGCCTGGTGATTCTGCGCCACACCGGGATCGAGGTCGCGTGGGTGAGCGGGCGGCATTCGGAAGCCACCGCGCTGCGGGCCAGGGAGCTCGGGATCGACACGGTGATCCAGGACAGCGGCGCCCGGAAACTGGCGGCGGTGGAGTCGCTCCTGAACACGAAGGGCCTGACCTGGGCCGACCTGGCCTTCGTCGGAGACGACCTGGCCGACCTCCCGGTGCTCAAGCGAGCCGGGCTGGCGATCACCGTCGCCAACGGGTGTCCCGAGGCCAAGGCCCTGTGCGCGTGGGTCACGCGAGCGGAGGGCGGTCACGGGGCGGTTCGCGAGGTCGTCGAGGCGCTGCTCCGGGCCCGGGGCGAATGGGAGGGGGCGGTAGCGGGTTACTTGCGCGAGCGGGGCGACGACTCGCCGTGACCGATGACCGCTTGATCGCGGCGGGACGCCGGGTGCTTCGCCTGGAGGCGGAGGCCATCGGTGCCGTGGAAAAGGCCCTGGGTCCCGCCTTTGCCCGCGCCGTCGACCTGCTCCGGAACAGCACCGGCCGGGTGATCGTGACCGGGGTCGGCAAGTCCGGACTGATCGCACGCAAGATCGCCGCGACGCTCACCTCGACGGGCACGCCGGCGATGTGGCTGCACCCGGTGGACAGCCTGCACGGTGATCTGGGACTGGTCGGCCCGCGCGACGTGGCGATCGTGCTCAGCAAGAGCGGCGAGACGGAGGAGCTGGTGGCGCTTCTCTCGGAACTAGCGCGGCTCTCGACTCCGATCATCGCGCTGACCGGCGGCCTGGACTCGACCCTGGCCCGCGCGGCAACCGTCGTGCTGGACGCGGGCGTGGGGGAAGAGGCCTGTCCGCACGACCTGGCCCCCACCGCGAGCACAACGGTCGCGCTGGCGCTCGGGGATGCGCTGGCGGTTGCACTGCTGGAAGAAAAGGGATTTGCCCGGGATGACTTTGCCCGGTTGCACCCCGGCGGCCGCCTGGGGCGGAAGCTGCTCCTCCGGGTGAGCGAGGTGATGCTGGCGCCGGGAACCCTGCTCGCCCCGACAGCCACCATGCGCGATGCCGTGGTCGCGCTGGCGCATCGGCGCGGCCTGGCGATGGTGGGCAACGGCCCCACGCTCCGCGGGGTGCTCACCGCGGGTGATCTGTCCCGGCTTGCCGAAGCACATCCGGATTTTCTCGCACTGTCGGTGGAAGGTGTAATGACGGCGAGCCCCAAGACCTGTGAAGCCGGCGATCTCGCCGCAGCGGTGGTGGGCCTCATGGAGCGGCACGGAATCATGGCGATGCCGGTGGTGGACCATGGCGGCCAGGTCGTGGGCGTCGTGCATCTGCACGACTTGATGCGGGCGGGAGCGGTATGAAGAGGATAAGCCGCCTTCTCCTGGCCTCCTTGCTTGCCGCATGCACCCCGGACGGCGTCCGCCCCGCGACGGAGAGCATCGTGGCGGACACGGCCGATCAGATCATGTTCAAGATGTCCACCAAGATCACCAACGAGGGCGTGCTGCGGAGCTACGTCGAGGCGGATACGGCCTTCATCTACCAGCGCACCCAGACCACGGACCTGCGCCGCTTCACCGCGCGGCTGCTCGACGAAAAGGGCAACCAGAAGAGCACGCTGACCGCCGATCGGGGGCTGTACGTCATCTACTCCAACAAGCTCGACGCCCGGGGCCATGTCGTCGTGACCACCGTCGACGGACAGAAGATCCAGACCGAGCATCTGATCTACGACAAGATGGCCAATCAGGTCACCATCGATACCACCTTTGTGTACGATTCGAAGAAGGGGCGGCTGACCGGGAACTGCCTGAAGTCCGACATCGACTTCACCAACGTCAACGTGTGCCAGCCCAAGGGCCGGCAGAGGGGCAAGGGCTTCCTGCTGCCCGGGCAATGACCAGACGCTCCGGCGCGGGGCTCGTGCTGGCCGGCCTGTGCCTGGCTGGGCCGCTGGCCGCGCAGAACCGGCGCTGTCAGCTCCAGGTCGATAACGTCGACCGGCAGGGAGTGCTGAACAAGATCCTGGGCGCGTCCACCGAGAACTACTTTGCCGGCGGCAATGTCCGGCTCAGCTGCCGTGGGCAGCCGGTCCGGATCTGGTCCGACAGCATCGCGTCGTACTCCGGGCAGGTGGTCCAGTTCATCGGCAAATTCCGGTACGAGGACGAGACCGCCAAGGTCACCTCGGATTTCGGCACCTACTACAAGGACACCGAGCGCTGGGACGCCACCGGCAACGTGGTGTACCTCAACACCGAGGACGGCTCGAAGCTCGAGGGGCCCATGGCCACCTATCGGCGGCGCATCAAGGGCGTCAACGAGCTGGAGGAAGTGTTCGCCGAGCGCCGTCCCAAGCTCACGCTCGCCGCCAAGGACTCGGCCAGCCACGCCGAGGAGCCGTATGTCGTGGTCGGAGACCGGATCCGGATGCGGGGCAGGGACCTGATGTGGGCCGGCGGCACGGTGACGATCGATCGCAGCGATCTGCGGGGCCGGGGAGACTCATTGCAGCTCGACAACGGCAAGGGAAGCACCGGATCGCTGATCGGGCACGCCTCGATCCGGCGCGCCGCGGTGGACAGCTTCGCGCTGGAGAGCAAGCGCATCGACCTCGGGCTCAAGAACCGGGAGCTGACCGGAATCGTGGGCCGGGACAGCGCCAAGCTCACCAGCAGGGACCTCGACCTTCTGGCGGAGGCCATTGCGCTCAAGCTGGAGGCCCGCAAGGTGGTGCAGACGCTGGCGTGGGGAAAGTCTCCGCGGCCCGTGGCGCTGGCCGACGAGTACGAAGTCCGGGGCGACTCGCTGGCGGTGGATACGCCCAACGAGCAGCTGCGCGAGCTCAGGGCGTTCCGCAAAGCATGGGTCGGATTCCGGCCCGATTCAGTCCAGGGCGAGCGTGACTATCTGGCCGGCGACAGCATCGTCGCGAGTTTCGTCCAGCGGAGCACCGCCACCGGGCCCAAGTCGTCATTGCAACGGCTGGAGGCACGACGCAATGCCGCCTCCTTTTACCGGATGGGTGGCGGCGGCATTCCGGGCGGAAGGCCAACGATCAACTACGCCCGGGCCATGAAAATCACGCTCACCATGCAGCTGGGCGATTCGATCAAGGTGGACCGGGTCGAGATGGTGGGGCAGGTCGACGGCATGCAGTTGCAACCCCAGGTGGCCCGGGTCGACTCGCTTCGCCCGGACACTACGGGCATCAGGCCGGTCCGGCCCACGGGTGCGCCATGACCGGCAACGGCCCCCGGGGGAGCCTGCTGGCGGCGTCCGGACTCCGCAAGTCGTTCAAACGGCGCGCCGTGGTGAACGACGTGGCGGTGGATGTCGCCCAGGGCGAGATCGTGGGCCTGCTGGGCCCCAATGGGGCGGGCAAGACCACCACGTTCTACCTGATTACCGGTCTGATCCGGCCCGACGCCGGCACGATCACGCTCGACGGAAAAGACCTGACCGGCATGCCGATGTACCGCCGCGCGCGTTCGGGCATCGGTTACCTTGCACAGGAGCCATCGGTCTTCCGCCGGATGACGGTGGAGCAGAACGTGATGGCCATCCTCGAAACGCTGCCGCTCTCCAAGGCGGAGCGGCGCGAGCGGCTGGAGCGGCTGCTCGACGAGCTGTCGATCAAGCACCTGCGCACCAACTACGCCTACTCGCTTTCCGGCGGGGAGCGGCGTCGGCTCGAGATTACCCGCGCCCTGGTGACCGAGCCGAAGTTCATGCTGCTGGACGAGCCGTTCGCCGGAGTGGATCCGATCGCCGTCCACGATATCCAGACCATCGTGGCCGGGCTTCGCCACCGGGGCATCGGGGTGCTCATCACCGATCACAGCGTTGAGCACATGTTCGAAATCGTGGACCGGGCCTACATCATGTACGAAGGCGAAGTCCGGGCCGCCGGTTCGGTGCAGGAGCTGGTGTACAACGATCAGGTTGCCGAGCTTTACCTCGGGCCTACGATGACGGCCCGCTTGAGGAGCCGCATGGAGACTGGCACGTGAAGACCGGGCTTTCGCAGCAAACCGGGCTCCGGCAGGAGCTGCGGATCAATCCACGGCTCTACCAGGCCATGGACATGCTGTACATGCCCATGATGGACCTGCAACAGCACCTGAAACAGGAGCTGCTGGTCAATCCCTTCCTGGAGCTCCTCGAGCCGGAGGAAGAGGAGGAGGGGAAGGAGTCCGCCGAGAAGGAGAAGGAAAAAGAGAAGGAGAAACAGGAAAAAGAGGAAGAAATCGACTGGGAGGAAATCCTGCTCAACGGCTTCGACGCCGGGGGGATGCGGCAGCAGTACGAAGAGCAGGAGTATGTCGAGCCGGTCTCGGTCCAGACCAAGGACCTGATCGACCACCTGCGCGAGCAGCTTCAGATGCAGGAGCTCTCGCCCCGGCAGCAGCTCCTGAGCGAAGAGTTCCTGGGCAACATCAGCGACGAGGGATACCTGATCGCGCCGCTGGAGGAAATCCTCGACTCGGTCAACCTTCTCCTGGAGAGCCACGCCGTCCAGGCGGGCACTCCCGCCCCCGACGACGAGGTCGACGACGAATTCTCCGCCGAGGCGGCGACCGCGGACGCGCTGGCGCCGGGGCCCATGTGGATCGGGCTGCCCGAGACGCCGCCACCCCCCACCGATGGCAAGGAAAAGCGCGCCGCGGCGAAGAGCGCCGACGCGCCGGTGCCCAAGCCGCGGGGAGATGTCCCCGGCATCCCGTACTTCACCATGCCGGAGCTGGAGCTGATGCTGGCGGTGATCCAGAAACTGGACCCGCCCGGCGTGGGCGCCCGCGCGCTGCAGGAATGTCTCATGCTCCAGCTGCGCGAAGCGGGGGACACCGAGACCCTGGCCTACCGGCTCGTGTCCGAGGCCTTCGCCGACCTGATCGCGCACCGCTGGAACGAATTGGCCAAGCGCTTCGGCGTCGAGCCCTCCAAGGTCCAGGCGGCGGGAGATACGCTCTCCCGCTTCGACCCCAAGCCGGGACTCAAGCACACCAACCGGAACGACGGCTACATCATTCCGGACCTCATCGTCGACAAGGTGGACGGGAAATATCACGTCAGCCTGAACGACAGCGGGGTGCCTCGGCTGCGCCTGAGCCGGTCCTACCAGGACATCGCCCGGGACAAGAAAAAGCTGACCCAGGAAAACCGCGAGTTCATTGCCAACAAACTCAACAGCGCCAACTGGATGATCCAGGCCATCGAGCAGCGCCGCCAGACCATGCTCAAGGTCATGAACTTCATCGTGGACCGGCAGCGGGCCTTCTTCGAGAAGGGCGTGGAATACCTGAAGCCGCTCACTCTCCGCGAAGTCGCGGAGGTGATCAGCATGCACGAGTCGACGGTGAGCCGGGTGACCAACGAGAAGTACGTCCAAACTCCGCGGGGAGTGCTCCCGCTGAAATTCTTCTTCTCGAGCGCGCTGACCACCGCGTCGGGAGAGGACGCCAGCGCCCGGTCCATCCGCGCCAAGCTGCAGAAAATGGTGCAGGAGGAGGAGCCGGCCAAGCCGCTGACGGACCAGCAGATCGTCCATTTGTTCCAGGAGCAGGGCATCCAGATCGCCCGCCGGACCGTCGCCAAATATCGGGATCAGCTCGGCATCCTGCCCGCGCGGATGCGCAAGCGGGTATGAGCCGGCGGGTGGACGTGAGCGTGCTCGTCCCCGCCAAGGACGAGGCGGACAACCTCCCCGAATTCGTCCGGCTTTGCGGCGCAGCCCTCGGCGGCGCCGAGTTTTCGTTCGAGGTCGTGGTGGTGGATGACGGGTCCCGCGACGGGACCGCCGAGGTGCTGGCCCAGCTTGCCACGGAGCATTCCTTTCTCAAGGTGGTCACCCACCGCCGGCAACGCGGCATCGCCGACGCCCTCCGCAGCGCCGGCGACGCGGGCAGCGGTGAGATTTCCGTCTTCTATCCCGCCGACCTGCAATATCTCCCCGAAGACATCCCGACCCTGGTGGGCCCGATCCTGTCCGGCGAAGCCGACATCGTGACCGGCACCCGACAGGGCAAGTACGAGAAGGCCTTCGTGAGCAGCATCTACAATGGCCTCTGCCGCATGCTCTTCGGGGTGCAGGTGCAGGACCTGAACTCGGTCAAAGCCTGGCGCGGGGAGATCATGCGGAGCGTCCCGCTTCGTCCGGACTGGCACCGATACATGGTGGTGATCGCAGTGGCGGACGGGTGGCGGCTCACCTCCCGCCCGGTGCCGCTCTATCCGCGCCGGGCGGGCACCTCGAAGTTCAACTGGAAGCGGATTCCCATCGGGGTGCTCGATCTGCTGTCGGTCTGGTTCCAGCTTCGCTTCGGCCGGAAGCCGATGCTGTTCTTCGGCATCATGGGCGCGGCGCTCTTTGCCGTGGGTCTGCTGGCCGGCATCGTGGCCCTGGTGCTCCGGTTCGGCTATGGCATCGGCTTCCGCCCGTTGCTGAACCTGGTGGAGATGATGGTCATCAGCGGCATCTCCCTCTTCGGGTTCGGGTTCGTGGCGGAGATGATCGCGGGATTCCGGGAAGAAATGCGGGAGCTGGCGCGAAAGGCCGACGACTAGGCGTGCG
>JANNGX010000326.1:0-5100 GCA_031404115.1 Gemmatimonadales bacterium | reverse complement strand
GCGAGAACACGCCTTGATCAGCAAGCTCGTACACGGGCTCGACCACCGTGGACGTAAACGGTCCACTTCCGTGCACCTGAAGAATGGTCTCTGTCTGCGACCACGCAAAATGCGCCATGTTTCTGGGTGCCATCCCAAAAGTCCCGGTCTCCATTGGCTCCAGCGCGGATTGGTTGAACCGGCGGCCCATACCGAGCGACCAGCTGCCTTTCACGACGGTAATGTTCTCGTCGATCGGATGTTGCATGCGCTTGATGTTTCCAGGCGGGTTCGTGGTTACGCTCCAGGATCACCGCTAGGGTGCGTGTGGACGTGCATCCATCCCGAAGTCCGCTTCGATACGGGCGTACCAGGCATCATCATCGAGGGCGCCTAGCGCGACCCAGGCCTCGTCGCTCATCGCTCGGCGCCAGCCTAGAAACGGCGCGGCGTCCGGCCCGACCGGATGCCGAAGCTGAGCGGTGTCACCCACGGCGATCTCAAGAATCTTTTCCGCCACGACCGATGGGGACACCGGCGCTTTGAGTGCGGTCGCGAATAGGGCCGCCATCCGACGCTGCTGCGTGTAGGGGGAAGGGGCCTGGGCGATGCCAATGTGCCGCGCCATCCGCGTGTCGATAATGCCAGGCTCGACAATCGCCACCCTGATATTAAACGTCTTCACCTCTTGGGCCAGGCATTCGCTGAGGGCCTCTAACGCGAACTTGGAGGCTGTATAGGCGGCCATGGGCGCCGAAGCAACGTGGCCCGCCACTGAAGCCACGTTGATGATGCAGCCGCTCCGGCGCTGTCTCATCCCCGGGACGATGGCCTGTGTGCACCGTATGACGCCGAAGTAGTTGGTCTCCATAACGGCGCGAAACTCTGTCAGCGGCATTTCTTCCACGGACCCCATGCGCTCGATACCGGCGTTATTGACGAGCACGTCGATCGGGCCGATGGCTCGCTCAATCCGGGCCATCCCGTCGCGGACGGAGGCATCAGAATCCACATCCATCGGAACTACGGTCACCGAGAGCTTCTCCAGGACAGCCGCCTCGGCCAGTTGAGGTGCACTACTCGGGTCGCGCATCGTGGCCGCGACCCGATGGCCGGCCCGACCGAACGCGAGCGCGGTTGCCATGCCGATGCCTCTACTGGTGCCGGTAATGAGGGCCGTGGCCATGTGAACTGCTCCGAGGGGAGAGAAGGGTGATGGAAGGTACGCTCTCACGTCCTGACGTCTAACGTACCGGAAATGAGCTGCGAGTTCCATTTCCAGGTTAGGCAGCCCGCACCAGCGCGGGCCACTGCCACTCTCCGGGCTCTCGATCTCCAGAACCTGCCGCCTGCCTTACCGCGGGGGGGGTCACGCCGGTGGACTTGACGGCGCGCGCGCCCGACCGAGCTCCCCGGGCCACATGACCCGCGCCCGTTCGACGATGAGCACAGCGGCCCCCTCCAGCCCGAGCAGTCCGGTATTGAGCACCATGTGGTAGTTGGTCGGATCGCTCCAATCGAGCCCGTAGTGCTGCTTCAGGTAACGGGCCCGGTTGGCATCGGCGTCGTGCATTGCCTGTTCGGCCCCCTTGACGCCCGCCCGCCCTTCCTCGATGAGCCGCCGCACCCGGAAATCCGGCGCCGCCACCAGCTTGACGTTGAGCGCGTCCCGCTTGCCGCGCAGCACCGCGGGTCCCGCGCGGCCCACCATCACCACCCGTCCCTCCGCCGCGATCTCCGCCACCACCGCCTCGGTCACCTTGACCAGCGTCGCCTCTTCCGGCTCGGGCACCGTATCGGCGGCGGCCGGAAACAGCTCGGGTGACATGCGAGACAGCGCCCGAAAGAGCCGCTCCATGAAGCCGGGGGCCCGTTCCTCCTTCGCAGCCACTTCTTCGGGGGGCATGCCCGCGCGTGACGCCACGCGGTCGATCAGCTCGTTATCCACCACCCGCCAGCCGAGCGATTCGGCCACTCGCCGGGCGACCTCGGACCCGCCGGCGCCGTACTGCCTGGAAATCGTGATGATCATGGTACCTCTCCGGGGCGTCGCCGCCACACCGCCACGCTGGTGGCCAGGAGACAGATGATCCCGCCGATTAGAATGGCGTTGGTCGTGCCGATCCGCTCCGAAATCCACCCGGCCTGGAGCGAGCCGAACGGTACCAGCCCGACCACGATGAAGGAGTAGAAACCCACCACCTGGCCCCGGAGGTAATCCGGTGCGCCGGTCTGGAGCGTGGTGTTGGTCATGATCGCGTTGAGCGCCATGCTAAGCCCGCCGATCATGAGCAGCACCAGCGCAAGCCCGAAGTTGTGCACCAGCCCCAGCAGCACCAGCGCCGCGCCCAGCACCACGCCGGACCAGAGCGCGGTGGGCTCCCGGCGGAACCGGTGCCCGATCCCCGCCATGCCGAGCGCGCCGACCGCCGCACCCACGCCGAAGGCGGACATCAGCGCACCGTACCCGCCGGCCCCGGCGTGCAGTACGTCCCGCGCGTAGACCGGCAGAATCGCGATGAACGACGCGCCGAAGACGCTGATCACCGCGACCACCGTCACCAGGGTGCGGGGCCAGGCACTCCCGAAGATGTGCGCCACACCTTCCTTGAGCGGCACTCTCCGCGCCGACCGTTGGCCGGTGAGGGCGGGGTCGGCCCGGATCATCAGGAGCCCGACCAGCACCGCAAGGAAGCTCGCCGCATTGAGAAAGAAGCAGATCGCGGTGCCGAGGGTGGCGATGATGGTGCCGGCCAGTGCGGGACCAAAGACGCGGGAGAGGTTGAACGCGGACGAGTTGAGCGCGATCGCGTTCATCAGGTCGGACTTCCCGACCAGCTCGACCAGGAACGACTGCCGGATCGGAATCTCGAAGGCGCTCACCAGGCCGCCGAAGAAGGCCAGGGCGTAGACCCACGGCATGGTGATCACCCCGAAGGCGTTCAGCAAGCCCAGCACCAGCGCGTCCACCAGCAGGAGCGATTGGAGAAAGAGGAGCGCCCGCCGCTTGTCGACGCGGTCGGCGATCTGCCCGCCGTAGAGGGTGAACATCAGGACCGGGAGCGCCCCCAGTGTGGTGACCAGCCCCACCTGGAAGGCGGAGTTGCTGAGCGTGAGGGCCAGCCAGCCCAGCGCCACCGTCTGCATCCAGCTGCCGCAGAGGGACACGAACTGGCCGAAGATGAACAGGCGAAAATTGCGGTGGCGGAGGGCGCCGAAGGACCGGGAGCGGGCGTGTCCCGCCGGTGACTCGTCCATACTGGCAAGATAGTATCTTCAGATATGCGTTTCACCACGTACACCAAGTTCGTTCCCGGCCTGGCGGACGCCGTCAATCTCCAGGCGCTGCTCGACCAGCTGGGCGACTTCCTGCTCCAGTCAGGCTTTGCCGGCGGCCCGGGCGACTGGCCCTGGTGGGCCGAGGCGGGTGAGGGGAACGAACGCTCGATGGACTCCTTGAAGGAGGCCATCCTCAAGGCGCTCATGGAGTCGGGGCAGCTGACCCCGGAGATGGTGAAGTTTCTCCGGGGCGAATCCACTGGAAGTTCGGAAACGGACCGCGACCTGGAGCACCAGATTGCCCGGATGCTCGATCAGATCGTCCAGCGCCTCATGGACGAGGGCTATCTGAACACTCAGAATGCTCCCCAGATGCCCGAGGGGCACACCCTCATGGGTCCGGGAGGCCAGGCCGCCGCCGCGGCGCGGGACGTCCAGTTCAATCTGACCGAGAAGGGCATGGACTTCCTGGGGTACAAGACCCTCAAGAATCTGCTCGGCAGCATCGGCAAGTCCAGCCTCGGGGCGCACGAGACGCCGCACCTGGCCACCGGCGTCGAGACCGAGGGGGCCAGCAAGACCTACGAGTTCGGCGACGTGATGAATCTCGACGTGGCGGCGACGCTCCGCAGCGCCATCGCGCGCGAGGGCCTCACCATGCCACTCAACCTGGACTACGGAGACCTGCGGGTCCACCAGTCGGAGTACCGCTCATCGGCGGCAACGGTGCTGATGCTCGACTGCTCCCATTCGATGATTCTCTACGGAGAAGACCGCTTCACACCGGCCAAGAAGGTGGCGCTGGCACTGACCCACCTCATCCGCACCCAGTATCCCGGCGATTCCCTCCGGGTGGTGCTGTTCCATGACTCCGCGGAGGAGATTCCGCTCGCCGCGCTCCCCTCCGCGCAGGTCGGACCGTACCACACCAACACCGCGGAAGGGCTGAAGCTGGCACGACGGATTCTGAGCGCCCAGAAGAGTGACATGAAGCAGATCATCATGATCACCGATGGCAAGCCGTCGGCGCTCACGCTGCCCAACGGCCAGGTCTACATCAACTCCGCGGGGCTGGACCCGCGGATCCTGAGTGCCACCTACCGGGAGGTGGGCCACTGCCGGCGCAGCGGCATCATGATCAACACCTTCATGCTGGCACGGGACCGCGCGCTGGTGGAATTCGTCAAGCAGGTGGCGGAGATCTGCCGGGGCAAGGCATATTTCACGAACACGATGACGCTGGGGCAGTTCATCCTGATGGATTTCCTGAAGCGACGCACCACGAGGATATAGTGCGACGCACCCACTGGCTGGCCCTCGCGCTCCTCTTCGTTCGGAGTGTCCTGGGACTCATTTTCTTCATGGCGGGCTTCTACAAAGTGTTTGTCCTGACCCCAGGTGGGCATGTCACCACGTTCTTTTTGCCGTTCCAGGACACATTTCTTCCAGCCTGGGCCCTTTGGGCCGTGGGCTTGACGATTCCCTTTGTCGAGCTCACCGCGGGCGCGCTCGTTCTCCTCGGATGGTACCGCACCGTGGCCTATACGCTCCTCGGAACGGTCCTGGTGGTGGTCACCTTCGGCCACCTTCTGCACAATGCCCTCTACCCGTTTCACGAGCACGTGATTCCCCGACTGGCACTCCTCCTGGTCCTCCTGCTGATACCACCGGAGGCAGACCGGCTCTCGCTGGATGAGATCCTGGCACGGCAACGGGCGCGCCGACAATCCCGGGACCGTGGTAGTTTGTAAGCAGCACGCCGGGTCTGCTCGGAGTTGTCGCGATGACGCCTGCCCGAGCGACGGTAGCATCTCTACCGCGCTCGCCACTGGAGTTGTCCCG
>JANNGX010000325.1:0-3934 GCA_031404115.1 Gemmatimonadales bacterium | reverse complement strand
GGCAACACCGGGGCGGCGGCGGGCGTGGCGAGCGGCTTCACCGCGACGGTGACCAACGCCTCGATCAGCGCCGGCTTCACGAAGTGCACGGTGCAGGTGGGCGCGGGCGCGGCTTCGACTGCGGACGGCGTCATCGCCTGCAGCTAACCCATTCGGATGCTGGCCGGGGGGCGGCGGCTGCAAGGCCGTCGCCCCCCGGTTCGCACTCCGGGTAGAGTAACCAAGCAACTCGGCAGACTCATCGTCAGGGACGGGAAGGAGATCGAAAAATGCGTAGTCGAGCGGGCTTTACGCTGATCGAGCTCCTGATCGTCGTGGTGATCATTGGTTTGCTCGCCGCGATCGCCATCCCGAAATTCGCCTACACCAAGGAGAAGGCCTTCGTCTCCACGATGAAGGGTGATCTCCGGAACCTGGCGACGGCGCAGGAATCCTACTGGAACGACAACGCCGCGTACTACGGCGGCTCGGTGCCCAGCGCACAGCTGATATACAACCCGAGTACCAATACGACGATTACGATCAACGCGGCGTCGGGATCCGGATGGGCGGCCACCGCCACCCATAGCGTTACCCCGGTGGTCTGCGCGCTGTTCAGTGGCCCGGTCGCACCTCCCTCACCCGCCACCGTAGAGGGGCAGATCACCTGCCAGTAGCGGGGACCCTCTCCCGCACTGCCGTGCCGAATCCCATGCGCATTCTCATCGTCGATCCCCAGGACACCCTCCGCCAGAGCGTCGGTTCCGCGCTCGAGGCCGCGGGGTACGAGGTGCGGCTCCGCCGCGAGCCCGAGGCTGCGCTGGTCGAAGCCCAGGCGAGCGCCGTCGAAGCGCTGCTCCTCGATCTGGGCACCGGCGAGCCGGGCGTGCTCGGATTTCTGCGCCGGTATCGCTCCGGCGGCGGCTCGGGCATCGTGATCGTGACCGGTGGCGCCATGACCGCGGCCCTCGCCGCGACGGCACTGCGCGAAGGGGCCGACGGATTCGTGCGCAATCCCCCGGTGGCCGACGAGCTGCTGTTGGCCCTGCGACAAGCCGAGGAGCGGGAACGCCTGAAGCAGGAAGTTGCCAGGCTTCGCGCCACCCTCGGCGCCAGGGGCCTCGAGCCCCTGGTCGTCGCCGAAGATCCCAAGATGCGGGGGCTCCTCGAGCTCGCGGCCCGCGCCGCGGCGGCCGACGGCGCGGTGCTCATTACCGGCGAGAAGGGCACCGGCAAGGCGCTCCTTGCCCAGGCGATGCACCGATTCAGCCGCCGCGGGGATGGCGCCTTTGTGGCCGTGGATTGTGATGCCGCCCCCGACCTCTTCACCCCGGCCGACCCCCAGACCCTCTGGCGCTCGGCAAACCGGGGCACCTTGCTGCTCGAGGAAGTCGTTTCGCTCTCGGCCGACAGCCAGACCAACCTGCTGTCACGCCTGGGCGGAAAGAGCAACGGGAATCAGGGTCCCGAGGCCGACGTGCGGGTAATGTCTACCTCGCGCCTTCCGATCGATGCGGCGGTGGGCGAGGGTCGGTTCCGGCCCGAGTTACTGCAGCGGCTCAAGACGGTCCTGATCACCTTGCCGCCCCTCCGCGAACGTATCGAGGACATCCCCGCGCTGGTGACCCACTTTGCCCAGCAGGTCGCGTCGCGGACCGGGCGCCCGATCAGCCTCACCCCGCAGGCCCTGGCGAGCCTTTCCGCATACAGCTGGCCCGGCAACGTCCGGGAGCTGCGGCAGATCGTCGAGCGGGCCGCTACGCTATCCCCCACCGGCAAGCTGGATCGCTCCGACTTCCCGATCCTGGCCTCGGAGCCGCATGGCACCCACTCGTCGAGTGGTGGATTGGCGCTCAAACCGCAGGTGGAGGCGGTCGAGCGCGAGGCCATCGTGCGGGCCCTTGCGGCGGCCAAGGGCACTCGCCGTGAAGCGGCGCGTCTGCTCCAGGTCAGCCTTCGCACGCTCTTCTACAAGCTGCGGCGGTACAGCCTGGATTAGAGGCTAAGAGAGTAAAGGGACTCACGCGCAGTTTCGCGCCGTGACGCGGATAAGTGATGAGGGACCTCAGGGTCCCTCGTTGTGTATTCAGGGCATGCGCAGCGCACCCTCCGGATTCACCCTGCTCGAAGTCCTGGTTGCCCTGAGTGTCATCACCGTGGGGCTGCTTGGGCTCGCAGGCACCCTTGGCCCCATCACCGCGCTCGCCGGGCAGGGCCGCGCTCAGGGCCGAGCCGCTCTCGCCATCGCTTCCCGGATCGACCTGCTCCGCGCCGAGCTCCAGGCCGGCGCCCCCGCCTGTACCCCCCCTGCGTCCGGCCGCCAGCAGCATGCCGATGGCACCGGAGAGGCGTGGACCTGCGTGTCCACCCCGGGAGGCATCGAGGTCCGGATCTCGGTCGGGGCCGACACGTTAGTCACCCGTTTTCCGTGTCCATGACGCGGCGGGGTCTGGGCCTGCTCGAAATGCTGATCGCGCTCAGCCTCACCGGTGTCGTCGCGCTCCTGGCCTGGTCCATCCTCCAAACGGCCGCCTTCCGCCTCCGGGACCGTTCGGAGCGCATCAGCATGGAGCACTCCCTCCGAGTGGCAACGTCGGCAACGCGGGCACTCCTCGAGTCGCTGGGGAATGACTCGACCGCCGGATCCGACCTCGTGCTGGCGGTACCCGATGCCTTCATCGCCCGCGCCGTCCGGGGCAGCGGGGTGCTCTGCCTCGCGAGTGCCGACTCGCTCCAGGCCCGGACAGGGCCGGATTGGTGGAGCGGCCTGCGGGCACCAAGTGCCGGACGCGACAGCCTGATGGTGGGCACGGTGGCAGGCGCGGAACGGTGGGCCGTGGCTGTTCTCGATGCCACCCCGCGGTCGGGACGCTGCCCCGACGGGACTCCGGCGTTGATACTTCCCGCCCGACTCGGTCCGGCGGATCTTGCGGCCATCGGTGTCGGCAGCCCGGTTCGAATCTTCGAGCCGATCGAGCTTCGCGTCTACGCGTCGAGCGGCGCCGAGTGGCTCGGCCTCCGGAGCATGAGCTCGGGCGGGTCGATTCAGCCCCTTGCCGGGCCGTTCTCCAGTACCGGAGTGACCTTCAGCTACTATTCGCGCGCCGGCACGGTCGTGACGGTCGCCGGCGCGGTCGCCAGGGCCGGCCTCGTTATCGGCGGCCTTACCGAGCGGGCGGGTGGCGTCGGCATCGCCAGAGTCATTCCGGCCCGCTCCGACAGCTCGATTGGCGCGGTGCTGCTTCGGAATGTGCCGTGAACCACCGTGGAGCGGCACTCCTCTTCGCAGTCGCGGTCATCGCGGCGCTCGGGTTGATCTCGCTCACCGGATTCGGGCTCGCCCGCATGGAGCGGGCGGCCGGGCTCGCCGCCGTGGCGGAGGTCCAGGCCCGGGGCGCGGCGGAGGCCGCTCTCGCCGATGCCATGGCGGGGTGGCCCGCCTCGCAAACACCGCCGCTTCCGGGTCAGGAAGCTTTTCTGGCATCGGTACAGTTCCCCGGCCCGGCCACCGGATCGGCGGTGGTGCGTGCGCTGGGCGGGCCGATCTTCTCGATCCGAGCCAGCGGAATCCGGCGGGATGTGGGGGGAGGGGTGCTCGCCGAGGTCCGGTTGGAACAGCTGGTTCGGCTCGATTCCGTCGGTCCGGATTCCCTCATTCACCCCCGGAAGTACCCCCTGGGATGGCGGCTCTTGCCCTAAGTGCGCGGAGCATGGTGGGTTCGCTTTGACGCAGAGCGAGAGGATTATTGCGAAACAGCCCGTCGTGGTTCCCGGACCCCCTCCGCCGCCGGGGGTTGCTTCATCACCTAAACTGTTTCTACACAACGCATTGCCAACCCACCCCGGACGAGTGGCACAGCCGTTGCCCGCTCGCTTATCACCTGCGTGCAATACCGGACAGGCCAGGTTGGGGCGGCAGCAGAAATACCACCCAATTCCAATGTCCTAAGTCAAG
>JANNGX010000324.1:0-2305 GCA_031404115.1 Gemmatimonadales bacterium | reverse complement strand
GCCTTCCGTGCGAACCAGGGGAAGTACATCAACGACGCTCTCTCCTGACGACCTCCGCTGGCCATAGGCGGACATGTCCGTCGTGCGGGGTCATGGCGTCTCCTTCAGCGCCAGGACCAGCGGCGCCTTCCCCAGCGGCGTGCGCTCGACAGCCTCGACCACCTGCACGTTGACCTGAGTCCCGACGACACCCACAGACGTCATGGCGGAGACCACATCGGCGCGGACAGCCTCAATGGATGCCAACGGTGCGAGGCCGACCAGGAGCACCCGCAGACCGGATGGCTCCTGGATGACCTGCCATCCCGCGATGGTGGCCTCATCCAGGACATTGTGGAAAACGTTGGGGTGGACACTGACCTGACCCTTGGGGCCTGGCAGCAGCAGGACGTCCTCCACTCTGCCCTCCACCCCGGTCAGCAGGGCAAAGGAGCGGCCGCATGGGCAGCCACGGCCGCCGACGCTCACCCGGTCGGACATCTCGTAGCGGATCAGTGGCAGCGTCCGGGAGAAGAGGACGGTGACCAGTAGCCGGGCGCCGACAGTGTCCGGCTGCACGGGCATCCCGGCCTGGTCTACCGGTTCAACGATGACCAGGTCCTCATAGATGTGACGGTTGTGGAACGAACACGGCGAGGCGATGCCCGCCGTCTCGGTGGAGGCATAGACGTCGAAGGGCGCTGACCCCCACGCGGCACGCATTTCGGCCGTGGCCTGTTCGCTGAGCACCTCAGAGGCGGACATCACCGACTGCGGTGCGATCCTCAACCGGCCCGCGCGCTGCTCCGCAGCCAAGGGCCGAAGGACAGATGCATAGCCGACCAACAGGCGTGGCTGGAATGTGTTCAGCGCGGCAACGATCTCCGAAAGCGGATCGGTCGCGTCCAACCGGAGTGTGGACACAAACCGAGATCTCAGGGAGGCGCCGACAACCGCCGACTGGTGCGTCGGCACGCGAGAGCTGACCATCGCAACCCGCAGCGAATGGGTGAGCCCAGCCAGCACGCCCGCCCAGTCGTTGGCGCGGGCATAGGAGGCAAGGACGGTGGCCCACTCGGACCGATCCCAGATGAAGATACCGCGGCGTCCGGTGGTGCCCGATGTCGCCGCGGCCCACCACCGGTCACGCCAAGGCAACCCCGGGTCCGTGCCCGTCACCAACAAAGCCCGCAAGTGGTCCTCCACGTCCGCCAGACGCAACCCGGGGACAGTCACAGCCTGGTCAAAGTTGTTCATCAGGTCCGCCTTGGTCACCGGAGGCAGCTGACCAAGGGGTGCGCCGAACACTCCCGCATGATGCCGGCGGTAGAACTCGGAGCCCGCATAGGCGGCGTGCCGCAGGTCCCCCAGTGCCCGCTCCTGATGGGCGGCGATGCGACGAGCGTCCCAATGATCCCGACGCCGCCATTGGGCGCGGAGGAACAAAAGCTCCGACATCAGACGAACATCCATAACCGGGCGGGCGACCGCGCACTGGCGCGGCTCCAGCCGCTTCACCTCCCTGCCAGGTCGCCCGGCTGATGTGCGTCGTTTCGCGTCATCGGGCGGGCCTGTTGTTGCTGATCATGACGCAAGGAGCTCCGGGATGGGAATGGCCTCCTCAGGCGGGGCGATGGCGAGGTTCTGGTCGGCGGGCCGCTGCATTTCGCTGGCGTCTTCACGGAACCTTCACCGAAATCTTGTCCCACACGCACACGCATACCGGACATTTCAGGTGAACGGGTGCACGCAGTGGCGAGGCATTCATGGGATGGGTTCGGCGACGCTGCCGCCCACACGTTGACAATCGATGGAGGCAGATGTGCAGATCGCCAAAGCCCGACTCCCCGCCGTGCCGGCCAGAAAAATGGAGACCGAGGGGGGCCAGGGTCAGTGGGCCCTGGGCGAGCGTGAGCCGCTGAACGCCAACGAGAGGTTCAAGCTCGAGGACGACGCGCTGAACGTGCGGGCGCGCATCGAGCGGGTCTACGCCAAGGAGGGCTTTGACTCGATCCCGGCGGAGGACCTGGAGGGTCGTTTCCGCTGGTGGGGCATGTACACCCAGCGCAAACAGGGTGTTGACGGCGGGCGGACCGCCGCCCTGGAGCTGGACGAGATTCGGGACAAGTGCTTCATGCTCCGGGTTCGCATTGATGGTGGGGCCCTCACCACCGGGCAGCTGCGGGTCATCGGCGAGATCTCCCGCGACTTCGCCCGCGACAGCGCCGATGTGACCGACCGGCAGAACGTCCAGCTGCACTGGGTGGAAATCGAGGACGTGCCCGAGATCTTCTCGCGGCTGGAGGCGGTCGGGCTGCAGACCACC
>JANNGX010000323.1:0-16932 GCA_031404115.1 Gemmatimonadales bacterium | reverse complement strand
AGCGTTGCCCGGAAGTTGAGGGCGACCAGCCCGAAGAGGCCGACGGTGAACAACGAGAAACCGATCGACGCGACCGAGAGCGCGGAGAGCAGCGGCGTTCGCCGGAAGGTGCGGAGCGCCTCGCGCCAGGGGGAGGACATCCTCATGCGTCGTCCTCCCCTTCGGGCTCCTGCCCGCCGTCGAAGACCACCTGGCCGGCCTTGAGCTCGACGACGCGATACCCGGTGCCTCGCACCAGGGCCAGGTTGTGGGTGGCCATGACGACGACGGTGCCGCCGCCGTTGATCTGCTGGAGAAGCTGGAAGATTCCCCGCGTCGCCCGCTCATCGAGGTTCCCGGTCGGCTCGTCGGCGATGAGAATCGGCGGATCGTTGACCAGGGCGCGGGCAATCGCGACGCGCTGTTGCTCGCCTCCCGACAGCTCCTTAGGGTAGACCTTGGCCTTGGACGCGAGGCCGACCTGGGTGAGCACCCGCATCACCTTGCCGGGACTGGCCTCGCGGCGTGCGCCGGTCACCTCGAGCGCGAAGGCGATGTTCTCCTCGATGGTACGGTACTCGAGCAAGCGGAAATCCTGGAACACGATGCCGAGCTTGCGGCGGAGGCGGGGCACGTCGTTCGGGGTGAGCTTCCCGATCGGGAATGTGGAAACCCGCACGTCACCTGCGGTGGGCTTCTGCTCTCCAATGATCAGCGACAGGATGGACGACTTGCCCGCCCCGGAATGCCCGGTGAGGAAAACAAACTGACCCTTGGGGATGTGGAAGGAAACGTCTCGCAGGCCCACGACACCGTTGGGATAGGTCTTGGTCACTCCGGAGAAGCGAATCACCGGCCCAGCGCCTGCTCCAAATCTGCGATCAGGTCTTCCGGATCCTCGATGCCGCAAGACAGCCTCACGAACCCTTCCGCGATGCCGGCTTCGGCGAGCTGCTCCGGGCTCTGGCCCTTGTGCGAGGTGATGCGAGGATCGGAGACCAGGCTCTCCACGCCGGCCAGGCTGGGCGCGTGGATGAAGAGGCGGAGACGGCGGAGAAACCGCTCGACCGCGGTGGTTCCGCCTTTGAGCGTGAGCCCGACCATGCCGCCATGGCCGCTCAGGGTGCGTACCGCGATGTCGTGATCAGGGTGGCTTTCGAGGCCGGGATACGTCACGGCGGCGGCGCCCTTGTGTCCGCTCAGGAAGGTGGCGACGGCGAGCCCGTTGGTATTGTGGCGCCCCATACGAATGGCCAGCGTCTTCATGCCCCGGTCCAGCAGCCACGCGGCGTGCGGATCGATGGCCTGGCCCCAGACCCGCATCAGGCGGGTTACCTCCTCGATGACCGAGCGAGTGCCGGCGACCGCGCCGGCGATGACGTCACTGTGTCCGTTGAGGTACTTCGTGGCGCTGGTGATGACCAGGTCGGCGCCATGCTCGAGGGGGCGGAAATTGATCGGGCTCGCGAACGTGGAGTCCACCAGCAGGGCCAGGCCGAATTCCTTCGCGATGCCGGCGATCGGCGTCAGGTCCAGGACTCGGATGGTGGGGTTGACCGGTGATTCGATGAAGATCGCGCGGGTGTTCTTCTTGATGGACTTGCGCCAGATTCGCGGCGTGGTGGGGTCGACGTAGGTAACCGTGATGCCGAAGCGGCCGAACTCTTCGTCGAACAGCTTGAGGGTTCCGCCGTAGATCCAGCGGCTGGTCAGCAGATGGTCGCCGGGACGGAGGACGGCCAGGTGTGCGAGCGCCGTGGCGCCCATGCCACTCGCCAGGAACACGGCGTCCTCGGCGCCTTCCAGCATGGCGTATTTCCGCCCCAGGCTCACCTGGTTGGGATTGTTGCCGTACCGGGTATAGCGGACCTCCCGGTCGGAGCCCACCGCGTTTACGAAGGTCGACGATTGATAGATCGGTGACACCACCGGCTCGCCTTCGCGACGGGGCTCGGGGATCCCGTGGATCGCAACGGTGGACCGACCGAGTCGGGGCAGGCTCATGGCAGCGCCAGGGGGCGATAGGTTCCGCCGGCGGCCTGAATCAACCGGCGCAGCGCAAGACATTGCAGGGCGTCGGCGGCCCGCTCCACGGTCCAGGAGAGGGCCTCGGCGAGCCGTTTCGCGTCGCCCGCGCCCAGCCGCTGGATTGCCTGGAACGCGGTCTGCACATCGGGCGTGGTCACGCCGAGCACTCGCGCCCCGGCATCGCCGATGCCGAGCGAAGCCACCGAGAGGCCGTGGCGCTCCAGGACGTGGTCGATGGCATCGAGGTGGCTGTCGGTGATCCCGGAGAGCACCACGAAATGCTCCTCCTCTTCGGCCACGCGGAGCAGCAACTTGGCCACCACCTCGTCGGCGCAGCTGAAATCGAGGAGGCCCACGGCCGTGAAGTCGAGCTGGGTGGTTCGATGGCTCGCGCCTGTGATGGTCCGCTCGATCCGGTCGCGCAGGGCGACACCGGTCGAGCGGGTGACCATATCGGAATAAGGAGTGGTGAGGGTCTCACGGAGCATCGGGGCCAGGTCGATTCGCTGCATCATGGCGCGCCAGCCTCCTGGGCGGGAATGGTGATCTGAACCTGTGAGCCCGGGAAGAACGGGAGGTACTCGGCCAAGGGCTCGTCGTCGTCCCAGGATGGGACCACCGCCAGTCGCGCAGTGCCGCTCCGGACGGAAATTTTTCCCTGCCACCGTCCAAGGTAACGACGAATGCCCGCCAAGCCCTGCCCGCGGCCGGGATCGCGGAAGCGGCTGATGTTCTGGAGCAGCGCGAGCTCGAGGGCGGCGCCGTCTCCCCAGCGATCACCGACCTTCTTGGCCTCGGTGGCTTCGAGAGAGCGGCGGAAGCCCATCCCCGAGTCGCTCACCGCGATCACCACCACCTTCCGGCCCAGCCGCTTGCGCCAATTATAAGTTTGGACCGCCACCCAGCCGCCGGTTCCGGCGTGCTCCACCACGTTCTGGCAGGCCTCGGAGAGGGCCATCGCGAATCCGATCGTGGCCTTGGGAGCGAGGTTGAGCTCCGACGCAAGAATGCGCTGGGCCCGTTCTTGAATCCGGCCGACCACATGCATAACGTCTTCCGCGGCGCGGATCGGCGTCACCGGCAGGAGCACGTCGGAAGGCGGGTCGGCGGTCCGCTTGGGAACCTTCCCGATCAGCTCGAAACACTCAGCCGCCGCGTGGAAGAACCCGGCGCGGGACCAGTAGCTCTTCACTTCTTCCTTCTCGGGAACGGTCAGGCGGGGCGCGGGGAGCTTGGCCTCGGCGATGGCCTGGCCGAGGGTGAGTATGGCAGTGAGGCCGTAGGGGGAGGCCCACTGCGCCCCGCGCGCATCGAAGAGCAGCCCTTCGCTGGGTGGCCAGTCCCCGATGCCGGCAGCCAGGACGTCGAGCGTCTTGTCGTCCAGCGAGGGCGGCACGGTCACGATGCGCATCACGGCGCCACCAGCTCTCCCCTGAGGTGGCTGGCCAGCCCGGACGCCCCTCGAAAGGCGACGTTGCGCGCGGCGGCCCGGTTGCCCGCCCCAATGGCCTCTTCCAGCGACTCCCCGGCGAGGAGCCGGGAGAAGACGGCGCCGCCGAAGACGTCGCCGCAGCCGGTGGGGTCGGTTGAATCCACCATCCCGGCGGGGATGAGGGCGGTTCGGACGGTAGATCGGGACGGTAGGTCGGTAGGTCGGTAGGTCGGTAGAGCGCTCGGTGAGATGACCGACGTACCGACGTACCGACCTACCGTCCTACCGTCCGTCACGTACACGGCTCCCCGTGGCCCCAACGTGACCAGCAGCGTCGATACGCCCTGCGCGAGCATTTCCGCCGCGAGCGAGAGCGGGTCCGACCCCAGCAGGGTCATCTCATCCTCGTTGACCTGGATCAGGTCGAAGCAGCGGAACCAGCTCGCCGCGTTTGGCAGGGGTTTGGGCATCCGCACGCCGTCGCCCTGCACGCCGAGCAGGAGGGAATGGAGGTCGGCATAGATCGGGCCGTCGAACCCGCGGCGCAGCGCCTCGGCCGTTCCCAGGCACATCTCGTAGCCGGAGAGAAAGTTTACATAGAGTGCGTCGAGGTCCTGGACCATCGGACCCAGTTCGGCCCAGTTCCACGCCGGTACTCCCCCGGCCATCCGCTCGCAGCGGCGCTCGTCCGATTGATAGTAGAGCACCACGCGGTTGTTGGGGACCGGCACCTCGATGAACCGCGCCCCCGGCGCCGGGCGGCGGAGGGTTCCGAGGAACCCCTGTGCCTCCGTGGCCAGGTCGTGGCCCACCTTGATGAGGGGCACGATCTCCCAGTCGGTGGGCAGGTGGGCGTCGAGGCTGGCGAGCGCGTAGGCGATCCCGCCCCATTCCTCGACGACGCGGGCGGCCGGATCGCGCCCGTGAATCTCGTCCCAGACGAGCGAGCCGATGACGCCGATTCTAGGCATGCTGGTCGAGCCACGCCTTTGCCGCGCCCACCACCCCCGCGGTGCCCTCGAGCTCGCCCGGCACGATGCGGCAGGCCTCCACCGCAGGCCTGAAGGCGCGCCGGCTCACTTCACGCCGGAGCGGCGCAAAGAGATGGTCGCCGGCCTTGGTGACACCGCCGCAGACCACGACCACCTCGGGGTTCAGGATGTTGAGCATGTTCGCGATGCCGACGCCGAGGTACCGGGCGGTGTCACGCACCAGCTCGTCCGCCAGCGGGTCGCCGTCGGCCGCGCACTGGAACACGGTCTGCGCGGTGATCCTGGACGGATCACCGGCCTTGCCGGCCATGGCCGACACCGCGCCGGCTTCGATGGCCTCGACGGCGCGCCGCGCGATGGCCGGTCCGGAGGCGTACGCCTCGAGGCACCCGTCGTTGCCGCAGCCACAACGCCGTCCGTTCATCTCGACGGTGATGTGACCGATCTCGCCCGCGACGTCGGAGGCGCCGTGCACCAGCTTGCCGTCCACCACGATGCCGCCGCCGATGCCGGTTCCGATGGTGAAGCAGACCGCGTTCAAGGCGCCCCGCGCCGCCCCAACCCAGTGCTCGCCCAGCATCGCGCAATTCGCATCGTTGTCCAGCGAGGCGGGCAACTCGAGAGCGTTCCCGATGCGGTCGCGCAGCGGCATGTTGGTCCAGCGGAGATTCGGCGTAAAGATGACGAGGCCCTGCTTGCGGTTGAGCGGGCCCGGCGCGCCGATGCCGACACCGCGTATCTCCGCCGCACGGTCTTCGAGGCGGGTCGTGGCGATAACGCTCCTGGCCATCCGGAGAATGCGGTCGATCACGACGTCCGAGCCGTCGGGGACACCGGTGGGCTCGGTGAGGAGCCCGCGCACCGTCGCGCCATCCTCGGTGACGGCCCCGATGACGATGTTGGTCCCGCCGATGTCGATTCCGAGTACATAGCGCATCTGGGGTCCTGGTTCAGGGAGGAGCGAGTGGCTCCCCGCTCACCATCTCCACCACTCGTCCGACCGAAATCTCTCGCATACATCGATGATGCCTCAAGGGACACACCGGCGGCCCGTGCGAGGAGCAGGGCCGGCATGGCATGTCCGGGTGCTCCACGATCCGGTCGTGCCCACCCCGCGGGCCAAAGCCGAATGCCGGCACCGTGGGGCCGAAGATGGCCACCACCCGGGTTCCCACCGCGGTGGCCAGATGCAGCGGTGCGGAGTCGTTGGTTACCAGGACCCTCGCATCGCCGAGCAGCGCCGTGGAGACCCGGAGGGGAAGTTCCCCCGCGGCGATGTGGACTGTCGGGTTCCCCGCCGCCACCGCCTCGGCCAGGCTCCGGTCCTCGGGCCCGCCGACGATCACCACAGGTCCTTCGAGCGCGGCGACGAATTCGACAAAATAGGGCCACCGCTTGGTGCCCCAGATCGAGCCGGGTGCCACCGCGACGAAACCGGGCTCGATCCTGCGGGCAGCCAACCAGTCCGCGGCCTGACGCCGATCCTCCCGGGTCGGTCCCAATGACACGCGGGCCACGGTACCGGGTGGCGGCTCGGCCAGTGCGAGAATGCGTTCGGCCTCGTGAACGCCTCTGGGCCACGCAATGCGTCTGGTGTAGCTCCAGGAGCCGGGGCTTCCCGCAAACCCGATCCGCTCGGGGACGCCGGCCAAGCGGGCCAGCAGGGCGGTGCGGAACGAGCGGTGCGGGAGGTATGCCCGGTCGTAGTGGAGCGCCCTGAGGGTTTGCGCCAATCGGAGCAGCCCCCAGGCCCCGCCGTCGACGTCCCGCTTGGCGTACCCGAACGTCTTGCGCACGGCAGGGTGGGTCTCGAGCAACGGTGCCGCCGCAGGAGTCGTCACCACGTCCACCGGCCCGAAGCGATCGGCCAGGAAGGACAGCAGCCCGGTCGTGAGGACCACGTCGCCGAGAAACGCCGTCTGAATGACCAGGGTGCTGGTCACTCGACCTGCAGCACCGCCAGAAACGCCTCCTGGGGAATCTCCACGGAGCCGACCTGCTTCATCCGCTTCTTTCCCTCCTTCTGCTTCTCCAGGAGCTTCCGCTTCCGGGTGACGTCGCCGCCGTAGCACTTGGCCAGCACGTCCTTACGAAGCGCGGAGATGGTTTCCCGGGCGATGATCTTCTGGCCGATTGCCGCCTGGACGACGACCGCGAAGAGCTGGCGCGGGATCAGCTCCTTGAGCTTCTCCGCCACCTTGCGGCCCCATTCGTAGGCCTTGTCGCGATGGATGATGACGCTGAACGCGTCAATCTGCTCGCCGTTGATGAGCATGTCCAGCTTCACCAGCTCGTTGGGGCGGTACCCGCCCAGTTCGTAGTCGAGCGAGGCGTAGCCGCGCGAGAGCGACTTGAGCCGGTCGTAGAAATCCAGCACGATCTCGCCCAGCGGAAAATCCCAATGGAACTCGACCCGCTGGGTGTCGAGGTAATGCATGCCGTTGTACACCCCGCGACGGTCCTGCCCCAGTTTCATGATCCCGCCGATGTAATCCACCGGGGCCATGATCCGCGCCTTGACGAACGGTTCCTCGATTCGGGTGATATTGGCGGGATCGGGCAGGTGGGAGGGGTTCTCCACCACCTGCATCTCGCCGTCGGTGCGGTAGACGTGGTACTCCACCGTCGGCACGGTAGTGATGAGATCCAGGTCGAATTCCCGCTCCAGCCGCTCCTGGACGATTTCCATGTGCAGCAGCCCCAGGAATCCGCAGCGGAAGCCGAAGCCCAGCGCGGTGGAGGTCTCCGGCTCGTAGTGCAGCGACGCGTCGTTCAGCTGGAGGCGTTCCAGGGCGTCGCGGAGATTTTCGTACTGGTCGGTGGTCGTGGGATAGATCCCGGCAAACACCATCGGCTTGACGTCGCGATAGCCGGGCAGCAACTCGGCGGCGGGCCGGGTGTCGTCCAGGATGGTGTCGCCGGGGCGGGCATCTTTCACGCCCCGCAGGTTGGCCACCAGGTACCCGACCTCGCCGGCAGAAAGCTCCTCGCACGCCTGCTGGCCCAGCTGCAGGTACCCCACCTCGTCCACCCCGTACGCGTCGTCGGGGTGGGAGCCGAACCGGATCTGCATGCCTTTCCGGACAACCCCGTCCACCACGCGGATGCTCGGCACCGCGCCGCGATACCGGTCGAAGTGGCAATCGAACACCAGGGCCCGGAGCGGGGCCTCCGGCTTGCCCGCCGGGGGCGGTACCCGGGCCACGACGGCCTCGAGGAGCGCCGGAATGCCCACGCCTTCCTTCGCCGATACGGACAGAATCTCTTCGCGCCTGGCTCCGATCAGGTCCATCACCTCGCGGGCCCGCTTTTCGGGCTCGGCGCCCGGAAGGTCGATCTTGTTGAGCACGGGGATGATCTCGAGCCCGGCGTCCATGGCCAGGAAGAGATTGGACAGGGTCTGGGCCTGCACGCCCTGCGAGGCGTCCACTACCAGGATCGCGCCCTCGCAGGCGGCCAGCGAGCGGGACACCTCGTAGGTGAAATCGACGTGGCCCGGCGTGTCGATCAGGTTGAACTCATAGTCGACGCCGTCCGCCGCTGTGTACTGCATGCGGACCGCGTTGAGCTTGATGGTAATCCCACGCTCGCGCTCCAGGTCCATGGTATCCAGGACCTGATCGCGCATCTGGCGCTTGTCCAGCGTCCCGGTGGCTTCGAGCAGCCGGTCCGCCAGAGTGGACTTGCCGTGGTCGATGTGGGCGACGATGCAGAAATTGCGGATGCGAGACTGCGACATGCACGAATATAAGAGGCTCCGCCTATTTTGGTCCCATGCCACAGCGGCGACACGGTTTCACCGGCCACGATCTCGACATGCTGCTCGTCGTCCTGATCTGGGGCGGTAATTTCAGTGTCAGCAAGTTCGCGATGGAGCAGTTCCCCCCGCTCCCGTTCAGTGCCTTCCGGTTCGCTCTGGCGAGCGTGCTGCTGTTCCTGATCGCCCGTCGAGCCGGGGCGCTGGCCCCGCTGCCGAGGAAGACCCTGTGGGGCCTCGCCGGGCTGGGCGTGATCGGCAACACGCTCTATCAAAGCGCCTTTATGACCGGTCTCTCCCTCACCACGGCCACCAACAGTGCCATGATCGTGGCTTCGCTTCCGGTGGTGGTGGCCCTGTTCGGGACGATGCTGGGCATTGAGCGCGCCACCCCGGCCACCTGGCTGGGTGTGGTGCTGGGCACCGCCGGTGTCGCGCTGGTGGTGACCGCGCGCGGCGTGCACTTCGATGCCACTAGCCTGTCGGGGGATCTGCTGGTCCTCGGGTCCATGCTCTGCTGGTCGTTCTACCTCGTGATGGTGCGGCGGGTCGGCGCGGGAGTCGGAGGACTCCAGATTACCACGATTACCACAATTGCCGGCACCCCCGGATTGCTGCTGCTCGGCGCGCCGGGGCTCCTGCGAATTGACTGGGCCGGGCTCTCGGTCAAGACCTGGAGCGCAGTGGCCTACGCCACGCTGCTGGCCCTGGTGCTGTCGTACGTTCTCTACAACCGGACGGTGCAGGCCATCGGGAGCGGCCGCACCGCGATCTACAACTGCATGACACCGCTGGTGGCGATGGTGGTGGCGTGGTTCACCCTGGGTGAGGTGCCGACCGGGATTCAGTATGCGGGCGTGGCGCTGGTGCTCGTCGGAGTCTGGGTGAGCCTGCGGGGCAGAGTGACCACCGAGCGGTAACCGGTGACTGCTCGCCGGTCACGGTCCCCTCAGCTCCTCGAGCCGAGCCATCGCCCGGCGCAGGTGCGGAATCACGATGCTCCCGCCCACCACCAGCCCTACGGCAAACACCTCCAGCATCTCCTGGTCGGTGACTCCCTCCTCCTTGCAGCGCACCACGTGGTAGGTGATGCAATCGTCGCATCGGAGCACCAGAGAGGAAACCAGCCCCAGCATCTCCTTGGTCTTGACCCCCAACGCGCCGGCGTCGTAGGCCCGCCCATCCAGCGCGAAGAATCGGTTGATGGTGAGGTTACCGGCCTTGAAGATCAGGTCGTTCATCCGGGTTCGAAATTCGGAGAACTCGGCCAGGGATCCGGCTGTGGGCTCGGGCATCAGGGCATCACGATCTGCTTGCGGCTCGACAGCACCCATTGGGGCCGGTCTCTGGCGTTCGCCACGTCCTGACCCACGTAAAAGAGCAATTTCACGATCCGGCTCTCCTTCTCCGCGTCGATCCTGTCCGCGGAATCGGTGGGGCGATGATAGTCCGCATGGACGCCGTTGAAGAAGAAGAGGACCGGCACGCCCTTCTGGGCGAAGGTGAAATGGTCGCTCCGGGTATAGAAACTCTGCTCCGGCCAACGATCGTCGATGGCGTTCATGCGGAGCTCGGGATGTCCGGCGTTCACCCGATTCAGCGTGCTGCCCAGGTCCGAGTGATCCTTGCCGATCGCCACGATCGTGTCCTTCCAGTTCCGCCCGATCATGTCGGCGTTGAGGTTCGCCACAATCTGCGGGAGCGGAACCGGCGGATGGTTCACGAACCATTCGCTGCCCCAAAGGCCGTGCTCTTCGCCGCTCACCGTCAGGAAGATCACCGATCGCCTCGGGCGGGCCCCGCGCTGGCTGTACGCCTCGGCGAGCTCGAGCACCCCCACGGTTCCCGACCCGTCGTCGTCGGCGCCGTTGCAAATGCTGTCGGCGCCCAACGCGCGGCATGCCGCTCCCGGATCACCGGTGGTGCCGACGTGGTCCATATGCGCGGAGTAGACGAGGTACTCGTTCTTGAGCATGGGGTCGCTCCCGTCCAGAATTCCGACCACATTGGGCGCGTAGGCGAGCGCCACCGTGGTGTCCCGGAGCGCGATCTCTCCTTCCCAGTCGAGCATCGGTTGCACCACGGTCAGCGGCGCCGCGCGGAGCTGCTCGAACTGCTGGGCGGCCTCGGGGAGTTGCGCCACCACGGCGCTTTCCTTGACCGCGATGACCGGGGCCCCACGCACGCGATCACCCGCCGCGGTGCGGAGCCTGCCCTGGCCCAGCACGTATTCCGCGACCACCGAGTCGGAGCTGACCACGACGACGACCCCGCGCGCGCCCGACCGGCTCAATCCGGCGAGCAGCCGGTACCCGCCGGTCGGCGGTCCCGCCACCGGCGGCACATAGACAACGATCCGGCCCCGGAGCTGGTCCGGCTTGAGACTGTCGGGGTGAACCATGCCGCCAACCAGAACCACGTTGCCCTTGACCATCGCGTCGGCGGGGCCGCTCAGAAACGCTGCGCCGTCGGTGAGCGTCGCCCGAACGCCCCGGTCTCCCGAAATCTGTCCGAACCGTACGGCCGATTGGCCGGCGAGAATCTGCCGTGACGCGATCGGGTAGCTGAGCAGGTAGGTGCCGCTGTCACCGCCGGGCCTGAGGCCCAGGCGCTTGAACTCGCTCGCGATGTACCGGGCCGCCCGGTCGAGCCCCGGGCTGGGCGTGTTGCGGCCGCCCATGGAGTCGTCGGCGATGATGTTGATTCGCCGGCGAACATCGGTTTCGGTTATGGTCGCCGCCGCCCGCGTGACCGCAGCGGACTGGGCGAGGGCGACGACGGGCGCGCCCACCGCAAGGAGCACGATGACGCCAGAACGAAGGTGCATGACCTGGCCGGCGTGGAGGTAGATCAGGCCGCTAGGGGGGGGTAATCTAATGCGGGGGGTGGCGGCGTTTGAGCACCGGCTCACCCATGGGTTTGGCGACCGGTTTGGCCGGGGGTTTGGTGGCACTGGTGGGGCCGGCCGTGGGCGCCGCCCGGGGCCGGGGCGGCGCCTTGGCGGTGTCGGCCGCAACCGGGGCTGATATCGGGCCGGCAAGCGCCAGGACGAGGAAGAGCATCGTGAGAATCACAACCGACTGCACGTGCAGATGCGATGCCACAACGGTGGCCACTTTCCGGGTTTCGGAAGTGACTGCCCCACCTGTACTTGCCAAAAGATGGCCGGTAGTCGGGCGTCCCGCAGCGTCCTCAGGGCCGGACAGCGGCGGCTCGCGTTGACTCAACCATGACACGGCCCTACGTTGGGCGGGGCATGCCCTCCGCCGTCGAATCCCCGCTCAAAGCCCGGCTCGATCTGCTTGACCCGGCCGAGGTCGCCCGCTTGGGCGGTCTCGAAGTGGTCACCGAAGGGATCGTCGAGGGGTTTCTGGCTGGCCTGCATCGTTCCCCGCGTCGGGGGTTTTCGGTCGAGTTCGCCGAGCATCGGATGTATCAGCCCGGCGACGAGCCCCGCTACCTCGATTGGCGCCTGCTGGCTCGCAGCGACCGACTGTACATCAAGCAGTTCGAGGAAGAAACCAATCTGCGGGCCATGCTGGTGCTCGATACCAGCCGCTCGATGGAATGGTCCGGCGCTCCCGCGAGCAGGTTGACCAAGCGAGCCTATGCCGGGCGGCTGCTGGCCGCACTGGCCCTGGTACTGCTCCGGCAACGGGACGCCACCGGCCTGATCACCTTCGACGAGGCAGTTCGGCGGCTGGTGCCCCCGCGGGCGCGGCACACCCAGTGGCACCTGCTGGTTCGCGAGCTTGCCGCCACAACTCCCGGTCGCGGAACCGCCGCGGAGCCCGCGCTCCGGCGGGTGGTCGAGCAGCTTCGCCGCCGCGGGCTGGTCGTGTTTGTTTCGGATCTGCTCTTCGACCCGCCCCTTGCCCTCACCGCGCTTCGCTTCCTCAGGCACCGCGGCCATCAGGTGCTCGTATTGCACATCATGGACCCCGATGAGGTGGAGCTGCGCGGTCCGGCCGAGGCCCGCTATGAGGACCCCGAGTCCGGTCAGTCCGTGGTGCTGCGGCCGGTCGATTGGGCCGACGCCTATGCCCGAACGGTCCGCACTGCGGTGAGCGAGTGGCGGGCCGCCTGCCGCCGCCGCGGAATTGCCTATGAGCGGGTGACGACCGACACGCCGTTCGGCTTGGCGCTGCGCCAGGCGCTGGTGCGATCCACCGGGCTGGCGTGATCGGTTTTGCCGCGCCGTGGGCGCTGCTCGGACTCGCCGCGGCCGCATTTCCGGTGCTGCTCCATCTCTTCGCGCGACGGGAGCCGCCCACGGTGGTGTTTCCCGCCACCCGCTACCTCGCCGAAACCGCCCGCGCCCATCACCGCCGGCTCACCCTGCAGCACTGGCTGTTGCTGGTGGTCCGGACGTTCCTGATCCTCGCCCTGGTCCTCGCGGCGGCGGGTCCCACATTGCCGAGCGGCGGGGTGTCCACCCATGCGCCGTCCGCGCTCACGATTGTGCTGGACAACTCCCTTTCCAGCGCGGCCACCGCCGGGGGAACCCCGATGCTGGAGCAGCTCCGCGCTCCAGCCCGGGAGATCCTGCGTGCGGCGCGTCCGGATGATGCCCTCTGGCTGGTCACGGCCGACGGCCTTCCGCGCCGCGGCACCGCCATCGAACTCGAGGCCTTGGTGGCCGCACTCACGTCGCAGCCGCGCCGGCTGGATCTCGGCGCGGCCATCGGCGTCGCCCGCGAGGCCATGGCCTCGGAACGAATTCCCCGGAGTGTGATCGTGCTGAGCGATCTGCAGGCGAGCGCGCTCTCCGTGGCCTCCGGCTCGGGACCGGTCGTGGTGCTCCATCCCGCCGGTGCCCCGGTGACCAATCTCGGCGTGATCGCGGTGGCGGCGGGGCGTCAGCCGTGGGGTCCCGAGGGTGGCAGGATCGACGCGACGATTGGCGGGACGTTGGGAAAGAGCGCCGCCCTTTCCGTGATGGTGGGTACTCGTCCGCCGAGGCGGCAGCTCGCGTCGAGCGGCGGCCTCGTCGGCGCATCCAGCGGCGCGCTCCCGCCGGGGTGGTGGCGAGTGCAGGCCGAGCTCGAGCCCGACGAGCTGCGGCTCGACGACACCAGACAGACTGCCGTGCGAGTGGCCGAGCCGGCCCGCGCCGCCTGGCGAGGCGAGGATCGCTTCCTGGCGACAGCCTGCGAGGTTCTCCTCGCCAACGGACGCCTGGCTCGGGGCGCCGACCTCATGGTCGGATCGCTGGGTCCCGGCGCATCCATCGTGGTGCCTCCGGCGGATCCCGCAGTGCTCGGCGCACTCAACCGGGCCCTGGCGGCGCGCGGAGTCGGCTGGCAATACGGCGATCTCGCGCCCGGGAGTGGGGTCACCGATAGCGGGGCGGTGCTGGGACGCCACGAGGTGGCCAGGCGGCATGTGCTGGAGGCGCTCCGACGCAAAGACGCCAGGACGCCAAGTGGCGACGATGCAATTTCGGGAGTCCTGGTGACGGTTGGGGGGCAGCCCTGGGCCGTGCGAGACGGTCACACCATCCTGCTCGGCAGCCGGCTCGAGCCGGCCTGGCTGGCGCTGCCGCTCGCAGCGGAGTTCGTCCCCTTCGTCGATTTTCTGGCCAACCGCGCCATACGGGGCGAGATCGTCCGGCTCGATGTCGCGCCCGGCGATGCGGTGTTCCTCCCCGACGCCGCGACCGCCGTCATGCGCGAGGGCCGGCCCCGTACCGTCGAGGGCGGCGGCGCGTTTCGCTCCGCCGAGCTCGGTCTCCATTTTCTGCTGGGCGGTCGGGACACCATCGGGGTCGTGGCGGTGAACCCTGATCCCCGCGAATCGGTGCTGACCCGCGCCGGGGACGACGAGGTGCGTCGGCTCTGGCCCGGCGCCAGGGTCGCTCCGCTCGGGCGCGCCGTGTCGGCGGCTTTCGCGTCGGGGGGGCGAGCCGACCTGCGCGGGGCGCTGCTCGTGCTGGCCGGGCTGCTCGCCTTGGCGGACTCGCTGCTTGCCGGCTCGGGCGCGCGCCGGACGGCGAGGACTCCCGCATGATCGAGCCGATTCTTTCCTCGTTCGGCCGGACTCCCCTGGCGGTGGACCTCCCAGGGCGGATACCGGCGCCCGGCCAGGTCACCCGCCTGGCCGGACTGGCCGGCTCGAGCGGGGCGGTCATGGTGGCGTGGCTCGCCGAGCAGCTGCCCCAGCGGCTCTTCATGGTGGTGGCCGCAACGCCGGCGGACGCGGAGCGCTGGCTGGCGGATCTGGGCACGCTCACCCGGCAGCCGAGCGCATTGTACCCGCAGCGAGAGGCGCTGGGGGATGAGGAGCCGCACTACGAGATCGCGGGTGAACGGGCCGAGACAATCGAGGCCCTCCTCCGCGGCCGGCTCCGGATCCTGGTGACCACGGCGCGGGCCACTGCAGAGAAGACCCTGGTGCCGGATGCGCTGACGCGCCTTCGGCTCGAAGTGACGGTCGGAAGCCGGCGTCCCCTCACCGAGGTCGTCGGGTCGCTTGAGCGGATGGGCTACCGCCGGGTTCCCGTGGTGACCGAAGTCGCCGAGTTCAGCGTGCGCGGCGGCATCGTCGATCTGTACGGATTCGGCATGGTCATGCCGTCGCGACTCGAGTGGTGGGACGACAAGATCAGCTCGATCCGCGCCTTCGACCTCACCTCACAGCGGAGCGGGGAGGAGCTGTCGGCGGTGACGGTCCTGCCGATCGGGGTGGGGACGCACGGAGGCAATGACGCAAGGACGCAAGGCGAGGAGACCGACAGCACCCTTGCGTCGTTGCGTCCTCGCGCCTCCGAGCCGTCCCGCAGCACACTGCTGGACCTCCTCCCCACCGACACCCTCGTCATCGAGGAAGCGACGCACCCCAACGCCGAAGAGGTGGCGCGCGCTTGGCGCGAGGCGGAGCACCACCTGGAAATCGCCCGACGGCTGGGCGAGGCGCCGCCGCCGCGCGAGGAATTGTTCGCGGATCCTGCGGCCTGGGCCGCCCGGCTGGCCCGGTATCCCCGGCTGCTCCTCCGCGAGGAGCCCGCCGATCTGCAGGCCGGCTTCCTTCCTCCCGAGCCGGTCGACCGAAACCTGGGACGGCTCCGGGCGTTGCTGTCCGGGGGGGCGCCGACGCTGATTCTGTGCGACAACGCCGGCCAGCTCGAGCGGCTCGACGAGCTGCTCCACGAAGGCGGGGACCAGGGCTCCGCCGCGACGCTGGTGGTGGGCGCGCTGGACGGCGGGTTCGTGATGCCCACGCTCCGGGTGCTCACCGACCACGAGATCTTCCGCCGGGCCCGACGGCTCCGGCGAGCGCGGCGCTACCGGCAAGCGGCTCCCTCCCTCGCGACCGGGACGCTCACCGCCGGGGACTACGTCGTCCATCTCGACCATGGCATCGGGATCTACCGCGGGATCCAGACGATCATGGTGGGAGAGTCCACCATCGAAGTGGCGGTGGTCGAGTACGAAGGCGGCGACCGGCTCAACGTGCCGCTCTATCGCCTCGACCAGCTCGAGCGCTATCGCGCCGGTGGAGGAGACGGCGACGAGACGCCGCCCAAACTGCACCGGCTCGGCGGGACGGCCTGGAAGAAGCAGCGGGAGAAAACGCGCGAGGCCATTCACCAGATGGCGGCCGAACTGCTCGATCTGTATGCCCGGCGCACGGTCAGCGCTGGATACGCCAGCCCACCCGATACCCGCTGGCAGCGAGAGCTGGAATCGGCCTTTCTGTATGAAGACACCCCCGACCAGCGGAAGGCCACCGAGGATGTAAAGCGGGATATGGAGCGTCCGGTTCCCATGGACCGTCTCCTGGTTGGCGATGTGGGGTACGGCAAAACCGAGGTGGCGGTTCGCGCCGCCTTCAAGGCGGTGCAGGGGGGAAAACAGGTGGCGGTGCTGGTGCCGACCACCATTCTCGCCGACCAGCACGGCCGCACATTTTCCGAGCGGCTGGCCGACTACCCGATTCGGGTCGAGGTCATTTCGCGGTTCCGGACCGCCAAGGAGCAGAAAGTGGCGCTGGGGGAGCTGGCCGAGGGCAAGATCGACGTCCTCATCGGCACCCACCGGCTGCTCTCGAAGGACGTGGTCTTCAAGGATCTCGGGCTTCTGGTGGTGGACGAAGAGCACCGCTTCGGGGTGCGCCACAAGGAGCGGCTCAAGGAGCTTCGCCTGGCGGTCGACGTGCTGACGCTGACCGCCACGCCGATCCCCCGGACCCTGCACATGTCGCTCGCCGGACTCCGGGACCTGACCCTGATCGAGACCCCCCCCCGCGACCGCTCGCCCATCCTCACTTTCGTGGAGCCGTGGGACGACGGCCTGCTCGAGGAAGCGATGGCCCGGGAGCTGGACCGGGGGGGGCAGGTGTTTTTCGTCCACAACCGGATTGAGACGATCGAAACGATCGCCGCCCGGGTGCGCCACCTGGCACCCCGGGCCCGGGTCGGGATAGCGCACGGGCAGATGGCGGCGGAAACCCTCGAGAAAGTGATGCGTGGGTTCGTGAACGGCGAGGTCGACGTGCTGGTTTCGACGATGATCGTGGAATCGGGTCTCGACGTTCCCAATGCGAACACCATGGTGGTTCATGACGCGCACAAGCTCGGCTTGGCGCAGCTATACCAGCTCCGGGGCAGGGTGGGCCGGAGCCACCGGCGGGCCTACTGCTATCTGCTCGCCCCGGATCTCATGGACCCCGTGGCGGAGGAACGGTTGAAGGTGCTGGAGCATCACACCGACCTGGGAGCGGGTTACCGCATTGCCCTCAAGGAC
>JANNGX010000322.1:0-6444 GCA_031404115.1 Gemmatimonadales bacterium | reverse complement strand
GGAGCGCCGTCTTCGGGACCACCATCAGGGTGGGACGGTGCAGCGCTCGGCCCAGTGCGGTGGTGAATTCCGCGTTGCGCACCGGGGCGGGGGATACGGCGTTGACCGGGCCCCTGATCGCGTCGTCGGTGAGGGCGTGGTGGAACACGCCGACCAGATCGTCCGCCGAGATCCAGCTCATCCACTGGCGCCCGTCGCCGAGGCGCCCGCCGAGCCCGAGGCGGAAGGGGAGCAGAATGCGCTCCAGCACGCCACCGGCAGGGGTGAGCACCAGCCCGATCCGGATCTGCGCCACCCGCACGCCCGCGTCGACGGCGGCCTGGGTGGCGAGCTCCCACGCGGTGGCCACCTCGGGGAGGAATCCCCGGCCGGGCGGACTGCTTTCGGTCAAGATTTCCTCACCGCGGTGCCCGTAGTATCCGATCGCCGAGGCGGAGACCAGAACACGCGGCCCGTACGGCGCCTTCGCGATGGCCTCCGCGAGGAGCCGGGTGCCGGTGTCACGGCTCTCCCGGAGCAGGCGCTTCCGGGCTGCGGTCCAGCGCGCCCCGGCGATGATCTCGCCGGCCAGGTGGATCACAGCATCCACCCCGCGGAGCGCCTCGGGGTCGAGGCCCGCGCCCTTGGGATCCCAGCGGATTTCGCCGGGACCGGGCGCCCGGCGCACCATGCGGACTACCCTGTGCCCGCCGGTGGTGAGCGCCGGGGCCAGCATGGAGCCGATGAGACCGGAGGCCCCGGTGATGGCTATGCGGAGCTTGGGACTGCCGCTCGCGCGCGCGTGCATCGCGAGATCCTGAGCGGTGATGGCGTGGCGATACGCCAGCAGGCGCGCCAGCTCCCGCGCGAGACAGGAGCGGCCCAGCCGGATCCCCAGGGGCAGCTCGCAGGTGATGCGGTCGTGGAGGACGCTACCCCCCCCCGGCGCGGGCTCGAAGCTGTGGCGGTGAAACCAGCGGTCGAACGGCCCGTCCACCTGAAAGTCGCTGAAGCCCACGCCGGGCTCGACCTCCCGGTGCTCCACGGTCCAGGTGGACCGGACCGGGCCGGCGCGAATCCGGAGCCGGACCCGGGTTCCCTCGGCGATTCCTCCGCCCCGCTCGAGGATCTCCACGGATTGCCACGGAGGGACCAGCCGCTCGAAGGCGCCCGGCCGGGCGTGCCAGGCAAAGACCTCTGCGGGCGCTGCCGGCAGCGGAGTGCGCCGTTCGACGACCAGCTCGGTGCTCATGGAGAAGGGAATCTAGCGCGCCTCACCCGGTTTGCCCGGCCATGTGCTAAGCTCCCCCATGGCCGATGACGCTCGCGACTACCTGCTCCGGCAACTGGAAACGGCGTGGAAGCTCACCACCTTTCACCTGGACGGTTTGGACACTGCGGAGTGCCTCTGGCGCCCGGCCCACACGGGGCTGCATGTGCGCCAGGGTCCCGACGACCGGTGGCGCGCCGACTGGCCGGATCACGAGGGGTACACCCTGGGTCCGCCCAGCATTGCATGGTTGACCTGGCACCTCGGCTTCTGGTGGTCCATGGTATGCAACCACTCATTCGGCGACGGGACCCTCGCGCGTGAGGACGTGCCGTGGCCCGGGACGGCCGACGCGGTGCGCGATGGGCTGCTCGGCCTGCAGCGTGAGTGGCGCGGGGCCGTCGAGCAGATGAGCGACGACGACCTGCGATCGGCAGAGCGAACCCGTTGGCCGTTTCAGGGCCGTCCGTTCGGGGATGTGGTCGCCTGGGTCAATGTCGAGCTCACCAAGAACGCCGCCGAGATCGGCTACGCCCGCTTCCTCTACGCCGTCAGCGGTCCGTCGGCTCCGGCGCCGGCCTCCAGACTTCTGTAGCACCCGCCCGCCCGTTAGAATTGTCTCCCTGTCTCTGGCCTGGAGTCCCACGATCGCGAACTCCCCCTGGTCCATCAAGGACGCCGAAAAGCTGTACAACATGCGCGGCTGGGGTCTGGGCTACTTCCGGACCAACGCCGAAGGCCATGTGACCGTCCACCCCGACCAGGCGGGCGATCGGGCCATCGACCTGTACCGGCTGGCCCTCGATCTGAACGCGCAGGGCATCGGGCTGCCCCTGCTGCTCCGTTTTTCCGACATCCTCAAGGCCAGGATCGCGTCGCTCGCCACCGAGTTCTCCCGCGCCATCGAAGAAACCGGCTATGGCGGCACCTACACCTCGGTCTATCCGATCAAGGTGAATCAGCAGCGCCACGTGGTCGAGGAGATCGTCGCCTTCGGGAGCCCGTTCGGGGTCGGGGTCGGGCTCGAGTGCGGCAGCAAGCCGGAGCTCCAGGCGGTGCTCGGGTTGGCGGACCGAACCGATCACCTGATCGTCTGCAACGGCTACAAGGACGAGGAGTTCATGCGGCTGGCCCTGATGGGCCAGCGGCTGGGCCACCAGGTGTTCCTCGTGCTGGAGCAGGTGGGTGAGCTGGACACCGTGCTGCGGGTGGCCGATGAGATGGGCGTGGTGCCCAACCTCGGCGTGCGTATCAAGCTGGCCACCGAGGGCGCCGGGCGCTGGGCCAAGAGTGGCGGGGAAAAATCGAAGTTCGGGCTGGGGGCCGTGGAGCTCATGAAGCTCCTCGACAAGCTCGAGACCGCCGGCCGGAAAGATTTGCTCAAGCTGGTGCACTTCCACCTCGGCAGTCAGATCACCGACATCCGGTTCATCAAGGCCGGGCTCGAGGAGATCGGGCGGTACTACGTCGAGATCCGGGAGATGGGCTTCGAGCTGACGCATGTGGACGTGGGCGGCGGGCTGGGCGTCGACTACGAAGGCTCCAAGACCACCCGGCCGGCCAGCATGAATTACACGACCAGAGAGTACGCCAACGATGTGGTGTACCTCCTGGGCACCGTCTGCAAGCAGTTCCAGCAGCCGATGCCCCACATTATTTCCGAGTCGGGGCGGGCGCTGACGGCGCACCACGCGCTGCTCCTGGTCAGCGTGACCGATGTGGAAGCACTCACCGAGCCGGTGATCCCGGCGCTCCGGGATGATCCGCCATCGGTATTGGTGGAGCTCAAGGAGAACCTGGAGGCTCTGACGCTGGACCGGGTGGAGGAAGCGTTTCACGACGCGGTCTTCGCCAAGGAGCGCCTGCAGGAGCTGTTCGCGAGCGACGCCATCACCCTTCGCGACATGGCGGACATCGACCAGTACTACCTGGCCACCATGAACGCCCTCGCTGCGCTGATCGCGCACGACCGGGCCAACTATCTCGAGATTTCCAACCACCTCGAAGCCACGCTGGTGGACCGGTACTTCTGCAATTTCTCGGTGTTCCAGTCACTGCCGGACAACTGGGCCATCGACCAGATCTTTCCGATCATGCCGGTGCACCGGCTGGATGAGGAGCCGATCCGCCGGGGCACGCTGCAGGATATCACCTGCGATTCCGACGGGGTGATCGATCGGTTTGCCGGCGGGCGCAAGGGCAAGCCCTGCCTCGAGCTGCACCCGTTCCGTGAAGGAGAGCCCTACATCCTGGGGATCTTCCTGACCGGCGCCTACCAGGAAATCCTGGGCGATCTGCACAACCTCTTCGGCGACACCAACGCGGTGCATATCCGGGTCACCGACAACGGTTACGAAATTACCGACATGGTGCACGGAGACACCGTCACGGAGGTGTTGAACTACGTCCAGTTCAAGGCGTCGGATTTGCTGCAGACGTTCCGCCGCAAGGTGGCGAACGCGCCGGAACTCTCCCGCCAGGAGGCGAACGGGTTCATTGCGGACTATGTGGCGGGGCTGGAGGGGTACACCTACCTCGAAGGGGAGTTGCCGGTGGAGGCTCCCGTGTCCGGAAACGGCCCCGACGCCACGATGGTCGTGGAGGGGGCATAGCGTCCCGCAGCGGTGTAACTAGCGGAACGTCGCAATGGCCGACAACGGCTTGCGCTGCAGGTCGGGAACGACCGCGTCGGCGGCGGGATACCCGACGACAATCAGCATGACCGGTCGTTCGTTGCGGGGACGATCCAGCACTGTATTCAGGAATCCCATGGGATTCGGGGTGTGGGTCAGGGTCACCAGTCCGGCATGATGGAGTGCGCTCAGCAGGAATCCCGCCGCGATGCCCACCGACTCCATCACGTAGTAGTGGGTCCGATGGCTTCCGTCGGGCCGCACGCCATATCGCTCGGCAAATACGGCAATGAGATACGGGGCGATCTCGAGATACGGCTTGTGCTTGTCGGTACCGAGCGGGGCGAGGGCCGCCAGCCAATCCGCGGGAGCGGTGGCGTAGAACTCTGCCTCGGCCTCCTCTGCCGATTCTCGGATGGCGCGCTTGACCTCGGGATTACTGACGACCACAAAGTGCCACGGCTGTTGATGGGCGCCGCTCGGAGCGGTTCCCGCCGCCATGACGCAGGCGTCGATAACCTCTCTGGGAACCGGGCGATTGCTGAATTGTCGCACGGTCCTCCGTCGCCCCAGGTCGAGGGTATAGGCGCGACTGCGCTCCACCATCTCGGGCACGGGGTACTCCATATAACTGGGTAACGGCACGACGCGTGATTCTCTGGACGGGTCCGTCATATGATCCCCTGAGATTCGGGCTCGATTGTCAGCGAGCTCCGATCGGCACGAACGGCCGCTCGTCCGCGCCGGTATAAATCTGCCTCGGCCGGGCAATCTTCTGCTCTTTGTCCATCAGCAGCTCCTCCCACTGTGCCAGCCAGCCGGGAAGCCGCCCCACCGCAAAGAGCACGGTGAAGTAGTCGGTCGGATACCCCATGGCCTGGTAGATCAGCCCCGACTAGAAGTCCACATGGGGGTATAGCTTCCGCTTGATGAAATACTCGTCCGACAGGGCGATCCGCTCGAGCTCGAGCGCGATTTCGAGCTTGGGGTTGAGCCCGGTCTCGGCGAAGACCTGGTCGGCGACCTTCTTGATCAGCTTGGCCCGCGGATCGTAGGACTTGTACACCCGGTGCCCGAAGCCCATCAGGCGGCCCTCGCCCTGCTTCACCTTCTCGATGAAACCGGGGATGTTCTTCTTGTCCCCTATTTCCGCCAGCATTTCCAGCACCGCCTCATTGGCGCCGCCGTGGAGCGGCCCGTAGAGCGCCGCAATGCCCGCCGAGATGGCCGAAAACGGATCGACCTGCGACGAGCCGACGCTCCGAACTGCGCTGGTGGAGCAATTCTGTTCGTGGTCGGCGTGGAGAATGAGCAGGATCTCGAGGGCGCGTTGCAGCACCCGGTTCGGCTCGTGCTTGCCGCCGATCGAGAACATCATGTTGACGTAGTTCCCGATGTAGTCCAGGTCGTTGCGGGGAAACTCGTAGGGCAGGCCGCGCGAATGCCGGAAGGCGAACGCCGCGATGGTCGGCATCTTGGCCATCAACCGGACCCGCTGGATGTACCGATTGGCGGGATCCTCGATGTGCTTGGCGTCGGGGTAGAAGGTGGACATCGCTCCCACGGTCCCCAGCAGCATGCCCATGGGGTGGGCATCGTACCGGAAGCCCTCCAGGAACTTGATGACGTTGGTGTGGACGTAGGTATGAAACTTGATGTCATCTTCCCACTTGTCGAGCTCGACCCGGGTGGGCAGCTCGCCGGTGGCCAGCAGGAAGGCGACCTCGAGGAAGGTGGACTGTTCGGCCAGCTGCTCGATGGGGTAGCCCCGGTAGCGGAGGATCCCCTTGTCGCCGTCGATGTAGGTAATGGCGCTTCGGCAGGCCGCCGTGTTCATGAAGGCGGGATCGTACGTCATCAGCCCGAAATCGTCCTCGCCGGTCTTGATCTGGCGCAGATCGATGGCCTTGATGGTGCCGTCGGCAATCGGCACCTCGTACGTCTTGCCGGTGCGGTTGTCGGTTACCGAGAGGGAGTCTGTCGCCACGGAGAACGCCTTCCATCTGAAGCCCGGATCGCTGCGGTTTACGCGGTACAATTGTAATATCAGTATGCCAGTGTTCGCTCACGGTTCCCCGTCGGTCACGAAAGGGTTGGCATGACCCGCTTCCGCCTCCTTGTATCAGGGACGGTCCTCGGCGCCACCCTGGCGTGCAAGACCACCGAGCCGCAGCCGGTTCCGGTGCAATTGGCCCTGAGTGTCGCACCTTCGGCCACCGCCCAGAGCGGCGTGGCGCTGTCACCGCAACCGGTGGTCCAGGTGCAGGATGGGTCCGGCAATCCGGTCGCGGATCAGGGTCGCCAGATCGTGGCGGTCCTGGCCAGCCAGGGCGGCGCCCTGATCGGCACCCTCGAGGCCCGGACCGACGCCCAGGGCAAGGCCACGTTCACGAACCTTGGACTCAGCGGACCGGCCGGACAGCGAACCATCCGGTTCGACGCAGCGGGCCTTCGTTCCGTCTCGGCCGACCCCATCACGGTCGGCCCCGGCATTGCCGCCACGCTGACCGCATCGGCCGGGAACTTCCAGACGGCGGCGGCAGGCACCAGTGTGGCCGTGGC
>JANNGX010000321.1:0-9162 GCA_031404115.1 Gemmatimonadales bacterium | reverse complement strand
CAGCGTGACCGCGAAGCCCCTGGACCGGTCCGGTGCCGAACTGGAAGAGGAAGAGGGCCGTGAGGATGGTGGATATGCTCGAATCGATGATCGCCGGCATGGCGTGCTTGTAGCCTTCGTCGAGCGCCAGGCGCACCGTTTTGCCGTGGGCCAGCTCCTCACGAATTCGCTCGAAGATGAGGACGTTGGCGTCGACCGCCATGCCGATCGAGAGCACCAGGCCCGCGATGCCCGGCAGGGTGAGCGTCGACCCCATCATGGACAGGCCGCCCAGCGTGAACAGCACATAGAACGCGAGGGCGATCACCGCCAGCAGGCCGCTGAAGGCGTAGTAGCCCAGCATGATCAGGATCACCAGCACGGTGCCCAGCAGGCCGGCCACGATGCCGGCCCGGATCGAGTCTGCGCCGAGCGAGGCGCCGACCTGTCGCTCCTCGACGATCTTGAGCGGGACCGGCAACGAGCCGGCCCGCAGGGTCAGCGCCAGGTCTTGCGCTTCCTGGAGCGATCGGTTTCCCAGCGTGATCTGTCCGCTGCGGGTGATCTGGCCCTGAATGACCGGCGGCCGGCCCTGGACCCGTCCGTCCAGCACGATCGCCATGAAATCGTTGATATGCTTGGCGGTTTCCTTGCCGAAGATCCGGCCGCCGGCGTTGTTCAGCTCGAACCGGACGATGGGCCCGTTGGTGAGGGGATCGACCGCCGCGGTGGCGCCCACCAGGTGCTCGCCGGTGATGATCGGCTTGTCGTCCACCGCGTAGAGCAGCCGATACTGGTTCACACCGAGGCTGACGGCCTGGCCGGCCCAGAGAAATTCGACGCCCCGGGGCCAGAGCGCCTTGATCTGGGGAAGGTTGAGCAGGCTGTCCACCCGCGGGTAGGCACCCTCGGCCACCGCGAATTCGCCGGGGGAGGCCTGGATGCCGGCGGCGTTGGCCGGCTGAATCAGACCCGCCAGCACGCCACCGACCACCGCGGTGGTGTCGGTGGCGGCCTTGGCGGAATCTCCACCGAGGAGTTGCTGCACCGCCGACGGCGTCGTCACACTCACTGCGCCCGCCACGCCCAGTGATCGCAGGGCGCGATCCATGGACGGCAACACGCGCTCAAACGCCGACGTCTTGTCGGTAATCCGGAACTCGAGGTAGGCGGCGCGCTGCACGATCTCCTTGGCGCGCGCCGGATCCCGGATGCCGGCGAGCTCGACTACGATCCGGCAGCAGCCTTCCTGCTGGATCAGCGGCTCGGTGACGCCGAATTCATCGAGGCGCTTCCGAAGCACCTGCAGGGCGCGCTCGATATCCGCCTTGGGATCGGCGGAGACCTTTTTCGACTGATCGAGCTCCAGGGCGAGGTGCATTCCCCCCTGGAGGTCGAGGCCGAGCTTGAGCGGGACCCGGGTGACCAGCGAGTCCCGCATTACCCCGTTCTCCCCCCGCTCCCGGATGGTGATCTGGCGCGGGAAGAGATAGAAGAGCGAGGCAAGTACCAGCGCCCCGATCAGAATCAGCCGGTTACGAATCGTTCCGAACATCGTTCGCTCATCGCGCCCCGGAGGGGCGCACGGTTGAGGTCAGCGGGGACGGGCCAGTATCCTGAGCGCCGCTTCCCGATCCAGCGCGAGCTGCGCGCGCAATGCATCCAGCGACGGAAACCGCTGGACGTCGCGCAGCCGTTCCACCCACTCCACCCGCACCATCTGGCGGTACAGATCCTGTCCCATGCCGAAGAGGTGCGCTTCCAGGGACCGCCGGGTATCGCCCACCGTGGGCCGGGGCCCCTGATTCAGCATGGCGCCGGCGGAGCCGCCGCCCCACTCCACCAGCGCCGCGTACACGCCGTCGGGCGGCAAGGCCTTCTCGGGCGGCGGACCCTCGAGGTTGATCGTCGGGATCCCGATCGTTCGCCCCCGCCCCGCCCCGGGGACCACTCGCGCCGATATGCGGTACGGGCGGCCCATCCACTCGGACACCCGGCGGAGTTCCCCCGCGGCGAGCGCGCCGCGAATGCGCGTACTGGAAACCGCCTGGCCGGCCCGATCGGGTACCGGGTCCACGACCGATACGGCGAACCCGAAGCGGGCACCGAGCGCCGGCAGGTTCTGTCGATCGGCGCCCCGGCCGTGCCCGAAGGCGTGATCGGCGCCCAGCACGAGCTCCTTCATGCCGCATCGGGCCAGCAGCACGTCGGTCACGAACTGCTCCGCCGGCAGGGCAGCCAGCGCGGCGTCGAACCGCAGCACCACCACTCGTTCGAGGCCCAACTCCGCCACCACCTCGAGGCGCTCGAGTGCGGTGGTGAGGCGGGGTGGGGCGACCCCGGTGGCGAGCACCGAGCCGGGGTGTGGCTCGAAAGTCACCAGCACGCCGGCCGCGCCGAGTTTGGCGGCCCGGTCGGCGACCTGGGCGATGATGGCCTGGTGCCCCAGGTGCACCCCGTCGAAGGTGCCGACCGTCACGACGCTGCCGTTGGGGAACGCGCCGGCGGACTCGTTCATGCCAGCACCACCACCGGATGCCACCCTCCGGGCGCCGCCCGGGCCACCGCCACCAATCGTTCGCCGTCGAGCAGCGCCGCTTCGCCTTCGGTCGGCCCGTCCCGGGACACCCCGCGACCGTGTCCGACGGCGATGACTTCCTCCGGACTGAGCTCGACCGACACCAGGTCTCCCACCAGGGCTCGCGCCGGGAGCGGCGGCTCCAACCCGGTCAGATCGGCCAGTGGTGTGGCGTCCTCGACCCGCCACGGACCGATCCGCTCGCGCCGAAGCCCGGTGAGGTGGGCGCCGGTGCCGAGCCGTTCACCCAGATCGCGGCCCAGGGCCCGGATGTAAGTGCCGGGGCTGACCTCCGCCCGGAACGACACCATCGGCGGCGCATACTCCAGGAGCTCGATCGAGAATACCGTCACCTCGACCGGCTCCGGCCGGGGATTTCCGCCTCGCCGGGCGATCCGGTAGCTGCGCTCACCATCGATCCGCTTGGCGGAGTACGCCGGCGGCCGCTGGCTTTGCTTCCCGGCGAGCCCGGCGACCGCCGCTTCCACCTGGCTTCGGACCGGCCACAACGCCGGGGATTGTTCCGACACTACTGTGCCGGTCCGGTCGTCGGTGTCGGTGGTAATCCCCAACCCCACCTCGGCGCGGTAGGTCTTGCGGTGCCGCTCGGCCCATCGCGCCAGCCTCGTGGCCCCGCCGAAGACCAGAATCAACAGCCCGGTGGCAAACGGATCGAGGGTGCCGGTGTGCCCCACGGCGCGGGTGCGAAACAGCCGGCGGGCGCGCGCCACAGCATCGTGCGAGGTGGGACCCTCCGGTTTGTCCACCAGCACGGCCCCGTTCAGTCCACCGACTCCCGCTTGAGATCGGCCAGCACCGCGTTGATCCGCGCGGCATGCTCCAGGCCGCGATCCAGCATGAAATGCAGCTCGGGGATGGTGCGGGTAGCCAGCGCCCTGGCGATCCGGCCACGCAGGAATCCCGCGGCGCTCTTGAGTCCCTCGATCGCCTTCAGCCGCTCCGCCTCTTCGCCCTGGGCCATGACGTACACATCGGCGTGGGACAGGTCCCCGCTCACCACCACCTTGGTGACCGTAATGAACCCGATCCGTGGATCGCGCACCTCACGGGCGATGGCTTCCGCCAGCACCTGCCGCACGATTTCGCCGACCTGCTCCGGACGGCGTCGCGACCCACTTTTCATGGTCCCGCCGCCTCAGCCGGTCGCGCCGGCTGCGGGCTGCAGCGTCCGCTTGATCTCCTCGATCCGGAACGCCTCGATCCGGTCGCCGACCTTCAGGTCGTTGAAGTTTTCCACCCCGATGCCGCACTCCAGGCCTTCGCGGACTTCCTTCGCATCGTCCTTGAACCGCTTGAGGCTGGAGATGCCGCCGGTATAGATCAGCGTACCGTCGCGAACCACCCGCACCTTCGCGGTGCGCTGGATGAGGCCGGAGCGGACCATGCAGCCGGCGATGGTGCCGACCTTGCTCACCTTGAAGACCTGCAGCACCTCGGCATCGCCGAGCACCGATTCGCGCTGCTCGGGCTTGAGCAGCCCTTCGAGCGCGGCGCGAACATCTTCCACCGCCTCGTAGATAATCCGGTAGGTCCGCACATCGACCGACTCGCGCTCCGCCGTGGTGCGCGCGTTGGCGTCGGGCCGGACGTGGAAGCCCAGGATAATGGCGCCCGAGGCCTTGGCGAGCAGCACATCGCTTTCCGTGATGGCGCCGACGCCGCGGTGGATCACATCCACCCGGACTTCGGCGTTGCTCAGCTGTGCCAGCGCGTCCGCGAGCGCTTCCGCGGGACCGCCCTGATCCGCCTTGATGATGATCTTGAGCTGGGTGACCTGGCCCTCCTTGAGGGCCCGGCTGAAGTCTTCCAGCGTGCCGCCGCGCGCGCCGCGCCGGTTCTGCGCTTCGCGCTCGAGGCGCTGGCGCTTCTGGGCGATCTCGCGCGCCTCGTTGGCGTCCGCCACGACCAGGAAGGTATCGCCGGCGGCCGGCACCCCCTCGAAGCCGAGGATCTGTACCGGCTGTGAAGGCCCGACCTCTTTCACCGGCTTGCCGCGCTCGTCGCTCATGGCGCGCACCCGGCCGGAGAACTTGCCGCAGATGAAGTTGTCTCCCGGATGCAGTGTCCCGCGCTGTACCAGTACGGTGGCGAGCGGTCCCTTGCCCGAATCCAGGGTGGCCTCGAGCACGGTGCCGTGGCAGGGGCCCGCGGCGTTGGCCTTGAGGTCGAGCACTTCGGCCTGCAGCAGGATCTTTTCCAGCAGCTCCTCGACGCCGGTGCCCTTCTTGGCCGAGATCTGGGTCGAGAGGATATTCCCGCCGAATTCTTCCAGCACCACGTTGTGCTGCAGCAGGTCCTGTTTGACCTTGGCGATGTTGGCCGAGGGCAGGTCGATCTTGTTGATGGCCACGACCAGGGGCACGCCGGCGTTCTTGGCGTGGCTGATGGCCTCGACGGTCTGGGGCATGACCTGGTCGTCCGCCGCAATCACCAGCACCACCAGGTCGGTAACCTGGGCGCCGCGGGCCCGCATGGCGGTGAACGCCTCGTGGCCGGGGGTGTCGAGGAAGGTGATCTGCTTGCCGCCCGGCAACGACACGTGGTAGGCGCCGATGTGCTGGGTGATGCCGCCGGCCTCGCCGGCAACGACGTTGGCCTTCCGGATGTAATCGAGCAGCGAAGTCTTGCCGTGGTCGACGTGGCCCATGATCGTGACGATCGGGGGACGCGAGGTCAGGTCTTCCGCCTTGTCCTCGATCGGCGCGGCGGTGAGCTCGGCGGCGTACTCGTCCTCGCGGACCGCCTGGAATCCGAACTCCGAGGCGATGAGCTCGATCTGGTCGAAGTCGAGCCGCTGGTTGACCGTGACCATCAGGCCCAGCTCCTTGAAGGCGAACTGGACGATCTGGTTGCCGGGGATCTTCATCTGCTCGGCCAGCTCGGCCACCGAAATGAACTCGTTGACCCGGATCCGGGTTTTTTCCCGCTCTTTTTCCTCGGCCGTGCGGCTGGCGATCAGGTCTCGATAGGAGGGCTCGTCGGAGCGCCGTTTGCCGCGCGCGCCACCCTTCATGCCCTGCAGCGTCTTCAGGATGTTGGCCTGCACCGCATCCTGGTCGACGTAGTTCTTCCGGCTCTTCTTGCCCTTCTTGCGATCACCGCTGCCCGCGGGCTTGGCATCGGGGCCGAAGGTGCGCACCGTCGGGGCGCCAGGCGATGGGGGACCGAAGCGGCTCGGAGGACCGCCGGGACCGCCGGCTCGGCCCGGGGGGCCGCCGGGACGGCTGGGGCTCCCGGGACGGCTGGGGCCGCTCGACCGATTGGGGCCGTCGGGCCGCCCGCCGGGTCGGCTGCCCGGACGCTGCGGAGCGCCGGTCGATCCCGGCGCACCGGGGCTGCTGCTGAACACCGGGCGCGGACCGCCGCGCCCCGGCTGACCACGGGAGTCTCCGCCCTGGGCGGGACGGGGCACGCGCGGCGGAATGAACGGGGCGCGATGCACGACCGAGGGCCCCTCGGAGACCGGGGTCACCCGAGCCGGCGGGGTTACCCGTTCGGGACGCGCCGGGGCGTCGGCGGTGGCTTCTTCGACCGGCTCGGACGCGGCCTCGGGTTCGGCCGGCATGGGCGGCAAATCCTTGAACAGCGCGCGGGCTCGCTCCTCGATGGTGGGCATCGGCTGGCCGCTGAGCTCAGGCAGCTCGAGCTTTTCGAGCGTGGGGCGCTGGAGCTCGAAGGCCGCGGTGGCGGCTGCTTCGGCCTGCCGCTCGGCCTCGAGCACAGCTTCCACCTCGGCCACCTCGGCGGCGGTACGGCGCCGCTTCGACGGCTTGACCGCAGCATCCGGTGGGGGGGCCGCGGGCTCCTCGGCCACCGTTTTGGTGACCCGCCGCTTCGGCTTCTTGGCCGTCTCAGCCGGCTTCTTGCGCTTTTCCCGCTCCCAGCGGACTCGCAGCGCGGAGACCTGATCGTCGTCGAGCGAGGACTGGGGGCCGCGCGCCTGGACGTGCATTTCCTTGAGCAGCGTCATCAGCTGATCAGTCGGCACGCCCAGTTCGCCAGCGAGATCCTGCACTTTCGTCTTGACCACTCAATCCTCCGTCAACCCTGCCCTGCCGCCCCGGCCCGGACGATTCCGTCCGCAAGCGCGGCATCCCGAACCCCGGCCACCATCACCGGGGGCTTTCCCAGCCGGGCACCCAACACAGCGGCCTCCGGCCCCCCCACCTGCGGTACCCCTATTGCCGTCGCGAGCCGCACGACTTTTTCCCGTGCCCGCTGGCTGGCATCCTTGGCGACCACGATACAGCGGCACTCGCGCGCCTGCAGGCTGCGTCGAACGGCGTCCACACCGACCACCACGTTCCCGGCCCGGACCCCGAGGCCGAGCAGCCCCAGCACGCCGCTCATGGAGCCGGCTTCTCGTCCTCCCCGGACTCCTCCGCCGTAAGATCCGCGAGGAACGCCATCAATTCCTCGGCGGCAGCGGGGGTCATTCCCGCCACCTTGTCGATGTCTTCCCGCTCCAGATCCAGAATATCGTTCAGGGTCCGGTACTTCGCCTCGTCGAGGATCGCGAGTACCTCGGGGGATAGCCCCTTGAGCTCCGACAGCGCCACCTGGGCTGCGTTCGAAGCGGCTTCTTCCTCTTCGAGCGGGGCCAGCGTGAACAGGGGGCCCTCGCCGCCGCGCTCCAGCCACTCGCGGCTGGAGTAGAGGTCGATCTTCCAGCCGGTGAGCTCCGAGGCCAGCCGGACGTTTTGACCGTTGCGACCGATGGCCAGCGAGAGCTGGTCCTCGTCCACCACCGCCTGAATGGTCTTGCTCTCGGGGTCCGAGAAGACCTTGGCCACGCGGGCGGGCGCGAGCGACAGCCGGGCGAAGCGCTCCGGGTCGGGAGACCAGGGCACGATATCGATGCGCTCCCCGCCCAGCTCGTTCACCACCGCCTGGACCCGGGAGCCCTTGAGCCCCACGCAGGCACCGACCGGATCGATGGCATCGTCTTTCGAGATGACCGCCACCTTGGTACGGCTGCCCACTTCGCGGGCGATGGCACGGATCTCGACCACGGCCTGGGCGATTTCCGGCACCTCGAGCTTGAAGAGCGCCGCCACGAACATCGGGTCGCCACGGGAGAGCACCAGTCGCGGCCCTTTGGGAGTTTCCTCGAGCCGCTTGAGCACCGCGCGGATGGTGTCGCCCTGGTGGAAGTGCTCGCGGTGGTTCTGTTCACGATAGGGGATGATGGCTTCCGCTTCGCGGAACTTGTTCAGCATGAGCACCAGCTTGCCGCGCTCGATCTGCTGGACCTCGCCGGAGAGGAGCTCGCCCACCTTGCCGCCGAATTCTTCCCGGATCTTGGTCCGCTCGCCCTCACGGACCCGCTGGATGATCCGCTGTTTCGCGGCCTGCACCGCGAGACGGCCGAATTCGGTGAAGGGGATTTCCTCCTCGAGGACGTCTCCCACCTGGAATTCGGCGTCCTCGAAGCGGGCGTCATCGAGCGACACCTGGGCGCTCGAGTCTTCCACCGCGTCGACCACGGTGCGAAGGCGCATGACCCGCACGCTCCCCTGCAGCTCGTCCACGTCCAGCTCGAAGCGGACGTTGGGACCGAACTTCCGCGCGAGCGCCGCATGAATACCGTCGCGCAGCAGCTCCAACAGGTCGGAGCGGTCGAGTTGCTTTGTCGTCGTCAGCTCGCGAAACGCGGCCAACATTTCGGCTGAACCCGCCATGCACGCTCCCTGCACGTTTTGGATACCGGGATCGCTCCGGAGGAGCCGGATGGAACCGGAATAAGAAGGGGGGACGGTGGGTATCGGAGGTGACGTGACAGGCCGAAAACAAAAATGTGGGGGAGCACCCCACATCAAGGTCCAGCGGACCGCTCCCAGTCCCAACCCACTCAAGCCCGGAAAAGATACCCGCCCCGGAGGCCCGAGTCAAATCACCGGACACGAGCTAACCTGTTGGTCTGTAAGCCAGCCACGACCCTGGTTTGACCCGGGTTTACCTCGGCCCGGCCGGAGGGGCCTGGACCCCATTCTGCACCGTCACCGAGATCTGGGCCGAGCCGAGGTTCCTGGCGACGTCCAGCGCCTCGACCCGGATAACGTGCGTGGTGTTATTGGTGACCGACGCGGTGTTGAAGATCGTATGAAACGGGGGCGTGAACATCTCGGTGAGCAGCACACCGTCGATGAGCACCCTGACCTTGTCGACTCCGAAATCGTCCACCGCAGTGACATTGATCGCCACCTGGTTGCTCACGGTGGCACCGGCGATCGGGGAATCGATGCGCACCTCGGGGGCCGAACTGTCCGAGCCCGGGCCGGTACCGACACCGCAGGCGGTCAAGGCCAGGCCGGAAGTAAGGAGACAGCGCGCGCGAATCGAAAGCATCGGTGGTTTTTCCTTTCGCGAATTCTAGGTGAGCAGCCCGAGGTACGCCACCATGCGTCCATCGGCGCCGCCCGAGGCCCGGTGGCTGAAAAAGAGGCCCGGGTCGTGTGCAGAACAAAAGGGTGATGTGGAAACTGTTTCCACACCCGCCGCGCCGGCCTGAGCCAGCAGCACGCCGCGCAGGTCGAGCCGGCCCTTCCCGCCCGCCGGCGTGTCCATCCCAAATCCGGCGAACA
>JANNGX010000320.1:0-11610 GCA_031404115.1 Gemmatimonadales bacterium | reverse complement strand
GAAGCAGTACCTGGAAGTGCTGCACGACATGCGGACGTCCAACAATCTGGTGGTGCTGGTGCCGACCGAGGGGGGCACGCCGCTGCTGGACCTGGCCGCGCTCCGCAAGAACCTGCGGACCGCTCCCCAGTAGCCTAGGGTTCCGGCCCCAGCGCTCCCCCCACCCGGAAGCCGATGGTGGCCTGGAGCCGTCCCACCAGCCGGGTCTCCGAGACGCCGCGAACGTGCCCCGCGTTCCGGACCTGCTGGATTCCGCCCAGCCCCGACAGGGCCACGCCGCGCTGCTGCCCGCTCACTCCAATCGCCACCTGCCAGGTGTCGCGCCGGGTGCCCACAAACAGGATCGGGAACGTATCGGCGCTCTGGGCGTCGGGAAACGGCTGGTCGAGCCGCCCTTCGCCCTGCCGCAGGAGCGTGACCTGGGGAGTGACCAGCCAGCTCGACCGTACCGGGACTCCGATGCTCAGGGAGAGCTGGTCGTTGTCGATGAAGTTGCGTCCGATGCCCACGCCGGCGTCGGTGAAATTTTCGTTGGGGTCGAAGGTGTGGTAGGCGAGCGACGAGTTCATGGCGTAGCCGGCGCGCCAGGAGAGGGTGCGGCCCAGGGCCCCGGAACCCACCAGGCCAAGCCCGAATCGATTGGGAGTGGGCGTTGAGGTGTCGAACGTCCAGTCGTCGATCGCGCCCTGCGCCTGGAAGAGGAGCCGCGGCGTCGGGCGCCAGGAAAGGTCGCCTCCAAGCATCGGGTTGCGCCGGTCGCCGAGCCCGAACTGGCGCCCGAAGATCATCAGGAAGAACGGGTTGAGAATGGCGGGGTCCACTCCTCCGGGCGCCCGCTGGGCGACACCCGCCTCCCAGAGGGCCAGATCCAGGGTCGAATGCACCCGGATGCTGAGACGGTGGGCCGCGAACCACCGGCGCACCGACCCCCCACTGTTCACTCCGTCGCGCAGCGGGCCGCTGACCCCCTCGAAGCGAATGGTTCGATTGCCGAACCAGTAGGCGATATCGGTCCGCGGGTAGCCCTCGTTGCCGATCGCAATCCCGGTCAGTCCCTCGGGACCATAGTTGCGAGGGACTTGCCCGAAATGGAGCCCGCCCCATTTCCACCGGACCGTCGCATACCCCTCGATGAACCGGTAGAGCTGCTTGATCTGGCCGATCGGCTGGTAGGGCCGGAAGTCGGGGTCGTCACGCAGGCGGTCTTCGGCGGCAGCGCGGGCGCTGAGCATCACCGGCCCCAAGGCGAGGATGAACGACGCATCGGCATAGGGCTTCACGTTGCCGCTCCCGCCCGGCTGAAGCAGCTCTCGGCGGCCCTGGGTGTACCCTTGAGCACCGGCCCGCGGGGCTATGCGCCACCACGCCTCCGACTCGGGAAGCGCCCAGGCGAGCAGCAGCTCGCGCACCAAGCGGGCGCTGGGACCGGCTGAGTCGCGGGCGGCGTCGCGGAGGGCGGCGAGGACGTCCCGCTGGAGCAGGGGACGAATCTGCGGCGTAGGGTCTTTCACCGCCCCGCGGGCGATCAGGTGCTCGAGCAGAGGCAGCCGGGGATCGTCGAGCGAGAGGTAGGGAGAGCCCTGGGCCGCGGCCGGCGTCCCGGTCACCGCGATCAGGACGGAGGTGATGACGCCGGCCATCCAACTCCCCCGCGCTCGCAACGGTTGGGCAGGCATGGCAGGCTCGGTTACCGCCGGAGCAGCGCCACGAGAACCGACGCCGTGCTGGCGAGCATGGTGGCCATCGCCGCGATGAAGGTGGTGTTGTCCCTCGGGGGGCGTTCCGGCTTGACCGGCACCGAGACGGTGGCGCCGGGTTCCGGTTCCGGGTCCGTGCCGCTGAAGAAAAGGAATCCGCCCCGCCGGGTTTCGGTCTTCCCGTTGGCCTGGCGCACCCGGGTCCGGCCCCGGTTGCCGTTCTCGGCCACGCCGCCCGCGGCACTGATGTAGTAGTCCAGTTTCTTCCCTCGCTCCCAGAGCACGCTCCCCGGGGAGTTCACCGCCCCCTCGATGCGCACACTGGGCTGGTATTCGGGGATTTCCACTCGGTCGCCCGGCAGCAGGAGAATGTCTTGCGCCGAGCCGGGCCGGGCCAGGGCATCGGGAAGGTTCACGTCGAGTTGGCCGACGCTGTCGTTCTGCCGAATGAATCGAATCCCTTTCGGGTAGGCCCGGCCGGTCAGCCCGCCGGCGCGCTCGATCAGGCTGGCCAGCCGATCGTTTCTGGTTTGGAGTGAATACTCCCCCGGAAAATTGACCTGCCCCGCGACCGTCACGGTCCGCTGGTAGTCGAACTCCGGCTGCCGAAAGATGACCACCCGGTCCCATGGTGCCAGGGGCACCTCGGGGGCTCCCGACGCGCGGAAGGCGAGTCCCGGCGGGCCGATAGGCGCCCCGGTGCTGTCGCGGTCGAACAGGTAGGTGGAGTCCAGAGGCACCCGGAAGGTGGTGGCCAACTGGCCCTGGCTCCGGTCGTCGGGCAGGCGGGCGATCTCGGCGGAAACCAGCCAGGCGCCCGGCGCGAGGCCGCGGGCCTCGAGGATCAGGTCGCGCAGGCTCATCCCTTCCCGCCAGGCAACCGTCGCCGGACTGTTGACCGCCCCGGCGATCGCTACCGTCCGTTCCGGCCGCATATCCAGTCGGCTGTAGATGACGACCGAGTCCCGATCCTGGAGGGCGGGATCATCGGTCCACGGGGCCAGGCTGTCCCGGGGCAGCGTTACGGAAACGATGCGCCGGACCTGGTCGGATCGGCCGAGTCGGGAGATATGGGCTCTGCCGGCATAGGTGGCCGGCTGCATCCCGCCGGCCCGAGCCACCAGGCGGGAGAGCGTCAGCCCCGATTCGAACCCGAACTTGCCCGGCAAATAGACGCTTCCCTGGATCTCCACGAAGTTTCGTTCGGTGACGGACACGCCGAACACTGTCACCGTGTCTCCGTCCTCGACGGGAACAGGAGGAATGGCGGACGACCCCGGCGAAAGGGCAACGTCGAGCGTCACCCGCTGGGGCCCCCCGGCGGACCGCTGGGCTGCCGGTACGATTCGCTGGATGGAGATCCGGGTTCGCGCCGCCTCCGCCGTGAGACCGCCGGCCGCCTCGATCAGGTCCTTCAGGGTCTCGCCGGCAACCAGGTCATACTCGGCGGGGCGCTGCACGCTGCCGCGAACCGACACCCGGCGGCCCCGCACCCCGACGTACACCACGTCACCGTTTTCGATCCGGATGTCGCTGCGGGTATTCCCGTCGAGGAGGTAGTCGTAGAGGTCGAACGTGGCGACGGTGGCCCCTCCCCGCCGGACCGCCACAGCCCGCGGGTTGGCCCGTTCGGTCACCCCGCCCGCGGTGTAGAGCGCGGCCAGCACGGTGCTCAGCGCGCTCATCTGATAGGCACCGGGTTGGGCCACTTCTCCGACCACATAGACCTGAACCGCCCGTACGCTCGCCACCGAGAGGTCGAAATGGGTGGTGGCGTCGGCCCCCCGGCGCACCCCGGCGTAGGCCTGTCCGAGCCGGTCGTAGAGAACGTTCCGCGCCTCGGCCAGGGTCAGGTTGGCCAGATACACCTGTCCCACCTGGGGGATGATCACGAACCCCTGGCGGGTCAGTGTGAGCTGGTAGGAGAGCTCGACGTTGCCGGTCAGAATGAGCACCAGCACGTCACCCGGCCCCAGCCGGTAGTCCGGCGGAACCGGACCCGACAGCAGCGGGAGAAACTGGGTGGTGTTGCGGCGGAAGACATCCACGCCGAAGACCCCACTCGGGGGCCGCTCGGGAGCCCGCCGCAGGCCGGTGTCGATCGGGGTCGCCGCCGTGGGCGGGGGGGCGGGGCTGAGTGCCCGCAGGGCGGCCATCTGGTCCTCGGTAACCCGCCGATCGGCCGGCCCCTGCTGCTCCGTCAGGAAGGGGTCGAGCAGGGTCGGATCGTAGCCGCTCTCCCGAAGCCTGGCCCGAATCTGCTCCGGGGTCAGGCCGGAGGCCTTGATCCGGGCTCGTACCGAATCCGGCGCACCGGGCCGCCGCAGGATGGCCTGGACCTGCGCGGGGGTTGGCTGCTGCGCCGGGAGCGGACTGAAAAGCGACAGCACGGCGAGGATCGGGAGCCAACTCGAGCGCGGCGGAAAAGGCATAAGGGGTAACCTAGAGTGCTATGGGAGGGGGTCAAGGAGCGCCGACGCCTCGTTCAACCGTCACGCCGCGCCCGGCGCAGCATTCGCCACGGGCGTAGCAGGTCTCCCACCGCTTCGCGGAACTCGCCCTGGATGGCGTGCATTTCTGCCGGATTGACGGCTCGTTCCCGTTCGAGCGATGCAAGAAAGATCGCGAGTAGTGCGCCGACAATCGCGCCGCCGATGAGCGCGCCGAGCGTCGCAAACACCAATCCGCGCGAATCGGGCCGCGCCGGAATCTCGGGCCGTTCGACGATCGTGATCACTGGGGTGTCGCGGACTTCCTCGATCTTGGCCTGCTCGAAGGCCTGGGCCAGCGAGGTGTATACCTGCTGCCGCACCTGTACCTCACGAGACAACCGGTCCGCCTGAAAATTCAGCTCCGGCGAGTTCCGGTAGTCGCGATTGCGCTGCAAGAATCCCTGCAGCGCGTCTTCCGCCGCCCGGAGCTCCGTGCGGGAATCGCGAAGGCGCGCCTCCATGAACTGTCGCTCCGCTCCCGCCTGCGATTGCCGCGTCACCAGGTCAAACGCGTTGAGGCGGTCGAGGATGAAACGCGCAACCTGGTACGCGACGTCAGGTGTGGGTGCCGTCACCCGTATGCGCACCACGCCGGTCCATGCCGCAGGTACCGAGGTGACCTTGCCGCCGAGCTTCCGGATAACTCCCTCGCGCCGGAGCGCGGGAGTGCTGCCGCCCACGTCGTAGATCTCGGCCAGTGTCGCGCGCTGCGGTCCGGTGCCCGCCGCGGCCTCGAACGTCGTATCGGCGAGCGCACCGAACATTGTGCGGGAAGTCACCAGATCCGAGTAAAAGCCCGGGCTCTGTCCGGCACCGGTGGTGGGGACGCTGATGCCGAGCTGCGCCGCGACGCCGCTCAACCCCGCCGCGGGGCTGCGCCGGCCCTGTGGCATGAACGTCGCCGCGGAGGTCCACGTCCGCGGGCGGAGCAACCCGAGCGTTCCCACCACAAGGGCAGCGCCCAGCGAACACACAAGCACTATTCGGCGCCGCCGCAGCAAGGTGCGAGCCAGCGACGCCAGCGAGATCTCCTCCGGTTCCGTGACTGTCGTCATGCGGCGTTGCTGAGCAGAATGCGGACGATCTTGTCCGACACATTGCGCTCCAGATACTCGGGCGGAGCAGACCAGCCGACGCTGCCGCCGCGGGAGCGGACGAATTCGGCGGCGGCGCAGATCCGCGCGGGATCGGTCGACGCGATGATGTTGCTTCCCGCTTCAACCGTCTCGGGCCGCTCGGTCGTGTCGCGAATGGTGATGACCGGGACATGGAGAATCGCACATTCTTCCTGCACCGTGCCGCTGTCGGTCAGGACCAGCGCCGCGTGCTTCTGCAGGTGGACAAAGTCGAAGAAGCCCAGGGCGGGCACGGCACGCACCCGGGTCCCGGCAAAGACGCCTTCGTCGAGGCGCCGCTCGATCCGCGGATGAACGCTGAGGATGAGAGGCAGCTCGTACATATCGGCCACCCGCACCAGCGCACTGCACAAGCCGGCCAGCACCTCGTCGTGGTCGACGCTCTCGGCGCGGTGCATCGTGGCAACCAGGTACTGACCGGCGCTGAGTCCGAGGCGTGCAAGGGCGTCCGATGCGTCAATAGCCGGGGCGTAGTGTCGCAGCACCTCGTTGATCGGATTGCCCGTCACGAAGATGCGATGACGGGCGATCCCTTCGCGCTCCAGGTTCGCGGCGCTCCGGTGGGTGTACGGGAGCAGCACCGAGCTGCAATGGTCGATGACGCGGCGGTTGACCTCTTCCGGCACCCGATCGTCGTGGCAGCGGTTACCTGCTTCCATGTGATACACCGGAATGCCTCGGCGCCGGCAGTTGAACGCCACCAGTCCGGAGTTGGTGTCGCCCAGGATCAAGACCCGCTCGGGGCGATGTTCGTCCAGTACCGCCTCGAAGCTCTCGAACAGCGTCGCGAGCTGGCGGCCGAGCGAACTGGTATCGACACCGAGATGCACATCGGGCGCGCGAATGCCCAACTCGTCGAAGAAGAGCTGGCTCAGGTTCGAGACGGCGTTCTGCCCGGTGTGAACGAGCAGGTGCTCGGCGACCCCGTCGAGCGCCGGGATGATCCGGGAAAGCCGGATGATCTCCGGCCGGGTTCCGAGCACTGTCAGGATGCGCAACCGTCCCGTCACCTGTGAAACTCGTCGCCGAGGGGCGCGGTGGCGATCGTGAGCTTGTGCCGGGTGAACAAGGCCGAGAGTGCCTCGTACCCCAGGGTGCCGTGTTCCGACGAGAACTCGAAGGTAAACGGCAGCGGGCGGGACGAGGTCCGGCTACTCCGGAGTTCAGGGAGAATCGGCATGATGACCAGCCACTCCCCATCCAGCGTGGTGCGGGACATCTCCTCCTCGCTCACCAGGATCTCGTGGATTTTCTCTCCTGGCCTGATACCGGACACCGTGAGTGGCCAGGCTGGATCACCGGCAACGGCGCGCGCGATGTCCACCACGCGGGCACTCGGGACCATCGGCACCCAGGTCTCACCCGGGAGTCCGATGGTTAGCGCCGCGAAGATCAGGTCGACCGACTGGTCGAGCGTCATGAGGAATCGAGTCATCCGCTCGTCGGTAATTGCAATCGGCGTGCCCTGGCGCACCAGGCTGACGAACAGCGGGATAGCCGAGCCCCGCGACGCCATCACGTTACCGTAACGCACATTGACGAACCGGACCCACGGCGCCTCGAGGTTGGCCTGGCTGAGCACGCGTTCCTGCAGGGCCTTGGTCATGCCCATGACGTTCACCGGCTTGCACGCCTTGTCGGTCGAAATGCCGACGACGGTACGGGTGCGCTGGGCTCCTTCCCGCAGCGCCCGGACCAGATTCAGCGCACCGTACACATTCGTGTCCACCGCGGCGCCGGCGAAGTACTCGCACGCCGGGACCTGCTTGTAAGCCGCGGCGTGAAAGATCACGTCAGCGCGGTCCGCGGCGCGCCGGATATCCTCATACCGACGCACGTCGCCGATCGCGAACCGGACCCGGTTCGCGCTCTCGCGGTAGATGATCTCATCGGTGGCCGAGGCGGCGTTGAGGAAATCGAGCCGCATGTAGTGCTGTTTTGCCTCGTCCCGCGACAGAATGGTGATCGACGCCGGGTGTCCGCACTCACCGGTCAGGATACGCCGAAAAAGTCGCTGCCCGAGCGACCCGGTGCCCCCCGAGGATGCATACCTCGGCGCCATCCAACGAGAGCGGATTCGTCATGGGGTGTGCGCTCCTGCAACGGCCCCAAATGCCGAATACACTGCGTCATACGGCCGGGCGCGCCAGTCGTCCTGAAGATCCTTCACCAGCGCATCCCAGCTCGGCCGACTGGTGCCGGTGCGCTCCCGCCACGGTGCGTCATCCAGGGTGCGGTCGATCCGCAGCGCCGAATCGGGAACCAGCGTGTGCCCGAGCGCAAACGCGCGGTTGACTCGGCTCAGCAAGTCGAACTTGGAAATCGGTTCCGACGCCACATGCCACAACCCGCTCCTCGGGGCGCTCCCCTCGATGGTACTCAGGATGGTGCGGCTGAGCTCTCCCGTCGTCACGCCGCTGTACCGCGCGTTGACGTAACCCTGCAGCCGGGAACTTCGCTGCCTGAAGAACCACGACATCAGTCCCAGGTGTCCGCCCAGTTCGAAACCGATAATGGACGTACGGAACGTAAGGTGCCGCCCGTAATTCAGCTCGCCCACCGCTTTTGATCGGCCGTACAGGTCGGTTGCGTCGGGTGTTTCGTCCTGCCGGTACCCGCCGCGGTCGCCCTGGAACACGCAGTCGGTCGACACATGAATCACGCGGCCCGCCGGGTTGGGGTTGAGTGAGGCCAGGGCGTGCGGCAGGGTCCCGTTGAGGAAATAGGCCTGATCGATGCTGGTCGAGAGGTCCTTCTGCTTGATCGCACCAACGGCGTTGATCACGACGTCCGGCCGCAGGTCGGCCAGCACACGCGCCACCGGCGCCGTGCCGGCAGAGAGGTCGATTCCCTCGTGGTACGCCGCAGCATGCACACGGAAGGGTTCGGACACCGGGCGCCGCACGGTCGCGTGCACCTCGATGTCGCGCCGGGCCGCCAGCTCCAGGACCAGGCGGTGTCCCAGCATTCCCGAGCCGCCCACGACAAGAACGCGGGTCACTTCGTCACCGAGTGGCGGACTTCGTCGAGCAGCAACGCCCGATACCGCGCGAGCAACTCAGCGCGGGAAAAGTGTGCGGCGTAGAAGCTGCGAAGCGCCGCGCGCATGTCAGATCGTTCCTCAGGGGAGCGCTGGAGCAACTGCACGATGGCACGCACGAGCGAGCCGGGATCTTCGGGATCGAATACTAACCCCCCGCCAGACCGGGCCACAATCCGCGCCGCCTCGCCCTGCAGTCCATACAGGACGGGCGCACCCGCCGCAAAGCTGAACGCCAGCTTGGACGGCACCGTCCTGGCGAACAACTCACTCGGTTCGAGCGACACCACTTGCGCGAACGCGCTGGCGGAGACCTGCAACGCCTCCGCCGGCGCAACCCGTCCGTGAAAAGTCACGTTGCGCGCGTCCAGCTCGGAGGCCAAGCGGCGCAGTTCGGCTTCGGCACTGCCCGACCCGTACAGGTGCACCTCGACGGGTATCCGCTGTTCCCGCAACATCGCACCGGCGCGAACCAGCGTATCGAGTCGCTGCGCGGGTCCCAGGTTACCGACATAGACGACTCCCGTGCCGGTGGCCGCATCGACTGGAAGCTCGACCGCCGTGTCCGGCGCGGCATCCACCCATACGGGAACGTGACACAACCGCTCGCGCGGAACGCCGTCGCCGGCGTACCGCTCGAGGGTACCTTCGGTCGACGCGATGATCCGGTGCGCGTGGCGGTTGATCCAGCGACTGTAAGTGAACAGCATACGCATCAGCAGTCCCGGATCCATCACCCGGGCGGCGAGCATGCTCTCGGGCCAGAGGTCAGCCGCCGTGTAGACCAGTCGCGCGCCGCCAACGTACCGCGCCACCATCGCCGCGAGGGCGGTGGTGAAGGGAGTCTGGTAGACCCAGACGACGTCGGGCCGGAACGCGGCGAAAGGCGCCAGAAGCGCCGCGCCGAGCAGGAACGAGCCATAGCAGAGGGCGCGCCGCCACATCGAATTGCCTGCGTATGCGAGCACCGGCAGGCGCCACACCGTCACCTGCCCTTCCTGCGTGCGCCTGGGAAGCCAGCCACGCCAGCCACCCCACCCATCGTAGTACCGGCCGAACGGGTAGTTGGGGTGGGCGCATACGACAATGACCTCGACATCTTCGCTCAGTGCCTGCGCCACGTCCGCCGTGATGAAGTTGGGCTCCGGACGGTAGTATTGCGTCAGCACGAGGAGCCGTCGCCGGCGCGGTGTCACGTGAGTACCCGGCGCAGCGCCGCGATGGTCTCCGCCGCGGTGCGCTCCCAGGTGAATGCCCTCGCGCGTTCGCGGGCCGCCATGCGCGCCCGCGCACGATCACCCGGCGGCATCGCGAACGCAGCGTCGATGCGCGCGGCGAGGGTGGTGGCGTCACCGCCAGGGTAGTAGTTCGCGGTATCGGCGAAGAATTCCGGCATCGGCGGCTGATCGGTCGAGATGCTCAGCGCGCCGTGCACCATCGCTTCCAGGACGGTGTTGGGGCACGCCTCGGCGCGACTGGTCATCACAAAGGCGCCGGAGTGCCGGAAGCACCAGCCCATCTCCTGTGCGGAGATGCGGCCCAGCCAGTGGACCCGGTCACCGAGGCCCATGGCCCGGGCGTCACGCTTCACCCGCTCCGCGAAGCGCCGGGTTGCGGGATCTGCCTCCCCGGCAACCACCAGTGGCAGCCTTCTCCCTCGCTTGCCGAGCAGGGAGACGGCGTGCAGGACGTCCTCCAAGCCGCGTGCAGGACGCAGTGACCCGGCGGCAAACAGCCAGGATTCGGGCTCCACGCCCTCCAGGCCGGGCGGCGGACCCAACGACTCCGGCAGGATGTCTTGGGCCACCCCGTGCCGCACCACGCTCACCCGCTCCGCCGGGAGGCTCCAGCGCCCGACCAGAAAGTCGCGGACGAAGCCGGATACCGCGATCACGTGGGCCGACTCCCGGCAGGCGCGCCGGGCCACTTCGCGCCGGGCCAGGTTGCGGAGGCCTTCCGCGAGCGGATTGCCGCGCATCGGGCGCAGGAGCGGTTCCATGTTGCGCACCATCGCCACCGTCGGCACGGAACGGTACCGGAAGGTGCGCGCGGTGGGAACAAAGACCACGTCGGGAACAAACTCGTCGAGACTGCGCCGGATCCATCCCGCCGGATCTCGCACGTCGGTCTCGGGCCACGCCTGGACCGTGGCCTCATTGCGAAGGTCGCCTGCGGCCGTTGGCGGCACCAGTACGCGCAGCGACGCCACACCAGGCTCCGTGGCGAGTCGCGGCACCAGGCTGCGCAAGTATGAGCGGTAACCGCCACTCAACCCGCCCGCGGTGAGGTTGACGATGGCTAGGCGCATACGTCCACTTCCGCTCGGCGTCCGCGCCCGACCAGGAACCCACGTCGTTCGACCTGAACATCTTCCAAGCAGGCAGCCGCGAACCACGCTCGCAATGTCTCGGCTGATTGCGGGTGATCGTGTGCGGGCGACAACATGTCGAATGTATCGAGCACAGACCATTCGCGAAGCTGCTGAGGCGAGAGCGGATACACCGATTCGTAGTTCACCACTGGCACAAGGTACCGCAATCGTCGTCCAACCACTGGAATCAGGCTGATGGCCTGGCTGATTGGCAGGAGGACTGGCACGCACCACTCCACGAGTCGGAGCAGGCGATCTGCCGGGAGGCGTCGCGTGAACGGCCGTAGCCAGTACTTCGGCCACAGTATGTTCAGCAGAAGCTTCGGGTAGACGTCCACCGCGATTCGACCTCCGGGCGCCAGCTGGGCGCACAGCGCCTCGAAGGCCGCGCGCGGCTGGGGTGTGTGCTGGAGCACCCCGAGCGAATATGCCCCGCCGAAAGTCGCGGGCGCGAACGGCAGGTGGTAGATGTCGGCCTGAAGGACGTGCAGTCGTGGGTGATGTCCCAGGTTCGTCCGACAGGCATCGACCGCGATCGAGTAGTCGATTGCCACGACCTCGAGCCCCAGGCCCAAAGCAACTTCCGCGAACCGGCCAGCGCCGCAGCCTGCGTCCAGTACCCACCTGCCATGCAAATCGCCAGCGTGCCATTGCGTAAAATCAAAGAATCGACTGGCGGACATCGAGAGTCCGGAGTGGCTGTCGAGCTGCGTTGCGCGAAACCGATTCCACTGCACACCGAAGTTCGCGGCGTAATTGTCCGGGGTCACGAACCGCGGAACGCCACGAACAATTGGATAGGACGCTCCACCCGATTCAGCGACGAGCGTACCCGACTCAATCTCGCCGGCGACCCATGCCCCATCCTCCAGGC
>JANNGX010000319.1:0-7054 GCA_031404115.1 Gemmatimonadales bacterium | reverse complement strand
CTGTAGCTCCAGCGGCGGGAGGTCCGCCGAGGTGCCTTGCTGCTGCGCCGAGTAGTGGGCGGCCAGCTCCCGGTAAAGGATGCCCCGCGACCACGCATCGGTGACGATGTGGTGCATCGCGAGGAGAAGGACATGCTGGTCGGGCGCCACCCGGACCAGACGGGCCCGGATCACCGGGCCATTCGCCAGATCGAAGGATCGCAGCGCCTCCGCTTCGGCGAGATCTCGTGCCAGAGCCCCCGCGACCTCCGGCGGCCGGTCCGACAGGTCCGTCAGCGAAAGCCGCGACATCGGATGCGGGGTTTCCGACACGATCTGAACCGGTTCCCCGTCTTCCAGCCGAAATACCGTGCGAAGGATTTCGTGCCGCTCGAGAATCGCGTCGAGGGCCCGGGCCAGGGCCGCGGCGTCTAGTGGCCCGTCGAGCTGGAGCGCGGTCGGCACATTGTACGTCGCCGAACCTGGTTGCAGGCTGTCGAGAAACCAGAGCCTTCGCTGGGCAAAGGAGGTCGGGAAGACGTACTCGCTGACCTGGCTCACCGCTGATCCTTGTCGGTGGACCGTGGATCCGGAGTGGCAATCCTGCGGTGAGCTTCGCGCGATGCGCGGCCAAGGTGCGGCGGGGCATTCTCGCTCGCCGTCGCAGTCTTCGACGGGTCCGCTCCGCCTACCCCCTGCTCCAGCACCGACGCAAGCGCGGCGATGGTGGGGTGCTCGAACAGCGTCCGCAGCGCCAGCCGGACGTTCCACTGCTTGGCGATCTTGCCGAGGAGGCGAATGGCCAACAGCGAGTGGCCGCCCAGGGTGACGAAGTTGTCGTCGCGGCCCACCGCGTCCTTCTTCAGGATCTCGGCCCACAGGGCGGCCAGCCGGCGCTCGATGTCGGTGCGTGGGGCGCCGTCGCTCGCGATGGTGGCCGGGGCCGTCGTCGGGGCCGGGAGTGCGGCGCGATCGATCTTGCCGTTGGGGGTGAGCGGGAGAGCATCGTGCGGGACCCAGACGCTCGGTACCATGTAGTCGGGCAGCGCCTGGGCCACGTGGGCGGCGAGCGCGGCTTCGGGCACCGGGGTGCGCGCAACCACGTAGGCCACCAGGGCTTCGGCGTGCAGCAGTACGACCGCCTGGGCCACCGCCGGGTGGCGCGCCAGCACCGCCTCGATCTCGCCCAGCTCCACTCGGTGCCCCCGTACCTTGACCTGGGTGTCGAACCGGCCCAGGAATTCGATGTCGCCAGTGGGCAGCCGGCGGACCCGGTCGCCGGTGCGATAGCGGCGCCGGCCGGCGGGGCCGACGAAGCGCTCCTGGGTGAGATCCTCCCGGCCGAGGTAGCCCCGGGCCACGCCTGCCCCGCCGAGCCACAGCTCACCCGGCACACCCAACGGCACCAGCTGCTGCCGGGCGTCGAGCACGTCAGCGGTCACATTGGGCAGCGGGCGGCCGATGGGCACGGTGGCCGGCGCCCACGCGGAGACGTCGGTGGGTCCCACCTCGAAGGTGGTGGCCCCCACTGTGGTTTCGGTCGGCCCGTAGTGATTGAGTACCCGCACCGGGCTGTGGGCCCGCACCGCGTCGACCAGGCTCCAGGGGCACGGCTCGCCGCCCAGGACCAGCCAGCGCCGGGGCAGATGTTCCGGCGCGAACTCCGGGCCCGCCAGAGCCTGGAAGTGGCTGGGGGTGATCTTGAGCAGATCGAGCGGGTGGGCGGCGAGGTAGGCCTGGAAGCGGGCCGCGTCGAGCCCCACGTCGGTGGGCAGGACGTGCAGCGTGCCGCCGCTGACCAGGGAAGGGAAGACGCTGGTGTAGCCCAGGTCGGCAGCGAGGGTGGAGACGGTGCCGCACTGCCAGGCGGTGCCGGTGCCGTCGAGCGGCAGGCCCAGCACTGCGGCGATGGCACGGGTGTAGTGGACCAGATTGGCGTGGGTGACGGCGACGCCCTTGGGCGTGCCGGTGGAGCCGGAGGTAAAGAGCACGTAGGCGAGCGTGTCGGGCGTTGCGGCGCAGGGCGGCGGCGTAGCAGGCCGGGCGGCCAGCTGGGCGGCGTCGGTATCGAGGCAGCAGAGCGCGACGTCGGCGGGGAAGTGCGCTCGGTGCGCCGCCACGGTCACCACCACCCGGGCGCCGCTGGCGGCCAGCTGCTGCAGGAGCCGGGCCGGCGGCAGTTCCGGCAGGAGCGGGACGTAGGCGCCACCACTGAGCAGAATGCCCAGCATGCCGACCACCAGGTCGGCCGAGCGCTCCAGGCCCAGCCCGACCGGCACCTCGGGCCCCACGCCCTGGGCCTGGAGGTGGTGGGCCAGCTGGCTGGCGCGGGCCAGCAGCTCGCCCCACGTCAGCTCGTCGCCGCCGCAGACGATTGCCGGGGTAGCGGGCCGGCGGGTGGCCGCGGCCGCGAGCAGGGCCGCCATCGTGGTCGGAGCGCCGAGGGATTGCGCCGTCGCATTGCCGGCCGCGAGTTCGGCCGCTTCGGCGGGGGTGAGCAGCGGGAGCCGCGACACCGGCAATGCGGGGTCGGCCACCGCCCCGGTGAGCAGCGTCTCGAGATGCCCCAGCAGTCGCTCCACCCGCTCGCTGTCGAACAGCTCGGTGCGGAATGCGACGGCCAGCAGCAACCCGGTGGGCCGCTCTCCCATGAAGAAGGTGAAGTCGAACTTCACCGTCTCGTTTCCGGCGCCCATCCCATCCACCAAGAGCCCGGGAAGTGCCATGGCGTGCGGGGTATCGTCGAGCTGGGTCAGGACGACCCGGAACAGTCCGCCCTCGCGGATCGCTTCGTCGTTGCGGAGCTCCAGCATCAGGCGCTCGAGCGGCATTTCCTGGTGATCGAACGCGCCGAGGCAGGTCTCCCGCACCCGGCTGAGCAGGATCTGGAAGGACGGGTCGTCGTCGAATCGGCTCCGCAGCACGAGCGTGTTGGCGAAGTACCCGATCAGTCCTTCCGTCTCCGCCCGTTCCCGGCCGGCGATTGGCGATCCGACGATGATGTCGTCCTGGCCGCTGTAGCGATGCAGCAGCGTCTGGATCGCGGCGAGGATTACCATGTACGGTGTGGCGCCGTGGGCCCGGCCGAGCTGGCGAATTGCTTCGGAGAGATCGCTCGGGAGGGTGCCGCCGTCCGAGTTTCCCTTGAAACCCGCCGAAATGGGACGCGGACGGTCCGTCGGCAGCTCGAGCAGGGGCAGCGGCCCCCGGAGCTGCTGGCGCCAGTAGTTCAACCGCTCATCCAGCCGCGCGCCCTGGAGCTCGTCCCGTTGCCACGCGGCGAAGTCACCATACTGAATCGGGAGCTCGGGCAAGTCGGGGGCCAGACCGGTGCGGAACGCTTCGTACAGCGTGAAGAGGTCACGGAACATGATTGCGCCCGACCAGCCGTCGGACGCGATGTGGTGGGTGGAAAGGATGAGCACGTGCTCATCCTTCCCGGCGCGCAGCAGCTGGCCGCGCAGCAGAAGGTCGCGCGTCAGATCAAACGCCGTCGCCGCCTCTTCCCGGGTCAGCCGGAGGATTTCGATATCGCGCGCGGCCGGCTCCAGCCCGCCGAGGTCCGTAACGCGCAGGTCGACCCTGCGCTCCGCCGCGACGATCTGCATCACGGCCCCATTTCGCTCTGCGTAGGTGGTGCGCAGGATCTCGTGTCGTGCCACCAGCGCGTCGAGCGCCCGCCGGAGCGCGCCAACATCCAGCGACCCGAGAAGCCGACGGGCCCGCGGCACGTTGTAGGCGATGAGCCCCGGCGTGGCACGGTCCAGGTGCCACAGGAGCTCCTGGGCGAATGACGTCGGAAGCGCGTAGGACTTGGTCATGAGTCGCGGGGGCCCGAGTTCTGGGGATCGTTGCCGGGGGGATCGATCGCCACGCGGCTCCGTCGCGCGATCCTGCCCGTCTCGGGCCTCGATGCCGTTGCATCGGCCGCAGGGATCAGCAGGGGCGCCAGCAGGGCCACGGTCGGATGATCAAACAAGGCCCGGAGCGGCAGGCGGGTGCCGAACTGTTTCGCGATGCGGCCGAGCAGCCGGATCGCGAGGAGCGAATGCCCGCCCATGGCAAAGAAATCGTCTTCGCGGCCGATCGCCTCGCGCTTCAGCACCTCTGCCCAGATCGCGGCGAGCCGCTCCTCGATCGCCCCCTGCGGTGCGGGAGAGGTGCCCCCCGAATTGCTCTCCGCCTGCGGGACCGGCAGTGCACGCCGATTCACCTTGCCGTTGGCGCTCAAGGGCAGGGCGTCGAGCCTGATCCAGCGCCCTGGAATCATGTACTCCGGCAGGCGCTCGGCAACCTCCCGCCGAAGGGATGTGACGTCCAGGGCCGCGTCGCCCGCCACGAAGGCCAGCAGGCGTGGCTCGCCGGAACCGTCCTCGGCGAGGATGACCGCCGCCTGGTGCACCGACGGCTGCGCGGCGATCACCGCCTCGATTTCGCTCAGCTCGACCCGGTAGCCCCGAATCTTGACCTGGTCGTCGGCGCGGCCCAGGAACTCGAGGTCGCCTGTGGGCAGCCGCCGCACCCGGTCGCCGGTACGGTAGAGTCGGGCGCCCGGCGTCTCGGGATCCTCGACGAAGCGCTCGAGGGTCAGGTCGTCACGGTGCAGATAGCCCCGCGTGACGCCCGCGCCGCCGATGAAGAGCTCCCCGGGAACCCCCACGGGAGCCAGCCCCCCCCGCGCGTCACGCACGTAGGTACGCGTATTGGCGAGCGGGGTCCCGATTGGCACGGTCGCCGCTCCGCCGCGAGTCGGGTCGGTCACGGTGACTTCGTGGGTGCAGACCCCGACCGTCGTTTCGGTGGGACCGTAGTGGTTGAGCACGCGGGCGCGTCCGGCGCCGAGCACCTCCTCCGCCAGGTCCCAGGGACACGCCTCGCCCCCGAAGACCATCCAGCGCTTCGGAAGGATCGCGCCCAGGTCCTGACCTGCCGCGAGCGCACGGAAGTGATTGGGAGTGATCTTGAGCAAGTCGATTGGCTGCTGTGCCACCCAGGCCGCGAAGCGCGCCGGGTCCGTCGTCACCGCGCCGGGAATGACATGCACCGTTCCGCCGGAGCAGAGGCCGGGGAAAAGGGCGGTGTGGCCCAGGTCGGCGCCGGGCGTCGTGACCGTCGCGCAGTGCCACGGCGGAGCCTCGCCATGGAGGCCGAGGCCCAGGACCCGGGAAATCGCGCGGGTGTAGTGGACCAGGTTGGCATGGGTAACGGCCACGCCCTTCGGGACGCCGGTCGAGCCCGAGGTAAAGAGGACGTACGCGAGATCGTCGGGCTGCGCCCGGGGCCCCGGATCATCGTCGCGCTCGGCGGCCAGGAGCGCCGCATCGGCATCGAGGCAGAGCGCGGCTGCCTCCGGGGGTAGAATGCCGCGATGCGCCCCCATCGTCACGACTATGCGGGCACCACTCTCGGAGAGCTGCTGCGCCAGCCGCGCCGCCGGCAAGTCCGGGACCAGAGGCACGTAGGCGCCGCCGGCCTTCAGAATGCCCAGGAGGCCCACGACAAGGTCGGTGGAGCGCTCGAGGCAGAGCCCCACCGTGACACCCGGGCCCACCCCCTGCCCGATCAGCCGGTGTGCAAGGTGGTTGGCGGCGGCGTTGAGCTCGCGCCAGGTCATCGCGCCGTTGCCCGAGATGACCGCCGGCTGCCCCGGCACCCGCGCCGCTTGCCACTCCACCAGCTCCGTAATAGTGGAGGGTGACCCCTCGTTCCACCCGGTCGCGTTCCATCGCGTGAGCTCCGCGCGTTCCTCCGGGGTGAGAAGGGCAAGCTGCGAGACCCGCTTTGCGGGACTCACCGCCGCATCCTCGAGGAGTGTGGCGAGATGGCCGAGGAAGCGCGCCGCGGTCTTCTCCTCGAACAGGTCGGTCCGGTAGAGCAGGGCAAGCCGGATGCCCTCCGGCCGCTCGGCGGGAAAAAGGGTCAGGTCGAACTTGGTGGTCCCGAGGTCGGCGGCGGCGTGGGTGACCGTCACGCCCGCCAAGGTGAGCCCGCCTGAGCCGGGCTGGGCGTCCTGCATGGTGAGCACGCACTGGTACAGCGGCGCATGGCTGGCCGCGCGATCCCGCCGCAGCTCGAGCACCAGGCGTTCCAGAGGGATTTCCTGGTAGTCGTAGGCGCCGAGGGCCGTCTCGCGGACGCGGTGCAGCAGCGCCTCGAACGTCGGATCGTCCCCGAACGAATTCCTGAGCGCCAGGGTGTTGGCAAAGTAGCCTACCACCTTCTCGGTTTCCGGCCGGGTGCGCCCCGCGCTGGCCGAACCAGTGACGATCTCGTCCTGGCCGCTCCAGCGGTGCAGGACCGCCTGATACCCTGCCAGGAGCACCATGTACATTGTCGCGCCGTGCGTCTGGGCCAGCGCGTTGAGCCGACCCTGCACCTCGGGGGATATCACCCGCCGAACCGTGGCGCCCTCGAAGCTCGGGGCGTTGGCCCGGGGCCGATCGGTGGGAAGCTCGAGCGACGCGGGCGCGGCGGCGAGCTGGACCCGCCAGTAGTCGAGGAGCTCCTGGAGGCGCGGGCCTTCGAGCTGTTCGCGCTGCCACGCCGCGAAGTCGCGGTAGCGGATGGGCGGAGCAGGGAGATTCACGGGCTGGCTGGACGTGAATCCGTTGTAGAGTGCCTCGAGCTCGCGGAACAGAATCCCTATCGACCAACCGTCCAGCGCGATGTGGTGGGACTCCAGCAGAAAGAAATGGTCATCGTCCGCCAGGCGGATCGTGGCGGCCCGGAGCATGACATCGTGCGCGAGGTCGAACGGGGTGCGCGCCCGCTCCCGCATCAGCCGCGCTGCCTCGGCCTCGCGCCCTCCGGCCGGCAGGCGCCCGACGTCCAGGCGCGTCATCCTCACCGGACACGGCTCCAGCACCACCTGAACTGGATGGTCCTCCTGCATCGCAAAGACGGTGCGCAGTACTTCATGGCGCGCGACCAGCGCGTCGAGGCTTCGCTCCAGCGCATCGAGACGCAGCGGTCCCCGCACGCGGTACCCCAAGGGCATGTTGTAGGCCGTCAGCCCCGGCATGGTACGATCGAGTAGCCACACCAGCTCCTGGGAATCCGCCGCTCGGACCGGCTG
>JANNGX010000318.1:0-2390 GCA_031404115.1 Gemmatimonadales bacterium | reverse complement strand
TTGCCGACCTTTTCCTTCCACTCCGGCGACACCTTGCTGAGAAAATCGGTGAAGATGTAGCTGGTGCCGGACCCGTCGGAGCGGTGTACCACGATGATGTCCTGGGCCGGCAGCTTCACTCCGGGATTGGTCGCCGCGATGCGGCGGTCGTTCCAGCGGAGGATCTTGCCGAGGAAAATGTCCGCAATGGTGGGCCCGTCGAACTTGAGCTGGGCGGCGCCCGCAGCGGCCAGGTTGTAGGTGAGCACCACGGCGCCCATGACGGCGGGGAGGTGGATCGCCTGTCCCTGCACCGCCGCCATCTGGTCCTGGGTCATCGGCCCATCGGTGGCGCCGAAATCCACGGTGCCCTCGGTGAACTGCTTGATGCCGCCGCCGGAGCCGATCGACTGATAGTTGATCTGGACCTTGGTCTTCTTGTTGTACTCGGAAAACCACTTCTGATAGATCGGATTGGGGAACGTGGCGCCGGCCCCGGTCAGCGCCTGGGCTTCTACCGGCGGTGGCTTGGTGCTGCCGCAGGCAACGGCGGCGAGGGCCAGGCCAAGGTATGTCAGCGGACGTTTCATATAGGCTCCTTAGAAAATGAATTGAAGCTGGAAGAGCACCTGGGACCGCACCGCCTCGAGCGCGGGCGTGGTCACACCGCCCTGGTAGCTCAGATGGTCGATGTCGGCCAGGACGCGGAGGTTGCCCGACACCTGGTACGCTACGCCGGCAATGATCCGGGTCTGCTTGTCGTTACTGGTATTGGTGCTGGGATCGACCGCGTCCAGCCGGCCGATGATCTGGAACTTGTAGGTCGGCGGTATGCGCAGCACCCCGAAGGTGGTGAAGACCCGGCCCTTCTTGAGCGGGGTCACCGGTGTGGAGAGCGCGCTGTCCCTGGTGCCGGCCAGCTCGGCGGCCAGGGTCAGCATCTTGGAACGGTAGGACACGATGCCGAGGTAGCGTTGCCGAGTGCCGCCGCCGTTCGGCTTGCCGATGCCGGCGTACCCGGTGACGCGGAGTCCGCCGGTGGGGCCGGCCTCATCGGTGCCTTTGACCCGGACCGAGATCCGGCTCACGAAGTCTTTGCGCTTGTCACCGGGGGCCTTGTTGTAGTTCTCGCCGTTCTGGATGCCGCCGCTGAAGGTGACCTTGTCGAACCCCCAGTTGCCGTCCACCAGGAATCCGAAATCGGAGGAGGAAAGGTAGCCGTTCCGGTCCATGGCGATGGTGCCCTGCATCCGATAGTCCCAGAGCCGCTCCTCGAAGTCCACGAAGGGGGTGTTATTCTGGCCGAGCTTGAAGGTGAAGGCGCTCTTTTCGGGCTGCCAGGCGACGAAGGCGTATTTGAGGCGATAGGCGAGGGAGCCGTCTGATACTCGATAAATGTCGGGGGTGACCCGGGTGCTCACGCCGTAGGCGAATTTGCCGATGACATTGATGTAGGCCCGGGTGACATCGAAATTGTTGATGTGGTTCGCGGTGTCTTTGAGGTTGTAATAGTATTGGACGTAGCCGACCCCGCCCACCGTGACGGTGGGTGCCTGGGCCGCTGCATCGATGGCTCGGCTACTCAACGCCATACTCAGAATCAGACCATTCCGGATCAGGTGTCTGGCCACGCTCTCGCTCCCGGTTAGGTGGAGACGCGGGCGGGGGTTGAGACTTGCTCAAGCCCGGGAAAGGAACTCGCCCGTCGTTACACGAATACATAGGTCCTGTAACGGCTGTGTAACATCGGTCCGCGCAAGGCTTTTGGGTTGTTGTCATACTCGTTTGAACGCATATGAGAGACTGGTGCGCGGATGCGGGGACGTTGTGGACCGCTCGGGGCGGCTCAAGCCGTTCCGCGATTGGCTCGAGGGTGAGAACGGTTTGCTCGACCGGGGCCACGAATTGGGGGCCGGCATAGCGGTTCTCGCGTTGGCGGACGGACTTCCGGGGACCGGATCCTCCTTGGCGACCAGGGCCCGGGCGATCCGGAGCGGCTTCTTCCGCTTCCAGCGCTGGTACCACTGGCGGACCTCGGGGCAATACTGGATCGCTCGCACCGCGGCGTGACTGAAGGCGAGCTTGAGGTAGCGGTTGCCATCCTTGCTCACGCGATGCCGATGGCGCCCGCCCGAATCGGCGGCCCCGGGGACCAGGCGGCAGTAGGACCAGAAGTGGCGCACGGTGAGAAACCGCTGGATGTCATCGACCTCGAGCGCGAGGGTGCACCCGGCGCGGCGCAAGGGTCACGGGCATCGACCTGGCGCCCGGGGGCGCTCGACGTGGCGCGACTGCATGCGCTGGAGGCCGGGATCGCGGTGGACTACCGCCTGGTGCCGGCCGAGACGCTCGCCGAAACTGAATCCGGTGCCTACGACCTCGTGACCTGCCTTGAGATGCTCGAGCATGTG
>JANNGX010000317.1:0-2680 GCA_031404115.1 Gemmatimonadales bacterium | reverse complement strand
AATTTCGGGCTGGTCGCCGGTATGGTCGGGGCGCAGTCCGGTCTGGGGAGCGCCAGCCACGCGGTGGTCGTCGCCGGGCTGGCCGGCATGGCCGCCGACGCGCTTTCCATGGGTTCCTCGGGCTATCTGGCCGCCAAGAGCGAGCGGGAAGTGTTCGAGCACGAGATCGCCATGGAGAAAGAAGAGATTCGCCTGATGCCGGAGCTGGAGCGGGAAGAGCTCTCGCTCATCTACCAGGCCAAGGGCATTCCGGCAGATCAGGCCAACAACCTGGCCACCGCGGTGATGTCGGATCCAGAGCGGGCGCTGGAGGAGAAGGTGCGCGAGGAGCTCAAGATCGGCGACGCCTCGAGCACGCCGATGCGCGAGGGCTGGGTCACCGGCATCGCCACGGCGTTCGGGGCCTTCATTCCGGTGGCGCCGCTGCTCATCAGTCGCGAGCCGTGGGCGATCTGGGCCTCATTTGCGGTGGCGATGCTGTCCCATTTCTGCGTCGGCGCGGCTCGCAGTTTCTTCACCGGCCGGAGCGTCTTCCGAAGCGGGATGGACATGTTTCTGGTTGGCCTCGGTGTCGCGGTCGTCGGCTATCTGGCGGGCGACTGGATCGTGAAAATGCTATGAACCCTTCTTCCGTAGCGGCCACGCCGCCGCACGCCGACTTGCTGGCCCTGGCGCGCCGGCTCGAGCTTTCCGAGGCACTGGCCGGCGTCGAATACGCCGCCACCCTTCGGCGCACCGGGGCCTACCCCGACGCCACCTCGCTCGCGGTGGGCGGAGGCTATGCCACGTACGCTGGAGCGGCCTCACCGCTCACGCAGGCGTTCGCCCTGGGGCTCCATGGGCCGCTCCCGGCCGCGGAACTCGACCGGCTGGAGGCCTTCTTCCACAGTCGGGGCGCCGCGGCGGCGGTGGAGCTCTGCTCGCTGTCCGATGCTTCGCTCCAGCGCGCAATCGTGGCCCGGGGGTATCGGGTCGCCGAGCGGAGCGACGTCATGGTCTGCCGGGTGACGGAGGCCCCGGAGGCGTTCCGGGTGCCGGCCGGCGTCACCATCCGCCGGGCCAAACCGGGGGAGATTACAGAGCTGGCCCGGGTGGTGGCGTCGGGATTCGGGGAGGGGCGGGCCGCCACCGAGGATCTCCAGGCCGTGATCGAGGGAACCTTCCGGATGTCCACCGCCACGCCATTTGCCGCGGACTACGAGGGAAAGCTGGCGGGCGGGGGATTGCTCATGGTGCATCGGCGGGTCGGTGCGTTGTGCGGCGCCGCGGTGCTTCCCGGGGCGCGGGGGCGCGGGGTGCATCACGCGCTGCTCGACGCGCGCCTGGCGGCCGCGCGGGCGCTGCGTTGCGAAACCGCGATGGTCGTGGCTCAGCCGGGTACATCGTCTCACCGGAATGCGGAGCGCGCCGGCTTCACGGTGGCCTACCCCCGCGCCAAGTACGTCCTCGACGCCTGAGATCCGTGGCTTAGCGCGCCGCCTCCCAGGTCACTCTCCAGACCCGACCCCGCTGATCGTCGGTGATGTACAGGGCCCCATCGGGTCCCTGGGCCAGTCCGGCGGGCCGATGCGTGGCGCCTCCCGGATCCAGGTCGCCGCCGGCAAAGCCATCGGCAAAGGTTTCGTACCCCGGCCGGAACCCGGCGGGCGGGCCGGGGACGAAGACCACCTTGTACCCGGCCTGCGGCATCGGTGATCGGTTCCAGGAACCGTGGAAGGCGATGAACGCCCCGCCCCGGTAGCGGCTCGGGAACATTGGGCCGTGATAGAAGAGCAGCCCATTCGGACCCCAGTGACCCGGGAATCCGATCACCGGCAGCGTCGCGCCAGCACAGCGTCCGACCGACTTCCCGTCGCCGCCGTATTCAGGCGCCAGCACTTTCCAGTTCCACCAGCAGGGCTGCGCAGGCGACAAGGCGTTTCATCACGAGAACGTAGCCTTTCTCACCTTGTCCGGACAGCCTCCTGCTGATAGGCTCCACATCCGTGGCCGGCTCGGCGCCTTCGGAGATCCCTCGTGATGCGCACGCTGCTGATCGTCCTCCAGGTTGTGTTCTTCACCAGCTCGAGCGCGCCGGTCAGGCAGACCACGCCGTTCGCCGGGCTGGTGGCGCGGCTGTCCGAACCGGGCGGGTTCTTCGACAGCGACAACCTGGTTTCCAACGAGACGTCCTACCTCCACGTGCTGCCGGCGTTTCGCGCCATGGGTGTGAAGGGCGGGGCCTATCTCGGCGTCGGGCCGGAACAGAATTTCTCCTATTTGGCCGAGATTCAGCCCGAGATCGCGCTGCTGATCGACATCCGCCGGGACAACTTGCTGTTGCACCTGCTCTTCAAGGCGATGTTCGAGACGGCGGAGAATCGGGTTCAGTATCTGTGTCTCCTCTATGGGAGGCCGGCCCCACCCAATTCGTCTCAATGGAACAATCGGTCCCTCGAGGAGCTCCTGCTCTACCTCGAATTCACGCCCGGCGACCCGGTGCTCCACGCGAGAACCCATGCCGACCTGATGGAGGGGGTGACGCGGTACGGAGTGCCGCTCACCGAGCTGGATCGCACGACGCTCCGGCGGTTCCACGACGAGTTCGCGTCCGCCGGCCTCAATCTCCGGTACACCAGCTTGGGTCGTCCCTCCCGCCCCGGCTACCCCAGCCAGCGGGATCTGTACACCGCCACGGACC
>JANNGX010000316.1:0-3529 GCA_031404115.1 Gemmatimonadales bacterium | reverse complement strand
CTTCGATTCTTCCGATTCCGACCCAGGGTGAAAAACCCTTCGCCGCGCTGTCCCGCGCTCTTCTGGGCGGGCGTGATTCGCTGGTGAGTCTTACGCGGCAGCAAGTGGGCCTCAAGTACAAATACGGTGCGCTCAAGCCCGGCCTGGCATTCGACTGCAGCGGGCTGGTCAAGTGGGTGATGGAAGCGTTCGACCTGCATCTGCCGCGCACGGCCGCGGAGCAGGCCCGGCTCGGCGTCGAGGTACCGAAGGATCCGTCGCTGCTGCTCCCGGGAGATCTGCTGTTCTTCGGTCGCGGCACGCGGGTTACCCATATCGGCATCTACGTCGGCGAAGGGAAGTATGTCCACGCCGCCAATCGCCGGAAGGGCGTGATCGAGAGTGAAGTCGCAAGGGCGCTGCCCCGCTGGTGGAAGGGCGCGCGCCGGGTGCTCGTGGCGCCGGACAGTGGAGTGGCGGCGAAGTCGTAGGAGGCTAGGAGGCTAGGAGGCTAGGAGGCTAAGAGGCTAAGAGGCTAGGACGCTCACCAGTATTGCCATTTTCCCCCAATCAAGACATAGGCAGACAGGCAGGCGTTCGTCACTCCGTGCGCCAGGATGAGATCGCCCAGGCTTTTGGTTTTCTGCATCCACCAGTTGTAGGCCACCCCCGCCATCAGCCCGACGTCCCACATCGCGCCATGCTCGGCGGCGAACAGGATGGCCGTGGCCCAGAACGCGAATCGGCTGTACCGGCCCAGCGGCACCTTCCGGAAGTCATCCATGTTGTCAATCCAGCGGGGCAGCCATCCCCGCCAGAACAGCTCCTCGACAATGGGCACCAGGATCATGGCGCGCATGGTCCGGAGCGCGAGCACCAGCGGGTCGTGCCGGCCTTCCGGAGGCAGGGAGCCTTCGACTTTGCCGGTGATCCCGTTGGTGAAGAGCCAGTGCCCGTGCCAGTCGGGGAAAAGCCAGTCCGGGGCGATCCACAGGAGAAAGACGGCGATTCCCAGCGCCACGCTCAGGAGCCAGTGGGGCGCGCGCAGCGAAATGACTCCGCGCGAGCACACCCACAGCACCAGGGCAGGAATGACGAGGAACAGCAGGGAAGCGGCGCGCAGGTCCACCGGCAGCCGCGACGCCAGCGCAAGGAACGCCAGGAACGTCGCGAGCGGCGCGATGTAGGCGAGCGAGGGGAATCGATGGAGGAGCGTGTTCATGGAGTAGAGGCCAGGAGGCGAGGAGGCTAGGAGGCTAAGAGGCTAGGGATACGCGGTATCCTCGCCTCTTAGCGTCCTCGCCGCTTAGCCTCCTCCTAGAACGTGTACGTCAGCTTCGTCAGTAACACGCGCCCCATCCTGGGCACCCCTACGAACGTCGCATAGTGCTTATTCAGCAGGTTCTGAATGTTCGCGGAGAACAGCAGGTTGCGGGAGCCGAGGGGCGGGCGCCAGGTGCCCTGGAGATCGACCACTGCGTAGGAATCAGTGGGCAGAAGCCTGGTGGGATCGCTGGGATCGGGCGCGCTGACATACACTCCTGAATTCACCGGGAATCCCTTCAGCGCGCGCATCCGTCCTTCCACGCTCCACCCGTTCGGATCGTCGCGCCAACCGGCGGTAATAGAGCCCTTGCTCTTGGAGGCGTTGAGCGCGATGTCGGTCGGGGCGTTGTCCAGCTCGGTCTTGGAGAAGAAATCCTTGTTCACGAACGAATACCCGCCCGCCAGCGAGAGGTGCTTCCCGAATACCATGTCCACGGCCACGTCGGCCCCCCAGAGCTCCACCTTGCCGAAGTTGCGGTACGTCAGGAAAATGTCCGACTTGTCGTTGAGGGGGGAGTTGTTGGGGACTACCGTGCCCAGCGGGACGCCCGTCTCCGCGATGCTGGTGGCTGCCGAGACCCCGGCCATACCCTTACCGACCGCGGCGGCGGTGGCGGCGGCGTTGGGCACGCCGGCCTGGGTGTAGAGCGCGGTCAGGTACGTGATGGTTTCGGTGCGATTGAGGAACACCGTCGGCGATTCAACGATCAGCGGCCCCGTGAAATTGCGCTTCCGTTCATACCAGGCGTCCAACGAGATCTGGAATCGCCTGCCGAGCAGCGCCTTGTACCCCACTTCGATCTGGTGGTTGATGGTCGGCTTCAAGGATCCGATGTCCCGAACCTGGCTGGCCGGGTCGGCCACGTCGATGAACTGGCGGGTGGTGGGATTGAGCAGCCGAAGCTGGGTGCCCACCTGGGTCGTCGGTGCGTTGGCCAGCATCAACGCAGTGAGTTGGGGACCGGCCACAGCGGAAACCGCCTGCACTGCGGCCGACCAGAGCGTGACCGCACGGGCCGGGAGCAGTCCGGCCGCTTCGTTGAATGGGGTACGCATACAGAGATTGTTTCCGGCGCCACCGGCACAACCACCGTTGGCGCGGAACTGGAATCCGGTCTGCGGCACGCCCAGCGCGCGAATGTTGTACCCGATCGTGGGGCTGAGCGGAATCCGGCCGGCGACGATATCGAGGAACAGGCTGTTGTTGCTCGGGGTCGAGAACGCGCGGTTGAAGGTCAGCCGGAACGCCTGATCCGCGGACGGCTTGAACAGCAGCGCCACGCGGGGGGAGAGCACCGCGGACTCGAGCCGGCTGTGCTTGTCGAGCCGGAGCGCCGCCACCACGTCGAGCTTCGACGTCAGATGGGTCACGCTGTGGAGGTAACCGCCGACTTCCTTGATGTTGTCGTCGGATTCATTGCGGCCATTGATCGTGCCACCGGTCCGCGCGTCGGTGTAGATGTAGTCGGCGCCGTAGAGCAGCGTTTCCTTGCCGCCGAACAGATCGAAGCCGTGCTGGAACTGCGCCGACCAGACCCGGGAGCTGTCCTGGATCGGATTGCCGTCCCGGAGCAGGAAGGTGCCGCCGGCATTGCTGAAGTTGCCGAAACCCTGGACGAAGAAGCGCTTGTACCGGTACCGCAGCTGCGCCGCCGAGTACTTCCAGTCCTTGGCCTGCCCCGCTCCGATCCCGGTGTACTCGATCAGGCTCTTCGCGTTGGTCAGGCCGTAGGTGGCGATCAGCTCGCTGTTGGCATCGGGTCGCACGTCCACCCGCGCCTCACCGCCGTACTGCTCGAGGTTGAAATCCCGGCAGCCGGTATTGGCGTTGCACTGGCCCGCAGGAATGCCGAGCCCCGGCTTGGTGGTATTGAGCGTGGCCGGCTCGGCGGCATCGCGATAGCGCCATTCGGTGCCCTTGAGGTAGTTGCCCGACACCTTGAATGCCACCTTGCTGCCAAGGCGCATGGCGTGCCGTCCGGTAACCCGCCAGATGCCGGCGCCCTTGTCGGTGAGTGCACTGGTGCCCGCCGTGTAGTTCGAGCCCGCCCGGGCCCCGCCCTCGAAGGAGAGGGTGGTACCGGTGGAGGTGAACGGGGAGCGGGTGAGGATGTTGAGTACCCCGTTGGAGGAATTCGGTCCGTACAGGGCCGCCCCGGGACCCAGGACAAACTCGATCCGGTCGATGTCCTCGTTCGAGGTGGGGAAGAAGGTCGAGACATTG
>JANNGX010000315.1:0-18611 GCA_031404115.1 Gemmatimonadales bacterium | reverse complement strand
AGGCGTTCGACGAATTCGCGGCGCTCACCGGCCGCCGCTACGCCCGTGTAGGCGGCCATCGCCTCGACGATGCCGAGTACGTGATCGTGGGACAGGGGTCGGTGGTGTCCAACGCCGAGGCGGTGGCCGACTACCTGCGCGACAAGCGCGGGCTGCGCGTCGGCGTCCTCAACCTGACGATGTTCCGGCCCTTCCCGGCGGATCTGGTGAGCCACGCCCTCGCCGGGAAGAAGGGCGTCGTGGTGCTCGAGCGGACCGACCAGCCGCTCGCCGTGGACCCACCGCTGCTGCGCGAGATCCGGTCGGCGATGTCGCAGGCGGTCGAAAACGGTCGCGTGCCCCCCGGTGGCGCGGTGGCCTATCCCGGCGTCGCCGCCCTGCGCTCGGACATGGTGCCCGACTTCTACTCCGGCTGCTTCGGGCTCGGCAGCCGTGACCTGCAGCCCGGTGACATCGTCGCCGCGGTCGACAACATGCTCCCCAAGGGGGCGCGGAAGCGGCAGTTCTACCTCGGCATCGATTTCGTTCGCACCGACACCCGCAACCCCAAGCTGCAAATCTGGCAGGAGAGGATGCTCGACAGCTACCCCGGTATCGGGCAATTGTCGCTCCGCTCGGCGGGCGACATCAACCTGCTTCCCGATGGATCGACCGCGGTGCGAATCCACTCGGTCGGCGGGTGGGGCGCCATCACGATGGGGAAGAACCTCGCGATGACGGCGTTCGAGCTGTTCGGGATGCACATCAAGGCCAACCCCAAGTACGGCTCCGAGAAGAAAGGCCAGCCGACGACGTTCTACGCTGTGCTGTCGCACCAGCCGGTGCGGCTCAACTGCGAGCTCAAGCACGTGGACGTGGTGCTGGCGCCCGACCCGAACGTCTTCCGCCACAGCGATCCGCTCGCCGGCCTGGCCGAGTGCGGGGTGTTCGTGATCCAGAGCGAGCTCGATCCTGATGCCTTGTGGCTGACGTTCCCGGCCCAGGCGCGCGCCACCATCCGCGAGCGGAAGATCCGCGTCTTCGTCCTCGACGCCTTCGCGATCGCGCGGGAAGAGGCGTCCGACGTGGAGTTGCGCTACCGGATGCAGGGGGCCGCCTTCCTGGGGGCGTTCTTCAACACCTCGCCGCTGCTGCGGCGCGAAGAGACCACCCAGGAGCGGTTGTTCGAGGGAATCCGCGCCCAGTTGAAGAAGAAGTTCGGCCATCGCGGCGCCGCGGTGGTGGAAGACAACGTACGCGTCATCCGCCGCGGCTTCGACGAGGTGCTCGCGGTCGTCCCCCGCGAAGTCGAGGCGAGCACCGCCCTCGGCATTGTCCCCCACATCCCCGCCATGCTCGATGTGACCGATGCCGAGCCGGGCATCGGCAATCCGGGACGGTTCTGGGAGCAGGTGTGCTCACTCTGCGTCATGGGGCAGGATGGCATCGCCGATCCGTTTGCGGCGATCAGCGCCATCCCGGCCGCCACCGGCGCCGTGCGCGACATGAGCGGCGTGCGGATGGAGATCCCCTCATTCGTCGCGGAGAAATGCACGGGCTGTGCCCAGTGCTGGACCCAGTGTCCCGACGCGGCGATTCCCGGGCTGGTCAACAGCCCCGAGGACGTGCTCCACGCGGTGCTCGGCGCTGCGGGCAACGGCAACCGCTTCGAGCGGTTGCGCCCCATAGTCAAGCCGTGGGGCCGGGAGGTACAGCGACTGCTCGCGCGCGAGCCGTCCCTCTCGGTGCCCGAGGCGTTCGCGAAGGGCTACGGCACGGTCGCCGACAAGATGAAGTGGGATGCGGAACGCCGGGGGGCCAGCGACGCGGAATTCGGGCTGGTGCTGCCGCGGCTGGCCGAGTTCCCGCTGGCGCGGACCCGGCCGTTCTTCGATGCGATCGAGGGGAAGGACAAAGGGACCGGCGGGCTGCTCTCGATCACGGTCAATCCCGAAGCCTGCAAGGGATGCAACCTGTGCGTCGAGGTCTGCCCTGACGGCGCCCTCGTGACCATCAAGCAGGATGACGCCTCGCTGGCGCGCCTGCGGCGCAACTGGGCGGTCTGGCAGCGGCTCCCCGACACGGACAATCGCTTCGTCAATGTCGCCGATATCGACGAGGGGATCGGGGTGCTTTCCTCGCTGCTGCTCAAGAAGGCCACGTACCGCTCGATGGTCGGCGGCGACGGCGCCTGCATGGGGTGCGGCGAGAAGACCGCGGTCCACCTGATCGTCTCGGCGATCTTCGCCTCGATGCAGCCGCGGGTCGAGCGGCACGTCGCCCGCCTCGAGGAGCTGATTAATGCCCTCGATGGCGATGCGCGCGAGCGGCTCGCCTCCGGCGCCGACCTGGAAGAGGCTGCGAGCGGCGGTGACGCGGCGATTGTGCCGATCGACCCGGCCAAGCGCGAACGGCTCGCGCTGCTCAACCGTACCATGGCCGAATTACGCGACCTCAAGTGGCGCCACGAATCGGGACCCAGCGGCACCGGGCGCGCGCCGCTGGGGATGGCCAACAGCACCGGCTGCTCGTCGGTGTGGGGCAGCACCTATCCCTACAACCCGTATCCGTTCCCGTGGGTGAACCACCTCTTCCAGGATGCGCCCTCGGTCGCGATCGGCCTGTTCGAAGCCCATATGCGGAAGATGGCCGACAACTTCTCCGCCATCCGTCGCGCCGAACTGCTGCGGAACGGCAGCTACGATGCGGGGAAGCACGAACCCGAGCTCTCGTCGCTCACCTGGGCGCAGTTCACCGACGACGAGTTTGCGCTCTGCCCGCCGATCATCGCGATGGGAGGCGACGGGGCGATGCTCGACATCGGCTTCCAGAACCTCTCGCGCCTGCTGGCGTCGGGGAAGCCGATCCGGGTGGTGGTGCTCGATACGCAGGTGTACTCCAACACCGGCGGCCAGGCTTGCACGTCGGGCTTCACCGGGCAGGTGTCCGACATGGCCGCCTACGGCAAGGCCCAGCACGGCAAGACCGAGGTGCGAAAGGAGCTCGCCCTCATCGCCATCGCGCATCGCGGCGTCTATGTCCACCAGACCTCGCAGGCGGCCGCGACGCACCTGATCGGCGGGGTGCTGAAGGGGCTCCACAAGCGGCGCCCGGTGCTGATCAACGTCTACACCCCGTGCCCGGTGGAGCATGGGCTGGCCGACGACGGGGCGCAGCACGCCGCGCGGCTGGCGCTGGAGAGCCGGGCGTTCCCCTTCCTCACCTTCGACCCCGACGCCGGTCCGACCTACGCCGACCAGCTCTCACTCGCTGGCAATCCATCGGTCGAGGACCCCTGGCCGACCTACACACTGCGACACATTGATGAGGCCGGCACCGAGCAGGCCCTCGAGCTGCCGGTGACCATCGCCGACTGGGCCGCGACCGAGGCGCGCTTCAAGCAGCATTTCACCGAGGTGCCTTCGACCACATGGGACGACGCGATGCTGCCGTTCCATGAGTACCTGACGCTCCCGGTTGTGGATCGCGACGACCGCACGCCGTACATCCTGGCGCTGGCGAAGGACCGCACGCTGCGCCGGTTGGTGGTCTCGAGTGAGATCGTGCTGCTGGCCGAGGAGCGACAGCAGTTCTGGTCGCAGCTCCGGCAGCTTGCCGGGCTCGAGATCGCGCCAAGTGTCCGCGACCTGGTGGCCACGTCGCTCGAAGCGGACTTCGAGACGCGGAGCGCCTCGCTGCGTGCCGAATACGAGGCGAAGCTGACCGACCTCCGCGCGAGCTACCCGGCGCAGATGGCGCGCCGGCTCGCATCCGCACTGCTGACCAAGGCCGGTGGCTCGGCTGCGGTGGCGGACTTCCTGGCCGAGCTGCCTGCAGCGACGCTCCCGGCCAATGCCGCCACGCCGGCCCCCGCGCCGGTATCCGCTCCGGCGTCCGCCCCGCCTGCGCCGGTCGCGGTGGCGGCAGCGCCGGCAGCGGCACTGGTGCCGACTGCACCGGTCACCGCCCCAGCCGATGACGACGCGATGGTGATTGAGGCGTGGATTGATTCGGTGCGCTGCACCACCTGCGACGAGTGCACCAATATCAACAAGAAAATGTTCGCGTACAACACCGACAAACAGGCCTTCGTCAAGGACGCGCGCGCCGGGACGTTCCAGCAACTGGTGACGGCGGCGGAGCGCTGCCCGGTGGCGATCATCCATCCGGGCACGCCGCTCAACCCCAAGGAAAGAGATCTCGAGAAATGGACCGCGCGCGCGGCGAAGTTCAATTGAGCGCCCGATGAAACTCTCCTCGGGTTTCCGCCACGGCGTGCATCCGCGCGAGGAAAAGGAGCTGACCAGTCGGCTCCCGATCCGGCGGATGCCGTTTCCCGACGAGATCGTACTGCCGTTGCGGCAGCACGCCGGCAATCCGGCGAAGTTGTGCGTAGAGGTGGGTGATCACGTCGAACGCGGCGATCCGGTCGGTCGTGCCGACGGCTGGGTCTCGGTGCCGATCCACGCGTCGGCGTCGGGCACGGTGACCGACATCGGCTGGTGGCCGCATCCCGACGGCTCGATGGCGATGTCGGTGCGGATCGCGGTTGACCGCTACGCCCCCCAGGTGCCACGGCCGCGGATGGTTCCGCACTGGGAGGGACTCTCCACCGACGACGTGGTGCGCGCGGTGCAGGACGCCGGCGTGGTCGGGCTGGGCGGCGCGGCATTTCCGACCCACGTGAAACTGGCCCCGCCGCGCGACTATGCGGTGCACACCCTGATCATCAACGGCGCCGAGTGCGAGCCCTACCTCACCTCGGACCATCGCACCATGGCCGAGTACCCCGCGCGCGTATTGTTCGGGATCCGCGTGATGATGCACGCGATGGATGTTGACAAGTGCGTCGTCGGCGTGGAGCGGAACAAACCCGACGCGATCGCGGCGCTGCGGCAGGCGCTCCCGTCCGACCTCGCCATCACCATCCTTCCGCTCACGGTGAAGTACCCGCAGGGTGCCGAGAAAATGCTGATCCAGGCGGTGACGGGAATCGAGGTACCGTCGGGGAAGCTGCCGGTGAGTGTCGGCGTGGTGGTGCAAAACGTCGGTTCGGTGGCCGCGATCGCCGAGGTGTTCGAGACCGGGCTTCCGCTCATCGAGCGGATCGTGACCGTGTCGGGCCATGGCCTCCGCCGCCCGGCCAACCTGATCGTTCCGGTGGGTACCAAGCTGCGAGACCTGCTGGCCTTCTGTGACGGGGTCACTCCCGATGCGGCCGAGGTGATCGTCGGCGGCCCGATGATGGGGCAGGCACAGGCCAACCTCGACGCACCGGTGCTCAAGGGGACCACGGGCGTGGTGGTGCTCGAGAGGCACGAGACCCGCCTTGGCCAGGTTTACCCCTGCATCCACTGCGGTCGCTGCCTCGAGGCGTGCCCGGTGTTCCTCAATCCATCGCTGCTGGGCGATTTTGCCCGTGTGGCACGATATGACGACATGGTCGACCTGCACCTCGCCGACTGCATGCTCTGCGGGTCGTGCGCGTACGTCTGCCCGTCGAACATCCCGCTGGCCCAGCTGTTTCAGGCCAGCAAGGTAGCGCTGCGGCGTACCAAGACCGGTGCCGCATGAGCACGCCACTCGCCCGGAAGCTGCTCGTCACCGCCTCGCCGCACGTCCGCTCGCAGGATTCCACCCCGGTGATCATGTGGAACGTGGTCGGCGCGCTGGTGCCGGTCATCGCGGCGGCGGCGTGGTTCTTCGGTGTCAGCGCCCTTCTGGTGATCGCCGCTACGGCACTTGGCGCCTTGCTCACCGAGCGCGTCATCGGCCGCGGCGGCACCATCGCCGATGGCTCGGCGATGATCACCGGCCTGCTGCTCGGGCTGACGCTGCCCGCCGGGTCGCCGCTCTGGATGGCATTTCTCGGCGGGGTGTTCGGGATCGGCTTCGGGAAGCTCGTCTGGGGCGGCCTCGGGCAGAACGTCTTCAACCCCGCGCTGGTGGGACGCGCCTTCCTGCAGGCCGCCTTCCCCGTGGCGATCACGACCTGGCCCACGCCTGGTGGCGCGTTCTGGACGCTCAAGGGCGATCTCTTCGCCTTCCCATTCACCCGCCCCAATACCGATGCGATCACCTCGGCCACGCCGCTCGGCTTGCTCAAGTTCGAGGGGAAGGGCACCGAGCTGCTGAACCTCGTGGTCGGCAATACCGGCGGATCGCTGGGTGAGACGGCCGCGCTGGTGATCCTCGCCGGCGGCGCCTTCCTGGCCTACAAGCGCTACCTCAACTGGCGGATCCCGGCCAGCATCCTGCTCACGGTGGCGGTGTTCAGCACGGTGATTCACCTGGTCGATGCGCGGCGACCCGACGCGCTCTTCATGCTCTTCTCGGGCGGCCTGATGCTCGGTGCGGTGTACATGGCCACCGACATGGTCACCTCGCCGGTCACCAATCGGGGTCGCTGGCTATTCGGTGCCGGGATCGGCGTGCTGGTGGTGGTGATCCGCATCTGGGGCGGCCTTCCCGAGGGCGTGATGTACGCCATCCTCTTCATGAATGCGCTGGTGCCGTTCATCAACCGCGCCACGCAACCGCGGGTGTTCGGCACCGGCCGGCAGGCGGCCGCATGACCGCGACGCATCATCACGGGCCGCCGGCGGCGATCCAGCCGAGCAAGAGCACGCCGGCGTGGCGGCTGCTGCTGACGCTTGCGCTGGCCGGCGCGATGTCGGGGTGGCTGGTGGTGACGGTGTACAAGGTGACGCTGCCCGCGGTGCGGAAGTACGCTGCCGAGCAAGTGAATGCGGCGGTGCGCGAGGTGCTCAAGGCGCCGGCCCGCTGGGACACGCTCTACCTCGTCAACGACGCGCTCACCCGCACGGCACCCGACAAGGCTGACCTGGCCGATATTCCCAAGACGTACGTCGGCTTCGACGCCTCGGGCAATCGCCTGGGCGTGGCCATCACCGCTGCCGAGCCGGGCTTTCAGGAGCTGGTGACGCTGATGATCGGGTTCGATCCCAAGAGCGGCACGCTGATCGGATTCAAGGTACTCGAACACAAGGAGACGCCGGGGCTCGGCGACAAGATCGAGCGCGACACCGCATTCGGCGGGCAGTTTACCGGGCGCGTCGCTCCCCTGCGCGGGGTCAAGGGCCGCGCCGGGAAGCCCCCAAGCGAGGTGCAGACCATCACCGGGGCGACCATCTCGTCACGGGCGGTGATCCGGATTATCAACCACGCTGTCGCCAGGTGGCGCCCGCTGCTCGAGGCCTGGGACCGGGGAAGGACCCAGTGACCGCCGTCCCGTCGGTCCAGCCAGTCCAGCCGGCCGGGGCATCGGCATTCGTGCCGGGGTCGCCACCGCCCGCCACGCTGGCCGCCGACATCTGGCGCGGGATCGCGCGCGAGAATCCGGTACTGGTGCAGTTTCTCGGGATGTGCCCTACCATGGCGGTCACCAATACGCTCGCCAATGGTATCGCGATGGGGGTGGCGACGCTGTTCGTCCTGGTCGGCTCAGGGCTTATCGTGTCGCTGTTCCGCAAATACATCGCGCACGAGGTGCGGATCACCTCGTACATCCTGATCATCGCCACCTTCGTGACGCTGGCCGACATGATCCTCGCGGCCACCTTCCCCGCTATCAGCAAGGCGCTGGGGCCGTTCATGCCGCTGAACGTGGCCAACGGCCTCCTGCTCGGCCGAGCCGAGGCCTTTGCCGCCAAGGTCGGGCCGGTGCGCGCGGTGGCCGATGGCTTCGGGATGGGGATGGGCTTCACCCTGTCGCTCGTCCTGCTGAGCGCGACCCGCGAGCTGCTCGGCGGCGGCTCACTGCTGAACCAGGATATCCTCGGGCCGCGCTTCGAGCCGTGGGTGTTCATGGTGATGCCCCCGGGCGGCTTCCTCACGCTCGGCATCGCGCTGCTCGGGCTGGCCTTCATCATCGAGCGGCGCCGCCGTCGCACCCAGGAGGCCGCATGAGTAACCTGGCGTGGATCTTCGTGTCGACGGTGCTGGTCAACAACTTCACCCTGGTAATGTTCCTCGGGCTCTGCTCGTTCTTCGGCGTCACCGCCAAGATCGAGACGGCGTGGCGGCTGGGGTTGGCCAACACCTTCGTGCTGCTGCTGACCGCCGTGGGCGCGTGGGCCCTCAATACCTACGTCCTGACCCAGACGCCGTTCCTGCGCACCATCGCCTTCATCGTGGTGATCGGCTCCGGCGTGCAGATCACCGAAATGGCGGTCAAAAAGTATTTCCCCGTCCTCTTCCGGCAGCTGGGGATCTACCTCCCGCTGATCACCACCAATTGCGCCATCCTCGGCCTGGCACTTTTCCAGACCTCGCGCCACTACAACCTGGCCGAAGCGCTGGTGTTTGCCATCGGCGCCGGGGTGGGGCTCACGCTGGCGCTGGCGCTGATGGCGTCGATCCGCGAGCGCATCGAGGTGGCGGAGGTGCCGGTGATCGCGCGCCGCATGGGGCTGGTGCTGGTGATCGCCTCGTGCCTGTCGATGGCGTTCATGGGATTTGCCGGAATGGGGAGCGTCCCATGAGCCAGACCATCATCGCCATCGTGCTGGGTGCCGGGTTGTTCGTCCTGTTCGGCCTGGTGCCTCACCGTGGGTGCACCGGCCACTGCGCCGGCTGCACCGGGTCGTGCGGGCGTCATGAAGAAGAAGGAGATCATCATGTCGGCTGACCTGTTCCGGCGTCATCCGACGCGGCGTGAGTTCCTCGCCATCGGCACCGGGGTGTTCGTCGCCCTGTCGATGCCGCTTGCCCTGCGGCGCAGGATACCGCTGGTCAAGCGCTCCTTCCCGCTGATGGGAACGATCGCCGAGGTGCAGGTGGCGCACCGCGACGAACGGCTCGCGGAGGATGCGATCGATGCCGCCCTCGCCGAGCTGCAATGGGTGGAGCGGACGATGACCCGCTTCCGGCCTGATTCCGACATTGGCCGCGCCAATCTGGGCGCCGGGCGCGAGGGGATCGAGATCTCCGCCGAGACGGCGCTGGTGATCGAGGCGGCGCTGCACTGGTCGTCGGTGAGCGACGGCAACTTCGATCCAGCTCTCGGCTCCGCCTCGGAGCTGTGGGACGTGCTCCATCGCCACCAGCCGCCACCGCTCGGCGCGGTGCAGCGGCTGGCGTCGCGCGGCTTCTGGCGGAAGGTCGATATCGCGCGCCAAGGCGGGAGAGCGGTGGTCCGCTTCGATGACCGCGACCTCCATCTTGACCTTGGCGGCATCGCCAAGGGGTACGGGATCGACCGGGCGGTCGCGGCTCTCCGCACCAAGGGCATTATCCACGCCATCGTCACCGTGGGTGGCGATCTCTACGCGCTGGGTCACGCTCCCGATGGTGCCCCATGGGAGGTCGGCATTCGCGATCCCCACCACCTCGACCGGCTTGCCGGCCGGCTCGCCGTCGCTGACCGCGCCGTGACCACTTCAGGCGACTACGAGCGGTTTTTCAACTGGCGCGGTGTCCGGTATCACCACCTGCTCGACCCGCGCACCGCCGCGCCGCGCCGTACCCCGGTTCGTAGCGTGACAGTGCTCGGCGGCAATTGCATGAACGCCGACGCGGCGGCGACCGCCGTTTTTGGCATGGCAACCGATGCGGCGCGGCGGGTGGTCCGGCGCGTCCTCGGCGACGGCGACGTCATTCCTTTGACGTAACCTGGAACGCGGACGGTGCACCCCCTGCGCCGCCGCGACATCCGATGAGGAGGGCAACGTGAAGAGTCACCAACTGTTCTGTGGCGCGTGCGACCGGCCGGTCCGCGTCCTCATCACCGAGGCCCCGGCGGCCGAGGGACAGGCGTCACTGCAGGACGCCGAGCTGGTCTGCCTCGAGATCGGCGCCAAGTGCACCGGCAACATGTGCCCGCTCGGGGCCGCGGAGCCGGGCGCAATGGTGCGCCGGATCGTCCGGAACGGGATCCCGCTCGACACGCTCTCGACGGTGAAGGCCCACTGCCCGGCGTGCGACGCCGACGCCGAGATGATCCTCTACGGCGAGGGCAAGGCGGGCTGCTCGGTCTGCGGCAGCGTTGGCCGGTGGGTGATCGACCACCTCGAGCCAACCTGACCGCGGCTCGATGCGCTTCTGGTCGCCTCCTTGATCCGGGCCCAGCCACAGAGAACGGCTATATGCGAAGCGAGTACATTCGGGAGCCGGAGGAGGCTCCAGCCGGCTCGATCCTGAGGAGACACCCCGTGCTTGCTTCGGTACTTCGCGCCTCGCTGGCCCTTGGCGTCACGGCGCTGGCGGCCCGCGTCCTTCCGGCCCAGACCACGCCCACCGAGCGCGCCGCCGCGGGCGCCGTGCTCAAGTCCATCGATTCGCTCCAGGCCGCTCTCGCCCCTGCCGCCATCGGAAGCCGGCTGACCGGGGGCCAAGACGCGGACCGCGACCGGCTCCTGGCGCGGGTCGGCGTCATCTGGGACTCGGACATGCAGGCACTGAGCGACTGGATCGGGCGGAATCCCGAAGTGGGCTGGAAGGAATTCCGCGCGGTGGATACGCTGGTGAAGGTGCTTCGGCGGAACGGCTTCACGGTGGACACCGGGTCGGCGGGCCTGCCCACCGCGTTCGTGGCGCGCTGGGAGTCGCCGGCGGGCGCCGGAGGGCCGGTGCTCGGACTCATTGCCGAATACGATGCGCTGCGCGGCACGGCGGGCGCCTTTCACGGGGACCAGCACAACGCGCAGAGCCCGGTGGCCATCGCCGCGGCGGTGGCGCTTCAGGAGCAGATGACCGCCCGAAAACTCCCCGGGGCCATCGTGGTTTACGGCACGCCGGCGGAGGAGGTCGGTCCGCCGGCCAAGGCCATCATGCGAGAGGCCGGCATCTTCAAGGGTGCCGGCATCCTGGTACGCAGTCATTCCAGCGCCGAGACCTCGCGGTCCCGGGCCGGATTCGGAATTTGCTGCCTCAACATCAACGAGGTGAAGTACATTTTCACCGGCCGTCCGTCGCACCAGCTCAGCAGCTGGAACGGGCGCAATGCGCTCGAGGCGGCGGTGCACTTCTACGTGGCGGTCGACGGGCTCCGTTCCACGTTCCGGCCCGAGGCATCGATCCAGGGTGTCATTCCCGAAGGCGGCACCGCCCCAAACGTCGTGCCCGATCGCGCCGTGGTGGATTACTACATCCGCTATCCCGACGGCGTGTATCTCGAGCACATCTCGCGGATGATGGACAACGCCGCCACGGGGGCGGCGCTGGCCACCGGCACCCAGGTGAAGATCGACCGCTACGGGGAGTATCGGGACGGTATCGCCTTGGGAACGCTGGAGGAAACCTACTTTGCCTATGCCAGGGTGCTCGGCGCGGCCCGCCTGGAGCCGGAACCGCAGCGGCCGGCGGGCTACGAGGAAACCGGGGGCGTGTCGCTGGATGTGCCGGGGGTGGGCGTCAGCGTCGCCAGCTCCACGCACCCCTACCACACCCAGGGTATGCTGGATGACGCATTCACTCCGGCGGGGCATGCGGGGTTTCGGGTGGATGCCCAGATCATGGCGGTGATCCTCTACCACTATCTGACCGACACGGCCTTCCGGGGCGCGGTGACGCGGGAACACGCGGTGCTGCGCGGGCTCTTCGACCAGTATCAGGCCAATCTCCGGAAAGCCTACGCCGCCGAGATGGAGCCGGCGCCGAGCCATTAACCCGCACCCCTAGCCAATTCCTGCCGGGGAGGTAGATTCCGCCCCCGGCGAGCGACCGCTCGTCTACTCAAGCCAGCGCACTCCCCCGGAGTGCCGCGAGATCCGAGCACCATCCCTGCGATGGGGGTGCCGCCCGCCTCCCGCGCCAGACCTTATCCTAGAGAAGGCGCCATGAAATCGTTGTTCCGCGTACTGCCACTCGCCCTTGTCATTGCCGCGCCTGCCGCGATCCGGGCGCAAACCGCCCCGATGCCGCCCAACAACGTCTTCTCGATCTTTCGGGAGTCGGTCAAGGTCGGGAAGGGCCACGCCCACAACGCCCATGAGACGGCGTGGGCCCGTGCCCTGGCGGCCAGCAAGAACTCCGACCCATTCGTCGCGATGACGTCCCTCACCGGTCCGAACGAGATCTGGTACATGGCCGCCTACCCGACCTGGGAGGAATACCAGAAGTCCCTCGACCGGGTCAACGCCGCCGTCGACAAGCAGTACCGCCCCGCAGAGGCCGACTACCTGAATGACTCGCGCGGCATGACCCTTCGCCCCCGGGCCGAGCTGGGCTACGGCGGCCCCGTTGATCTGCCGAACATGCGCTACGTGTCGGTGACCCGCATTTCGGTCCGGCCGGGGCACACCTCGGAGTATGAGGAGGCGCGCAAGCTGGTGAAGGCGGCGCACGAGGCGGCCCATTTGACCGATAGCTACTCCATGTGGGAGGTCACTTCGGGGGCACCGAGCGGCACGTTTTATCTGCTGGTCCCGCGGAAGTCACTCGCGGAGATCGATGCGGGCGCAACGATCCACGGGGCGGCCTACATGGCGGCGCTGGGTGGTGACTCAGGCCAGAAGAAACTGGCGGCGCTCACCGCCTCTGCGGTAATCAGTTTGCAAACCGACCATTTCGAGTTTACTCCGTCGCAAAGCGATCCGCCCCCGGCCTGGATTACCGCCAACCCGGGATTCTGGAAGCCGAAGGCACCGGCGCCCAAGCGGATGCCGTAGCACGGGTTTCCGCGAGGATGGACTTGGGGGGAGGTTCCCGGCAGCTTTCGGGGGTCTCCCCCTTTTCGTGTGACGAGGCCCGTCATGACCCGCGCCACGTACGCTCTGTTCGCCCTCGCGCTTGCGGCACCATCGGTTCGGGCCCAGCGGCCGGCGGAATTCACGATCGAGCAGGTCAAGAGCCTCCCCTTCCCCAATGAGCTGACCGCCTCCGCCGCCGGGCAGCGGCTGGCCTGGGCGCTCGATGAGCGAGGCCGGCGAAACATCTGGGTGGCCGAAGGTCCGGACTTCACGGCGCGGCGATTGACCAACTACCTGATGGATGACGGCCAGGAGCTGACCTCCGTGGCCATTTCCCGGGACGGGACGTGGGTGGTGTATGTCCGGGGAGGCGAGCACAGCGCCAACTGGAACGACCTGCCGCCCAACCCCGCCTCCCTCCCGGTGCCGCCCAAGATTCAGATCTGGTCGGTGCCCTTCGCGGGCGGAACACCCAGGCTGCTCGCCGAGGGGGACGAGCCGGTGGTCTCGCCGAAGAGCGACGTGGTGGCATTTCTGTCCTCGGGCCAGGTGAGTGTCGTCGGGATCGACGGCGTTGCCCCGGCCACGCGCATGTTCTTCGCCAGGGGGAACATCGGCGAGCCGCAATGGTCCCCCGACGGCTCCCGGGTGGCTTTCACCTCGAACCGGGGTGATCACGCCTTCATCGGGGTCTTCACCAACGATTCCACCCCGCTCACGTGGATTGCACCCTCGACGTCGCGCGACGGCTCGCCCCGCTGGTCACCCGATGGCACCCGGCTGACGTTTATCCGGCGGCCGGGAGCAGGCGGCCCGCCGGGACCGTTGCTGGAGCCCCGCCACCAGCCGTGGAGTATCTGGACCGCGAATGCGCAGAACGGCCAGGCGGCACAGATCTGGAAGGCCCCGGAGACCCTTCGTGGCTCTCCACCCAGCACCGAGGGCGGCACCAACCTCCGGTGGGCCGCCGGGCGCATCGTTTTTCTTTCCTACGCCGACGGCTGGCCCCACCTGTACTCGATTCCGGAGGCGGGCGGCGCCCCGCTCCTGCTCACGCCAGGCGAATACATGGCCGAGTACATCCAGCTCTCACCGGACGGAAAGTTCCTGGTGTTTGCCGGGAACGCGGGGAGCGACCCCGACGACATCGATCGCCGCCACGTCGTGAAAGTACCGGTGGACCGTGCCGCGCCCGAGGTGCTCACGCCGGGCACCGGACTCGAGTGGACGCCCGTGGTCATGGGCGACGGCGGCGTGGCCTACCTCGGCGCGACGGCGCAACGGCCTCCGCTGCCGATGGTGCACCGTGCCGGCGCCCCGCCCATCGTCATCGGCGCCGACCGGATCCCGGCGGACTTTCCCGCGGAGCAGCTGGTTACCCCGCGGAAGGTGGTGTTCAGGGCCACCGACGGGGTCTCGGTGCACGGCCAGCTCTTCGAACGGGCGGGCGGCCCCACCCGGAAGCCCGCGATCATCTTCGTGCACGGCGGGCCGCCCCGGCAGATGCTGCTCGGCTGGCACTACTCCGACTACTACTCCAACGCCTATGCACTCAACCAGCGTCTGACCAACATGGGCTTCGTGGTGCTCTCGGTAAATTTCAGGCTGGGCATCGGGTACGGCTTCGAATTCCACCGGCCCGCGAAGGGGGGGCCCCAAGGCGCCTCCGAGTATCTGGACGTGGTCGCGGCGGCGGAATGGCTCCGGAGCCAGCCCCAGGTGGACCCCTCCCGGATCGGCATTTATGGGGGCTCGTACGGCGGGTTCCTCACTGCGCTGGCCCTGGCCAGGAACTCCGATCTGTTTGCCGCCGGGGTGGACATCCACGGCGTGCACGACTGGACCGCGGACGGACGGTTCGCGTCACCCAGCGCGCGCTATGAAGAGGCGCCCGACCGGGTCCAGGCCCACGAGCTGGCCTGGGCGTCCTCGCCGGTGGCGTCGCTCAAGACCTGGCGTGCTCCCGTGCTACTGATTCACGGGGACGACGATCGCAACGTCCGGTTCAGCCAGACGGTGGATCTGGTCCGCCGGCTGGCGGGCACGAGCGTGGAGGTCGAAGAGATGGTGATCCCCGACGACACCCATCACTTCCTGAAGCATTCCAACCTGGTGAAGGTGGACAGCGCCACGGCGGCCTACTTCAAGAAGAAGCTCATGGGGCCCGCGGGCGTTACAGCACCGGGCCGAGGAGCGAGGCGAGGCGCTCCGTCAACTTTTCGCGAAAGGGCCGCGCCTGCCACGCCTCGAGGGTGATCCGGCGCGACAGGGCCAGGTCCTGCTGGAAGATCTCAATCTGGCGGAGCGCGAAGCCGGCGTCGTAGATGTTCAGATTGGCCTCGTCGTTGAGGCTGAACGAACGAGGGTCGAAGTTGGTCGAACCCACGGACACCATCAGCGCGTCGACGATCAGCACCTTGCAATGGTACATGGTGGGTTGGTACTCGAAAATCTCGGCGCCCGCCGCCAGCAGGTTTCCCCACCGGGCGCGGGAGGCGCCCCGGACGATCTTGGTGTCCATGTGCTTCCCGGGAACGATGATGCGAATCTTGACTCCGCGCTTGAGCGCGGCGACCAGCGCGTCTTCGGACAGGCGGTCCGGCACAAAGTACGCACTGGACAGGTCGATCGACTGTTCCGCGGCGGTGATGGCCAGGAGGTACATCAGCTTCATGCTCTCGCTACCGCCCGCCGGGGAGCTGCTGAATACCTGGGCCGGATACGGCCCGACCGGTGCGAGGGCCGGGAAGTAGTCGGGTCCGTGCAGCACCGTTCCCGACGCTTTGATCCAGTTGTCCATGAACGAGGCCTGCATTTCCGCGACGGCCGGGCCTTCGACGCGGAAGTGCGAGTCGCGCCAATGCTCGGGGTCCTGGGCGTGGCCGGTCCAGAGGTCGGCGATCCCGACTCCGCCGGTGAATCCCACCCGTCCGTCGACGACCAGCAGCTTGCGGTGGGTGCGGTTGTTGAGGCGCCCGAGGTTGTACCAGCGGAGCGGGTGGAACTTGAGGAACTCCACTCCCGCCTCCTTCATCATCCGCACGTAGTCATCGTCCATCTTGCTGCTGCCGGCCCAATCCACCAGGACGTGCACCTTGACTCCGGCGCGGGAACGCGCGGCGAGTGCCTCAGCGAATTGGCGGCCGGTTTCCCCTCCCCAGTAGATGTAGGTTTCCATCGTGATGGTGCGGGTGGCGCCCTGGATCGCCCCCAGCATCGAGGGAAAAACCTGATCGCCGTTCAACAGGGTCTGGACCTGGTTCCCCCCGACGACCGAGGGGCCGAGCGCAATGCCCATGGCACGGATGAACGCCGAGTCGCGGACCGAGTAGAGCCGCTCGACCCTGCGGTCGACCGCCTTTTCCGCTCCCGAAAAATTGGCGGCCGCGAGGACCGCGAGGAGGGTCAGGCCGACGGTGACCGAGACGATCAGCACCTTGCTGCGGGTCGAGCGCTCCGTGGGCGTCATGCCGGTTGTCTCGCGGGAGAGCCCGGCTTCGCTCGCAACAGCATGTGGAACGCCAACGTAGCCGCGACCAGCCAGACCAGGCCCGCGCTCCAGCCCCCGGCGATATCGGACACCCAGTGGACACCGAGATAGACCCGCGACAGCCCGATCAGGATCACCATGGTCACGGCGAGCGCCAGGATTGCCGAGTTGAGCATCCAGGGCCAGGGTTGCCTCAGGGCGAGAAACGCCACCGCTCCGTAGACGACGAATGACTCCATGGCGTGCCCGCTGGGAAATGCATAGGAGTGCGCCGAGATCACCGCCGAGGCCAGGTCGGGGCGGGTGCGGGCGAACATCATCTTGAGCCCCAGGTTGAGCAGGTATCCGCCGAGGGCGGTACCCAGCAGATAGGCCGCGGTCGCCGGCTCCTTGCGCACCAGCAGCACCCCGAGGACTCCCACCAGCAGCAGGATTCCCGGGCCGCCCCCAAAAAACGTAAATATCCGGAACAGGAGGATGACGCCGGGCTGGCGGTGCTGAAGGAACCACGCCTGCACCGACTGGTCGGAGCGAGAGATCGTCGAGCTGGCGTCCCGCACCCGCTGGGCGACTTCGACGAAGAGGTGGGCGGCGGCGATAGCCGCGATCGCACCCAGCAGGAGCACCAGGAGGAGCGGCAGATAGGGGCGCAGCCCGTGCACGGTCTTGCGCCCGGCGACCCACTTCAGCAGGCGGGTCTTTCCGATCCGGGCGGCCGCGTTCCGGCCCGCCCCTTTCCCCAGGCTCGCCACCCCGGCCAGCGGAAGGTAGAAGAGCACCCACAGTGTGAGGAAGAGGATGATCGGAATGGCGAACGAATGCGCCACGAGCGGTTGAGTCACGTCCACCACCGAATAGAGGGATCAACGGTCCAATGAGGGTAGACGACGCGTAACCCGGCGGGCCACACCCGCCGCCCCCGGAAGGCCGGTTTGCCACTCCCGCCCCCATGGCGTATGTTCACCGGGTTCGGAAGGGAATTCCCCCCCGGACTACCCCCCAACCCGGAGTTCCACATGCGTTCCCTCACCCTCGTGCTGGGGGCCGCGGTACTGGCGTCCTGCTCCAAGCCCGATGCCCCGCCCGCCGCCGAGCCGGCGCCTCCCCCGGCGCCGACCGTCTCTCTGGCTGATGCCGCCGGAACCTGGACCGCGGTGACCACGTCGGCGACCAGCGACAGCGTCCTGGTGACCTATACCCTGACTGGCTCCGCGGACCCGGCGGGGTGGACCATGACGTTCCCGGGCCGGGCGCCCATGGCGCTCCGGGTGTCGACCTCGGCCGACAGCATCATCACCGACGTCGGCCCGTTCGAAAGCGTCCTCCGCAAGGGCGTTCAGGTCACGACGCACGGCGCGTTCCGGTTGGTCGACGGGAAAATGGTCGGCACCACGGTGGCGCATTACCAGGGCGGCGGAGCGGATTCGGTTCGCGTCCTCCGGGTGACGGCCACGAGAAACCCGTAGCCGGATTGGGCGAAGTGAGGATACCGGGCCCGGCTCTCCCACCGAGCCGGGCCTTGGTGTATTCGGGGCCGGCCGCAGCCGTCTCCACACCTCAAGGAGGAACCCCATGGGAAAGCTGACGAAAAAACTGGCTCGGCGCGGCAAGGCCGCAGCACGGAAGGTCTACGACAAACTGGAGAGCAAGGTCATGGCCGCGGTCGGGCGGAAGGCGGTGCGAAGCAAGATGAAAGGCGTTAAAGCGGACGTGAAGGCGGTTGCCAAGCGGGCCGCGAAGAAGGCGCTGGTTGCCGGCGGCCTCGCGGCCGCCGGCGTCGTGGCCAAGGAGATCAGAGCCCGGCGAAAAAAGCCGGCCTCCTGATTTCCCGCGCTACCAGCGGCGCTTCTTTTTGGTCGCCTTGCGGACCGCCAGGCCTGCGGCGGCCACCGCGATCGCGCCGGCGGCCACCTTGGCCGTGCGCGAGTGCGACGCCTTCCGGGCGGCCTGCTTCGCGGCGCTTGCCGCCTGCTTCGCGACGCGACCGGCCACCGAGGCCAGCTTGCGGAGCGCCTTTCTCACCGCGGTAGCGCGGCTGGAGACTTCGGCGTTCATTGCCTTTTTGGTGGCGGTCTTCACCGCGGCCCTGGTTTTCTTGACGGCCTTCCGTGGAGTGGTCCTGCCGGCCGACTTTGCCATGTTCATATCCTTGGTTGAGCGTTCGCCCGGATCGTAAAGCCGAACCGGCGGATATGCAATCGCGGCGGAATGATCCGGCTCCCACCCGGCCCCGGCCCGCGTGTAGATTCTCCGCTCCATGATCCTTTCCATGCTGCTGGGCCTGGCACTCGTCCAGGATACTACCGTCGCGTACAGCGGCCGGGCCAACCGGATCCGGGTGACCACCCCCCGCGTCGAGGCGACCGTCATCATCGACGGCACGCTGGACGAGGCGGTCTGGGCCCGCGCGGCCCGGCTCACCGATTTTTCCCAGTTCCAGCCGGTGGATGGCCGTCCCGCCGAGGAACCGACCGAGGTGCTGGTCTGGTACG
>JANNGX010000314.1:0-2005 GCA_031404115.1 Gemmatimonadales bacterium | reverse complement strand
GCCCGGGCGATCCCGACCCGCGGCACCCGAGTCTACCAGGTCCGGGACCGGGCGACGTGGCTGGCAGAGCTCCCCGAGCGGGGCGAGCGATTCCGAGCGGAGGCGCGGTATGCCGAGCTCGACCTGCTCCGCGTGCTCCGCGTGCTCCGCCCGAAAGCCAAAGCCGCCATGCTCGCCGAGGCGCGGCGCGATCCGGCCTGGCGCGTCCTGCGGGGCATTCCGTATCGGGGTCCGGTGCGGGTGGCGATGCTCTTGGCCACGGTGCAGGCGCCCTGGCGCTTTCGCACCAAACGGCATCTGTGGGCCTATGCCGGGCTGGCGGTCGTAACCCACTCGAGCGCCGACCACGAGATCCAGCACGGCGGACCCGTGCGCCGGCGGCAGGCGCCCTTGACCCGCGGCCTCAATCAGAATCACAACCGGGTCCTCAAAGATGTCTTCAAAGGCGCGGCGACCGCCGCCACCGCATGGCCGAGTCCGCTTCAGGTGTTTTACCAGGGGATGCTCGCCCGGGGCATGCGCGAGGAGCTCGCGCGGGTGACCCTGACCCGCAAGCTCGCGGCCCTCACGCTGCGGCTCTGGAAAAAAGGAGAACGCTACGATCTGACGCAACTGACGCAGCAAGCGCACTAGGGGCGGGATAGCGCGGCTGGCGAGGGACGGTCCCCTCGGTCGCGACTCCCGATGCCCCGGACATCGGTGCGGGGGCAGTTTCAAGCGATTCGTCGGCCCGGCCGCAGTCTGCCGAGGCACTCGCCTAACTGTAGGCCCCCTCGCAAGACCCGAAGAAGCGTCAGGTCGGCCCCGTGGCCGAGTCTCCGATAGAACCATGGTCTGCCGTCCAAGACCCCAGTGCTTGCGAACGTCCGAGCGGATCGAGAGTCGAGGAGGAGGTGACCGATGCGGAAGCGGACTGCCCCGCGCACCCGGAAGCGCCCGCTGCGATCGACGCGCCGGAAGGAATCGGGGCTAGTCGTCAGGCGTGCATTCATAAACTAAGTGCAACAGGCCCTCCGCCAACGAGTACGGTGACCTGTGGACCCGGTAGACTTCAGTTCTCCTCCAAGAGAATGAAGACGCCCATGTATCCCCAGATCACCGCCCACGAAAGATACACGCTTGGCACGCTCCGCCAGCTCGGCTACACCGCTGCGGCCATCGCCCGGATCCTGGGCCGGCACCGCAGCACCATCGGGCGCGAGGTGCGCCGCAATGCCACCCGCTTCGACGGGAGCTATCGGCCCCAATTGGCGAACTGGTACGCCTGCAGCCGGCGCTCGCTCTCGCGGCGCAATCAGCGGTTCAGCGCCACAGACTGGGTCCTGGTCCATGCCCGGTTGCGCGAGCAATGGAGCCCCGAACAGGTGGCCGGCCGCTTACGCCGTGACCAGCACCTGTGGATCAGTCACGAGACCATCTACCGCCACCTCTGGGCCGACAAACGCGCCGGCGGCACCCTCCACACCCACCTGCGCGGCGCCCGGAAGCGGTACCGCAAGCGCTACGGGTACTACGACTGGCGCGGCCGGCTCGCGGGGAAGCGGAGGATCACCGAGCGCCCCGCGATCGTCGCGGCCCGTCGCCGGATCGGGGATTGGGAAGCCGACACGGTGCTCGGGGCCGCGAGCGATTCCCACTGCCTCTTGAGCTTGGTCGAGCGCAAGACGGGCTACACGGTGCTCGGGAAGCTGCGGGCCCGTACCACGGCGGAGGTGAACCGCCGCGCCATCCCCCTGATCCGGCGGCAGCCGCACCCGGTGCATACCGTGACCAGTGACAATGGCACCGAATTCCATGGCCACGCGGCGGTCGAGGCCGCCACCCAGGCCGCCTTCTACTTCGCGACGCCGCACCACGCCTGGGAGCGGGGCACCAATGAGAACACCAATGGGCTCGTGCGGCAGTACTTCCCCAAACGGGTCAGCATGGCCCACCTCACGCAGCAGGACTGCGACGCGGTGGCCCGACGGCTCAACCGCCGCCCGCGGAAGCGGCTCGGCTACCG
>JANNGX010000313.1:0-3587 GCA_031404115.1 Gemmatimonadales bacterium | reverse complement strand
GTGCCGCGCGGATCTACGCTCCCGTCGTAGGCAATGGTGCCCGACACCGTCTCCAGATGGGCCCGAACCACCGCCCCGTCCATCGCCACGATCGCGCCGCCCACGGTCGTGGCCATGATATCGCCACGGGCTCCCCGAATCGTGATGGTTCCGGCGCCGCCCTTGAGCCGCACGATCTCCATCGGTCCTGAGGCGTTGAGGTTGCCCTCCATCGATTCGGCGATCAGCAGTTTGAGCCCTCCCTCGACCCGAATCGAGCCGCTCACCGAGACGCATTCCGCTTCGCCGCGGAGCCCGGTCACCTCAATGTTCGCGGTGCCCGACTTGACCCAGACTCTGGCGCCCCGGGGCACTCTTACCTCGAGGGTACTGCCCGGCTCGGCAAGCGTCTCGTCCTTGCGCTCCACTCCCATCTTGGCGACCTGGCCCTTCCCCCCGAAGTAGAAGCTCGCCCCGACGGGAATGGTGCCGATCACGGCGATGGAATCGACGTCCCATCCGGTGATGCGGGTCGTCCCGGCCATGTTGATGATGCGGACCGATGCGTCGGGAGCGATCGCGATGCGCCGATCGATCTTCTGCTGCGCCGCGAGTGGGGCGGCCACCAGCAGGAGCGCGGTGGTCAGGCGGTTTCGCATCAGCCGGCCTTGCCCAGCGCGGTGGCCCGCCGCAGCAGGTCCACCTTCTGTCGCCACGCCGCCACGACGAGCCGGGTGAGCGCCGCGTTGCCCGGATCCCTGGCCAGCGCCTCGCGCGATTCGGCCAGTGCCCCATCGATAATGCGGAGACTCCGCTCGACCGTGGCAACGGTTTCGGGCGAAAGCCCGGGTCGGGCTTTCTCCAGGACGTCGGTGAGCTCGGCACTCGCGGTGCTGTATTGGGATTCGAGCGCGGTCAGATTGCTTGACACTTGGACCGACGGACGGACGGACCGCCCCTGCCGCGTCAGAAGCAGCGTACCGCCCGAAGAAACCGCGACGAGCAGCGCGGCCGCCGCGGCCAGCAGCCACCCCGGAAGCGCGACCCGCCCGCGAAAGCGCTTCCGCGCCGCGAGCTCTCTTTCGATGCCGGGCCAGAGATCGGCGGGAGGAGCGACCGCGCGCGGCAGCGTCCCGGTCGCGCCCGGGGCCCGGTCCTGGCCGGCCAGCGCCTCGTAGCACGCGGTGCATCCATCCAGATGCGACTCGAGCGCCGCCGACTCGGCGTCGGAGAGCGTGCCCTCGACATAGCCGTCGAAGCGGTCCCGCAGTTCGTTGCAGTTCACCGTTCGAGTGCCTCCCGGAGCAGCCGGCGGGCCCGGAACAACTGGGCCTTCGAGGTTCCAGCGGCGATGCCGGCCATCACGGCGATTTCCCCGTGCTGGTAGCCTTCGACGTCGTGCAGCACGAAGACCAGGCGGGCCCGCTCGGGCAGCGCCGCGATGGCCTGCTCCAGATCCATGGCGAGCCCGGGTGAGCCCCCCTCCTGCGGCCGCTCCAGGAGGCCGGGTTCGGCGGCAATGAACACCCGCTTTTCCCGCCGGCCGCTGCTCCGCCTGGAACCCAGAAAGACGTTCACCGCCAGACGGTGCAGCCAGCTTCCCAGCGCGCTCTCGCCGCGGAAAGTGGGCAGCGCCTCCCACGCGCGGACGAACACGTCCTGGGTCAGATCGGCGGCGACGTGCGCATCCCCAGCCATTCGGAGGCAGAGCGCGTGCACTCGGCCGACGTGGGTCCGGTAAAGCGTGGCAAACGCGTCCTCGTCACCTGCCTGGGCCCTGCCGACCAGGTCATTCACGGCGGCGCCGGGCCGGTTACGCGCCGCTGCCGGCGACGCCGGGTCGGCCCGGTCGAGTGAGAGTGCGTAAATGGACACGACAATGGGATGCCGGCCGGCCGCCGAGAGTTTGTTTACTCGGGGGCCGGAGTCTTCCGTTCCCGGAAGAAGGCCCAGAAGAATACCGCGGCGCTCAAACCGATCAGGGAGACCACCCGCCAGAGCGCGCCATAGTCCACTTGTCCGCCGGACCGGGCGTAGTTGTCGGCCAGGTAGCCGGACAGTAGACCGCCCAGTACCGGGCCGCCGCCCAGGATAATCATTCCGAAGACGGTCTGGGCCGAGTGGCGAACATCGGAGGGTGCCACCCGGTCGGTATAGATGAATGCCGCGGCGAAAAAGCAGGCGTAGGAGAATCCATGGAGGAACTGGCTGCCGATCAGCACCGACACCGGAAAGAGCTCCGGGAAGCTCCAGATGGCATAGCGGACGAAGTAGGCGAAGGCGCCGATGGTGATCACCTTGCGGAAGCCCAGCCGCACCAGCATGCTGCCCAGCGCCGCCATCACCGCGATCTCGCTGAACTGGCCGATGGTCATGGCGGGGCCGATCTGACTGTCTCCCAGACCGAGATGCGAAAAGAACGGCGGGGTCTGGAGGAAGTACACCTGGTGGATGATGCTGATCGGAAGGCTGGCCAGCACCAGTACCGCGAAGGAGCGCTCTTTGAGCAGCGCGAACGCTTTCTTGAAGGCCAGCTTCTCGGTGGCGTCCTTCCTCGGCGGCGTGTGCGGAAGCACCAGGCAGTAGAGCGCATAGCCGAAGGAGATGATGGCGGAGAAGCGGAGCGAGTCGGCCAGGCGCGCCGTGACGTTGGGCAGCTCGGGGCCCACCAGAAACGGCGGCATCGCCTGGAACTGGAGGCCGCTTTGCAGGTAGATCATCGGGAAGATCCAGCTCGCCGCGATCCAGCCGATGGTGCCCCACACCCGCACCCTGGGAAACTGGCGAGCCCGATCGTCCAGGTTGGCGAAGGCCATCGAATTGGAAAGGGCCAGCGTGGGCATGTAGACGATGCTGTAGAGAGTCGAGAGGATCAGCCACGCGGAGAAGCTCTGCTGGGAAGCGGTGATCCATTTGATCACACCGCCGATGGCGAGGAGTGCCGCCAGAAAGCGCTCGGTGCTGAAGGAACGATCGGCGAGCTGGCCCGCAATGAAGGGAGCGCAGATCGCGCCGATCGAGCCGGCCAGCCCCAGGATCGTGCCCATCTGCGTTCCAGTGAATCCGAGACCGCCTTCCGCGGTGCTGGCGGTGAGGTAGCGCGCGGCGAGCGGGAGCCAGGCTCCCCAGACCGCGTACTGCAGGAACATCATCAGGGAGAGGCGGCCGACGTTCGATTTCATCGGGGCTCCGGGAATTGAGGCGCGGTCTGGGAAATCTCGTCCTCGATCACTGCCGCTAGACGGTCGGCCAGGTCGGTCAATTCGCGGCGACGCCGTCTGGACGTGCCGGAGAAAACAGCGCGCGCGGTGCCGTAGGTGGTCAGTAGCCAGAGCGGGATCACGGCGAGGAGAAACTCCGGCCGGTGGAGCGCCCCCTCCATGATGGCCACCATGATCCCCGACCCGCCGCCACCCATTCCCCCGCCCACCGGCCCGTACACCGCACCAATGAGGGAGCTCAGGTTTTCGTCGACCGTGATTCTGGTACGGCCGGCCCGCACGCTGACGCTGACCTCCAGCGTGCGGCCGGTCGCGGTCTTCCCGATGGACCAGGTGAAGGAGCGGCCCAGCTGAGTCACATGGCCGGAATTGCCCACCGCGCGGCGG
>JANNGX010000312.1:0-3956 GCA_031404115.1 Gemmatimonadales bacterium | reverse complement strand
GCCCCGGGGCGCCTCGAAGACCAGGCCGCTGCCCGAGCGGTTCACGGTGTGGCAGGTCAGGCAGGCAAGGGTGGAGTGGCGTTTGTGCGGGAAGGAGTCTGGCGCGACGGGCGGTGCTGCGGCCGGCGAGGCGCGGGGGAGAGGCTCCTCCGGCAGCTCATCTCCCTTGCCGCGGTGCTCGAAGAGCGCCGGAGAGGGACGCGGGAGTGCCGGACGCGGAGGCGTCACCTGGCGCCGCAATACCGCTGAGGTGTCGAACGGCACCGGGGGACGCGAGAGGCCGCGCCTCCGCACGTCGTTGTGACACCCGACGCAGTTGGATGGGTCGGCGGACGCGGCGTGCGGCTGGTGACACGTCAGACAGGACTCGAGGACCCGTCGATGGCTGGCCCCCTCGTGGAAGGCGCTCTTGGACAGGTCGGCATGGCAGGTTTTGCAGGTGGCCCGGGCGTCGGCCGGAGAGGTGTGGGCGTGCACGTCGTGGCAGTAGCCGCAGGTCCCGCGGTGGGGATCTTTCTCGAGCACGAAACCGGTGAGGCGGGACTGCATCTGATGGCAGCTCAGGCATTGCTCTCCGCGCGGCTTCATGGCCTGGATCGCGGAGTCCCGTGAGGCGAGGCCCGGCAACTCGGTCGTGAAGGCGTGACAGGTGACGCAATTGATCTCGGGGAGCTTCGCCATGGCGGCCAGCCGCATCGGCTGCTGTTCGTGACACCCGCTCTGGCCGCACGTTTGCGCCGAAGGAATGAACTTGTGCACCTCCTGCCCGTGGCACTGGACGCAGGCCAGACCCGCCAGCGCCGACGAATCGGAATCGAAGTGCACCTTGTGCCCCGCAAGCCGGAGCGCGTGCTCCCACTTCTCCTTGCCGCCCTGCTCGTGACAGGACCGGCACCGTGCGTTGGGCACCGGCGCATGGACCCCGATCTTCTCGGGCCGTTCGGCCACCCACAGATACATCTGGCGGGTGCTGGCCCAGATGGACTGCTGGTGGCAGTCGTGGCATTTCAAGTCTTCGTGCTTGCCGGCTCCCGAGGCGAAGCGGCGGAAGGGCTTCTCCATGATGTGACAGCCGGTACAGAACCCGTTGTCCTTCTGCATGTAGTCCCACGTCTTCGCCCCGGTGGCCCCCGCCGCGGTGAGCGCCGCCAGCACGCCCAGCGCGAGTACGATCTGCACCTGGCGGCTCCGGCCGGCAAGCCACGCTCCGATGGCGCGACGGCCTCTCCAGAGATATCGGAGTGCCAGCACGGCCACGACGGCGCCGAGCAGGACGCCGCCAATCTGGATCCACTGCGGTACCCGGAACAGGAAACGGAAGAGTGCGGCAGCCCCACCGGGGAGCGGGGCCTGTGAGAGCGTATCACGGATCGCGCCGGCGGCGGCCCCCAGGGAATCGGCGGCCGACGCAAGCGTGTCCCCCGAAGCACCACTGACGGTGCCCCGGGGGATTTCCTGCAGGGAGGGGATCGTTGAGGTCACCCTCGGGAACTTACTTCATCGCCGGCTTGTTCCGGAAGAAGTTGGGCTGCCGCCGACGCGCGTCCTCCAGCGACCTGTCCATCAGGTCTGTCACCAGCGCTGGCGGGGTCGGCAGGCCGTACGCGGTCCGCAACTCCTGGATGTTGGCGGCCAGCAGAGCGCGGGCTAGGAAAGGGTTGTGCACGCCGAGCGACTTGTCGCCGTTGGCGTAACGGCCTTCCGCGAAGGTGCGCACATTGAACTCCGCACCTTTTGCCGGCGTGACCGTGGTTGTGGTCGAGAGTTCTGTCGGGCGGTCGCGCTTGATGATCGCCAGATACCCCGCGTCGACCGGTGCGGCGTCGATGGTCTCGTCACCATCGGTGTCCACCCAGATCTGCGCCGCCAGCGCCTCGATCTCCAAGCGCGTCCCGGCAAGCCGACCCGCCGCAATGGCTTCGGTGGCGTGGCAGCCGGAGTTGGTGCAGGCCTTGAAGGTTCGGGCCGGAGGGGAGTAGGCACAGGTGGTAATGGCCGTCGGTCGGCCCTGTGCATCGAGACAAGGAATCGGCTTGAAGAGATGGCCCGTCGACTTGAAGACAAAGGCCCCGGTAGATGGATCGGTCACGTTGTAGCTGTTCACATGGCAGCCGGCGCAGAGCCGCGGGTTGGCAACACTGGCGTGGGTGGTCAGTCCAATCAGTGTGTCGATGTTCGCGCCCGTTGGCCGGTACCCGCCGATTCCCAGGACGACAAACCCCTGCGGTGCGTGGGGTCGGGAACCATAGGCCGATCCGGTGGCAGGCTCGCCGCGGCGGAGGTGGCACTTCATGCAGAGATTCTGCTCCGGGTCCGGCGTGTTGATCGGGAACCGCAGCTGAGCGGTGTTCTCCGAGCCGTGCGGATTGTGGCACACCGCACAGGTGTTGGGCACGTGCTGGGTCGAGGTCAGCTCGACATAGTTCGTCGTCACGCCCCAGGCCTTGAGCGTGGCCTTTCCCTCGTGGCAGGAGGCGCATTCGGCCCGGCCGGCCGGATAGGCGAGCACCTGCGAGTGGCCGCTCGCGGCCCATTCCTCGGCGAACGGCGTGTGAATGCCCGTATGGCAGGATGCGCAGCTCGCCTGGGCAACGGTCATGCCGATGCGCGGCAACGGCCACTTGCTCCGGTCGTCGGGGCGCTTCACGTGCTCGGTGCCGGGTCCGTGGCAGCTCTCACACTGCACGTCCTTGTAGGCGTCATTCTTCACGGCTTCCCAGCCAACCAGGCCGGTCAGACTGTTGCCCCGTTCGTTGACGGTGTGGCAGCCGTAGCAGCTGGCGGGAGGCGCCGGAGTGATTGCCGAGAGTGTCTGCGCGGCATCCGCGTGCTTGGTCGCGAGCCAGTCGGCCTGATGTCCCACGTGACAATTGCCGCAGGTGGTTTGGCGGGTCGAGGCGGTGTAGTACCCCAGGAGCCCGCTGGCCAGGTCCGGAGCAGGGTTGAAGGGCTCCCGGTCGCGGTAGACGATTTCCGACTTGGTACACCCTAACACGAGGAGGATGGCGAGAGTTCCCGTGCGCAAGGCCGACCGCGAGGATGTCATCGGCTTGACTCCAACTGCGGGTGATTGTTCTCACCCATGGGGGAGACATTCGGGACGTCTGATCCAGACTAGACTGAGCCGATGAATTTCGCAAGTCTTTGCGGTACAATAATTTACCAAATAAATCTTCATTAATTCTTCACAATTTTTTCACGAATCCAAGCTCAGGATTCGCCTGCGTCGCCGCTATCCACTCCTCCAGGTCAGGCTGAGCTCGCCATGAACTCCAGTGTGTGCGCTCGGTGTGGTGCCGGGGGGCAGGGGAGTTTCTGCGCTCGGTGCGGGATTCCCCTCCACCCGACGCGACTGGGGAGCGCCGCCGTCCGTTCCCGGGAACGGCGGGCCTGGCTGGTTGCCGCGGTGAGCGTTGGATTCCTCGGAATCGTCGCCGTCTGGGCATTGCGCAATCGCCCGGCCGCGACCCCCGGTCCGGCGGTGGGGGCGCCCGAGGTCGCTGACACCGAGGGTACTCCGCCGGATCTCAGCACCATGTCCCCTCGGGACCGGTTCGACCGGCTCTACAACAGGGTGATGCGTGCCGCGGAGCAGACCGACACCGCCACCGTCGCCCGATTCTCTCCGATGGCCTTCCTCGCCTATGAACAATTGGATTCGGTCGACGCGGACGCGAGATACCATGCTGCGGTGCTTCGGCTTCACGTCCAGGGCGACACCGGCACCGCACTCCGGCTCGCGGACACGATTCAGACGTCGGCTCCCCGGCACCTCCTGGCCTTCCTGATCCGGGGGACGGCGGCGCGCCTCATCGGAAACGATCGCCTCCTGCGCCGTGCCAACGCGGACTTCCTGGCCGCGTGGGAACCGGAGATGAAGGCCGGTCGTCCCGAATACCGGGATCACATGACAATGCTGGAGCAGTTTCGTGACATGGCCCGCCGGTCGGTGCCGG
>JANNGX010000311.1:0-8810 GCA_031404115.1 Gemmatimonadales bacterium | reverse complement strand
GATCCCGCCGCCGCTCCCGACTCCGGCCGACCTGATGTACCTGCAGCTGGAAGACACCATGGTGGGGGCCGATCCCTCGTTCGGCCACGAACCGGGGCTAGTCCTGCTGGAGCGCGCGCGCCAGGCGCTCGATGCGGGAGAACGGGACACCGGCGTCCAGGTGCTGGAAGAAGCGCTCCGGCTCTTCGAGACCGAGGGGCGCTGGGACGACGCGCTGAAGGTCTGCGCCGACCTGATGCGGTCGGACCCCGAAAACATTGCGCGTTACCAGAAACAGGTCGAGGTCGCATACCGGGCCGGGCGGCGTGGCGAGCTGGTGAACGCCTACCTCGAGCTGGCCGATGCGCTGGTTCGGATGGATGCAGCGGACCACGCGGTCCACGTGTATCGCAGAGTGCTCGAGCACGATCCCCACAACGAACAGGCATCGTCCGCGCTGGACCTCCTCAAGACCCTGACGCCGGCGGAGCCCCCGCCGGCGCAGTATCCGTTCACGCCGGCTCCAGGGGAGGCGCCCCCTGGCCCGGAGCCCCCGGTTGCGGCGCCGGCGTCCGACTTCATCGACCTAGGCGCGCTCATCATGGACGATGAGCACGCTCGCGATACCCGGATGCGTGTCGGGCAGAAGCATCCGATCGAGAGCGAGGACCAGGCTTTTCACGAGGCCCTCTCCGACTTCAAGCGCGGCATCGAGGCCAACCTCGACGCAGACGATTTCCAGGCCCATTACGATCTCGGAATCGCCTTCAAGGAAATGGGCCTGATCGACGAGGCGATTGCCCAGTTCCAGAAGGCGCTGCGCTCGCCGGATGGCCGGCTCAGAACCTCCGAACAGCTTGGCGCCGCGTTCTTCGAGAAGGGGCAGTACGCCATTGCGGAAGCAGTGATGCGCCGAGCGCTCGAGGGAGTTCCTGGTACCGACGACGACAAGATCGGATTGCTGTACTGGCTGGGCCGGTCGCTGGAGGCGCAACACCGGGGACGGGAAGCGCTCCCCCTCTACGAACGAGCGTTGGCGGTCGACATCCGGTTCCTGGATCTCGGCGAGCGTGTCAAGGTCCTCGCCGAGTCCCCGCGATGATTTCCGAGACGGCACCGGTCACCCTCGACGCCCTGCAGGCGGAGGTCAAGCCCCGGCTGGGCGGGGTGCGCGAGGAGATCCGCCGCCTGATCGAGGCCGATTTTCCCTTGATCGCCCAGGTGAATTCGCACCTGACCCGGATGCAGGGCAAGATGTTCCGCCCGACGCTGCTCCTGCTCGCCGATGCCGCTACCGCTCCGGTGCCGGACCCGCGGTCGGTGCCCCTGGCGGCTGTGGTGGAGCTGATCCATCTGGCCACTCTCGTACATGATGACGCGGTCGATCACTCGGTGCTTCGGCGCGGCATGCCCACCATTAACGCCCTGTTCAGCCACCAGGTCGCGGTGATCATGGGCGACTACCTCTATTCCCGCGCCGTGATCGAGCTGGTTCGACTGGCCGACCTGGAGCCGCTGCGGATCCTCTCGCGGGTGACCAACGAGATGACCGTGGGGGAGATGCGCCAGCTGCTGGCCCACGATCCACTGGCCTTCTCCGAAGCAGACTACGATCTCCTGATCCGCGCCAAGACCGCGTCGCTGATTTCCGGTGCCTGCGAGGTGGGCGCGCTCTCCGGGTCGCCCTCCGAGCGCGATGCCATGCGCCGGTTTGGGGAATGCCTGGGAATGGCCTTCCAGATCGTGGACGACCTGCTCGATTTCACGGGCGACGAAGCGGCCACCGGGAAACCGGCCGGCCTCGATCTCCGAGAGCACAAGGTCACGCTTCCCTTGATCTATGCCTTACCGCGGATGTCGGCGGAGCAGCGTACCCGGGTCGAAGCGCTCATGGGCAATCCCCAGCCAAATGAGACCGAAATCAGCCGGGTCGTCGAAGCGGTGGCCGAACGGGGCGGGTTGGAGTACGCGCGGGAGCGCGCCCACGCCTTCTGCGAGCGTGCCGACGCGGCCCTGGAGGCCATTCAGCCTTCTCCGGCTCGAGAAACACTTCGGGCGAGCCTGACGTACGTTCTCGAACGGAGGCGTTGATGGCCCAGGGTCCCCGGCGTCCCCGTTTTTACCTCGGCGTACTGCTTGCCGGGTTTCTGGTAGGTGGGTTTTTGAACGCATTTCTCAAGGCCGTACTGCCCGACAGCCCGACCAAGACATTTTTCACCTATTCGGTGTCGCCGGAATTCGGGCCTGTTCCGATCAATCTCCTGGTTGTACACTTCACCATAGGCCCGGTGGGACTCGAGCTGTCGCTCATGAGTATCATTGGCGTGGCGCTGGCGTACTTGGTCGCCAAGTCGCTTTTCTAGGGCCAACGCGGGGGATATATGGGCAATCTTGGCTTTTCCGAAATCATGATCATCCTGGTGGTGGTGCTCCTCGTGTTCGGGGCCAAGCGCCTCCCCGAAATCGGCGCCTCGATGGGCAAAGGCATCCGGGAGTTCAAACGGAGCATCTCGGAGGCCGGTGACGCCGTCAACCAGCTCCCGGAAGACCGCAGCGCTCCGCCCCGCCACCTCGACGCGGCGTCCCAGCCCGCTCCCACGAGTGGTGAGCCGAAACGCCTGTCGCAGTAAGGTCACCGCACCTAAATGAGAGGGGTCCGGCTTCCGCCGGACCCCTCTCATTTCGCGACTACCGAGCGGTTCGGGAGGGTCAGCGCACGGGGGCGGTGTTGGCCGCCGCGGCTTGGGCATTGGTCTGATTGTAGATGTCCGCGCGCTTGTCGACAATCTTGGCGGAGGTGCGAAGCGCGGAGATATAGGCGCGGACCCGGCTTTGCCGGGCGGCCTGCAGCGCCTCGTTCTTGACCTGGGTCAGATTTTTCGCGAACTCCGCGGAGTCGGCGGAAATCAGCTCGAGGCCCTGGAACAGATACACTCCGTCATCCGTGGCCACGGGCCCCACGATCTCATTCTTGCCCGCGCCGAATGCCGCGCCGATCAACTTGGGGTCGGGGAGCGGCGCCGAGAGGCGAGCGAACGGGCCGAGTTCCTGGTACTCCATACCCGTTCCGGCGAGTTGCTTGAGCGGCGTGCCCTGCCGAGCTTGGGTGGCCAGCCGCGCCGCCAATTCCTTGGCGGCGGCGCGCTTCTTGGCCAGCTGCACCCTGACCTGCACGGTAGCCCGAATCGTTGCGAGCGGCGGTACTCCTTCGGCCTGCACGCTATCCAGCCGGAACACTGCGTAAGACCGCGCGGCTTCGATCACCTCGCTGTGCTCACCCGGCTTGGCCTGAAACGCCCAGATGCCCACATCCGGCACACTCCCGGTTTCGGTGCTGGAAACCTGGCTACCCTCGGTCAGCGGTCCGAGCCGCAGAATCGGGATCTTGAGCGCCGACGCGGCCGTGTCCAAGGCCGAGGCCTCCAGCCGCTCAGACGAGAGCTGTTCCAGAGAATCGGCCCGCCGGTCGAGAAGATCCCGGTGCCTGCCGGTCACCTCGACGGGAACGAGGATGTGGCGGGACTTGAAGGTGTCGCCGGTGCGACTCTCGACCTCAATGAGGTGGTAGCCGAACGAGCTCGGGACCGGCTCGGAAACGGTCTTGAGAGACAGGGTGCCGACCGCGGCGGCAAAGGCCGGGTCCACCTGGGACTTGCTCATGACCCCGAGGTCGCCGCCGAGCTTGCCGGAGATGGTATCGGCAGATTCGCGCTTGGCGACCTCGGCAAACGGCGCCCCCTTCAGGATTTCTTCCCTGAGGCTGCGCGCCCGTGCGATTGCGGCGGCAGTATCACTGGCGTCCGGCAGACGGGGCACCGACAGGAAACTCACGTAGGCCGCGCGGGGTCGCTTGAATTCGTCCCGATGGGCCCGATAGTAGTCGTCGATTTCCTGGGGGGTGACCGGCACGGCATCATCGGAGATCGCGACGGACGGGTCCACTTTGAGCGAGCCGACCTTGACTTGTTCCTTCTCGTCCCGGTACCGCTCCCAGAGGGCGGCATCCGACACGAAAACGTCGCTGATAACGCCTCGAATCAGCTTGCCGCGAAGCAGCTCATCGCGATAGCGCGACTCCAGGTAAGGCACCGCCGACTGCCCCGAGGTTGAAACCAGCCAGCGTTGATACTTGGAGAGATCGAACTGTCCGTCGGTCTGAAATTCGGGGCTCTGGACCAGCTCTCGTAGCGGGGAAGTGCGGATTGCCTCGGCGACCTCGTCCGGGGAGACCTTGAGGCCGCGCCGGTCGTATTCGGCACGGAAAATGATATCCTGGATGGCCTGTTCCCAGACCTGGTCACGAAGCTGGGCCAGCTCCTCGAGGGTCAGCGAGGCACCGGATTGGCGCTGTCTGCCCTCGACCGCTTGTTGCACCGAGGTCTGAAACGTCCGGGCGTCCACGGTGGTCCCGTTGACCTTGCCGACGGAAGTCTTTGTCAGCACGCCACCTCCGCCGCCGAGGCCGCTCAGGTCATAGACCAGCCAGATGAAGAATGCAATGGTCGTCACCAGGATGATTGGCTTGGCAGCGCCGCGAAAAAATTGCATCATGAGAGGGAACCGTCCGGTAGGCCTAAGGGTATGAAGCCCTAAAACTTAACGGACAGGGCAGGGCATCTCAAGGATGGTAATCCGCACCCCCTCAGGCGACCTTTGGGGACCGGCGGAGGCCCATGGCGGGCCGGCGGACTCAATCGGACGGGCGGGACATGGCCTTCTCCAGCGAAATTGAAAAGCTCGAACGCCGCTGGCAAGAGAACCCTCTGGGGCTGACGTTTGCCCCGCTTGCCGAGGCATACCGCAAGGCCGGAGACCCGGGGCGAGCCCTCGAGCTGCTGCAGCAGGGCCTGACCCAGCACCCCAACTATGTGCCGGCCCACATCGTCCGGGGTCGCTGCCACCTCGATGCTCAGTCGGATTCCGACGCGGAGCTGGCATTTCTGCGCGTCACCGAGCTCGATCCCGAAAACGTTATCGCCCTCAAGGGCCTGGCCGAACTGTCCGAGCGCGCCGGCCGAATTCCCGAAGCGGTCCACCGGCTGGAGTTGCTGCTCGACGTTGATCGCAACAACGAAGAGGCACGCGGCCAGCTCGATCGGGTCAAGGAACTTCTCGCGAACTCCGTCATGCACGTACCATTGCCGGTCGAGGTCCCGCCAGCGTCCGTGACTGCGGAAACCCCGGTGCCGGTGCTCTCCATGGCCCCGGTCGCCGAGCCGGAGTTCCCGGCGGCTCCAACCCCTCCGCAGCCCGTTGCTCCGGAGCACGCGCCCGAAGCGATCGGAACGTTCGACGGCAGCTCGTTGGGCGACCTTGAGCTCGAATCCGCCACCCAGCTCACCTCGGGCCCCTCGCACGAATATCAGATCGAGAGCGACGCGGAAACGCTGCGGCCGTCCGATCAACGCATTGCCGACATCATCCTGGGAACCGAGCCGCCAGAGGACTTCCCGATTCACGAGGGAGCCTACGGGCGAGACATGGCCGACTCGCCGCCTCGGTCCGCCGTGGGGGGGGGAGACAGCGTCGACGTTCTGCTCGGCGAAGACTACTCCGCCCTGATGGCGTACCGCGACGGTTCCAGTGTCCCGGGAATGGAGCCCCCGGCCCTCGAGGAGACGGTCTTCGGACAGCTCGCGCTGATGGCCGACCTGCCGGTGTCCTCCCCCGACGTGCTGCCGCCGCCTCCGCCGCCCCCGTTCGAGCAACAGACCTACATGGCTCCCCCTCCGGCCCCCGAGCCGGAGCCGGAGGCGATGCCGATGATGGCCTCGGAGCCGGCCCCCGATGCCGCGGAACCGGCCAGGGCGTTGGAGTCGGTGGCGCCGCTTCCCGTAGAGGCCCCGATGCCGGAGCCCCCGCAGATGGCAGCGCCTGATGCCCATGACGAGCCGGTGGCGCAGCCCGAACTGTCGGCAGCCGCGCCGGAACCCGAGCCGACGGCGATGGTAGACGACTACGTGCCGCTCGGAGATCTCGGGGCCCCGACCGCCTTTCAGCCGGCCGCGCCCCAAGCCGAGGAGCCGGAGCCCGCATCCGCCGAGGAACCGGAACTGGTAGTGACCGAGACGATGGCCGAGATTTTCCTCCGGCAGGGGCACCGGGAGCTGGCGTTTGCCGTATATGCCCAGCTGGCCCAGCGCGAGCCGGACAACCAGCGGATCGCAGCGGCCCTCGCATCACTCACACCCGAGCCCCGCGCGGCCGAGGCACCGGCGCCAAGGTTTGCCGCCTCCGACACCGGCGGGCGGTCGGTGGGACAACTGTTCGGTTCGTTGCTCGCGAGGGCGCGGCCCAGCGTCGCCCCGACGATACACCCCCCCGCCTTCGAGCAGCCCAAGCGTGTCTCCGGGGAGCCCACCCGCCCCGCCCAGGAATCGCTGAGCCTGAGCTCGGTCTTCGGTGAAGAGTCTGCGCCCTCCCGTCCGGCGGGGACCGCCGCAGAGAACAACGCGGGCGAGCCCAGCTTCGACGAGTTCTTCGCCCCGGCCACCGGCCCTGCCGCTGAGGTCGAGCTGCCGCGAACCCCCGAGTCCGATGCCGCCGGCGCGCCGGCTCAGGTTCCCGAAGATCTCGAGCAGTTCAATGCCTGGCTGCGCGGCCTCAAGCGCTGAATGCGGGTCACGGTTCTCAACGGTCCGAATCTGAACCTGCTGGGTACTCGCGAGCCCCACATCTACGGCACCACCACACTGGCCCAACTCGAGGCGCTCCTCCGGGAAGAAGCACACCGGCTCGGCGCCTCGATCCATTTTCTCCAGACTAATCACGAAGGCACGCTGGTCGACGAAATTCAGCGGCTCCCGGCGACGGCGGATGGGCTGATTCTGAATGCGGGCGCGTACGCTCACACCAGCCTGGCCATTCGCGATGCGCTGCTGGCAGTGAAAGTGCCGTTCGTGGAAGTGCATTTGACCGATGTCGCCTCACGCGAGGAATCCCGGCGGCGGCTGGTGTTCGCGGATCTGGCCATTCTGCTGATCACCGGTGAGGGTCCCGACGGATATCGCCGCGCGCTTCGGGTGCTCTCGGAGCGCCTCCGTGGGGGCTGACCGGCGGGGCGAACGTCAGATCGCGCTGCGGCGGCGGCTCATCGACCTTGGGCTCGACGGTCTCCTGGTGACCCACGCGGCGAACATCCGTTACCTGACCGGCTTCAGCGGTTCCGCCGGACTTCTCCTCGCCACCGGCACTCGCACGACCCTGATTACCGACTTTCGCTACGCCGAGCAGGCACCGGCGGAGGCGGGCGATGCCGCGGACGTCGTGGTCGAGCTGAGCAATTTGTGGGAACGGCTCCGGCGTGTCCTCGAGCCGGGCCCGCGGCACCGCATCGGCATCGAGCGGGACCACCTCACCCTGCGCGACGCCGATAGGCTGATGCGGCTGGAGGCGGCGGAGGCGGTGCCGACCAGCGACGTCGTGGAGGGATTGCGAGAGGTCAAGGACGCGGGTGAAGTCCAGGCGATCCAATCCGCCGCCGAACTGGCCCAGGAGGCACTCGCGGAGATCCTCCCCTCGATCCGGCCGGGGCAGACCGAGCTGGAAATTGCCGCGCGGCTCGAGCTCGCGCTCCGGGTCCGGGGCAGCGAATGGCACCCCTTCGAGACCATAGTGGCCTCCGGTCCGCGCAGCGCGCTGCCCCACGCTCGCGCGTCCCACCGGCCGGTGGGAGTCGGGGAGTGGCTGCTGATCGATTTCGGCGCCCGGCTGTCGGGATATTGCGCCGACTTGACCCGCACCGTCCTGGTCGGCGGCCCGGCCGACCAGCGCCAGCGAGAGATCTATGGCGTCGTCGCGGAGGCCCAACGCGTGGCGCTCTCGGGTCTCCTGCCCGGCCTCTCCGGGCGGGAGGGCGACGCACTGGCCCGGGACGTGATCGAAGCGGCGGGCCACGGGGACGCTTTTGGCCACTCCCTGGGTCACGGGCTCGGCCTCGAAGTGCATGAGGGCCCGCGGCTGTCCCGGATGGCCACGGAGCCGCTGCCGGCCGGGGCGGTAGTCACGGTGGAGCCGGGCATCTATCTTCAAGGCTGGGGCGGCGTCCGGCTGGAGGACGACATCCACCTCACCGCCACAGGTGCCCGGTGCCTGTCCGACTGCCGCACCGAACTTCTGGAACTTCATTGATTCATAACGTTCACGTCTCACCGGCCCGGCCGGGAGCTCACGCCACTCAATGAAACCGGATGAGATGAAGGAGCTGGCTCAGCTGATGCAAAAGGTCCCCGGCCTCAAGGGGATCGAGTTCAAGGACGTCAAGCGACTGGCGGACCTGCTCACCGAGTCGCCGGAGATCGGCTCTATCGAGCTCAAGGGATTCTTCGGCACCGGCGTGGTTATCACGCGGACCGGCACGGCGTCCCACCCGGCGTTCCCGGCGCCGCTGGGTCCGCAGGCGTACGCCGCCGCGCCGACGGCTCCCGCGGGGGGGGCGGCCGAGGCCGCGAGGCCCGCGGCGCCCGGAGCGCCGCTCAAGGAAATCAAATCGCCGATGGTCGGGACGTACTACGCCTCGCCGGAGGCGGGTGCCGATCCGTATCTCAAGGTCGGGGCCCGGGTCGCGGGCGGGCAGACGGTCTGCATCATTGAAGCGATGAAGATCATGAACGAGATCGAGGCCGAATTCGGCGGCGTGATCCGGGAAGTATGCGTGGAAGACGCGCAACCGGTCGAATTCGGCCAGGTCCTTTTCCGGGTGGATCCACATGGCTGACCTTCAGACCCCGGACGGCGCGCCGATTGCCGTCCCGTTCAACTTCAAGCAGGCCATCTCGCAAATGGTGCAGCGCGGCGGGTCAGACCTGCATCTCAAAGTCGGCCGTCCGCCG
>JANNGX010000310.1:0-8316 GCA_031404115.1 Gemmatimonadales bacterium | reverse complement strand
GATACCAGCATCACCGCTCCCGATACGCCCGCCCCGCCCCCCGATCTCTCGGTCGGGGCCACCGATCGCGATGCCGGCGGCCGGGTGTCGGTGATGTCGCAGAACATGTATGTCGGCGCCGATGTCGACGCGGTCATCGGCGCGCTCGCGACGCCCGATCCCAACGATGACTTTCCCGCCCTGCTCGCGGCCATCCAGACCCTGAGCCTGACCGACTTCCCGGCCCGCGCCAGGGCATTCGCGCGCACCATCGGCCGGGAGCGGCCCCACCTGATCGGGCTCCAGGAAGCATCGGTGATCGACATCGACCTGACCGCGCTGGGCCTGGCGGTGGTGGTTCATCTCGATTTTCTGGAAACCCTGAAGGCCGAGCTGGCCGCGCGCGGACTGCACTATGCCGTGGCCGCCCGGGTCAAGAACATTACCGCGGCACCGCTGCCGGGCATCCAGCTGGTCGACTACGACGCGCTGCTGGTGGATACCGATCGGGTGACGGTCGGCTCGGCCCAGGGCCGCAGCTTTGCCGACAATCTCGGGGTGGTGGCGCCGGGCATCGAGCTCAAACGGGGCTGGGTCTCGGCCGAGGTGACGATTGGCGGGAGGGCGATCAGCGTGGCGAGCACCCACCTCGAGTCGGGGAGCGCGCCGGGGCTGGCCCAGCTTCGCGCCGCGCAGGCCCGGGAGCTGGCGGCCTCAATGCCCACCGACCGGCCCAGTATCCTGCTGGGCGATCTGAACGATGTGCAGGGTTCACCGATGCATGAGCTGCTGGGGGGGACGAAGTTTCTCGACGCGTGGTGGCACCTGCGGCGGGGAGAGCCGGGGTATACCTGCTGCCACGCGGCCGACCTGTCGAACCCGAGATCGAGTATGGTCAAGCGGATCGACTATGTCTGGGCCCGGATCGGCCGACGGCCGTTGCGCGGTGAGATCAAACGGATCGGCGTGGAACCGGCCGAAAAAATCGCCGGCCCGGCGTTCATGATCTGGCCGTCGGATCACGCCGGGTTGGTTGCGGTGCTCAGGATGGCGGAGCGGTAAGGGGCTTACCGCTCCCCGCTCACCGCTCCCCGGTCGAGGAACGCCGATTTCTGGAGGAACGTCGGGTCGGGGTACCACGCAAACACCACCGACCCGTTCGCGATCCGACCGATCAGGCGCCGGGCCGATTCGCTGGGCACCGCCGGGCAACCTTCGGTGCGTCCCTGCAAGCCGCGGAGCGCCTTGGCCTCGCTGACCCCGGGCGTACCGTGGAACACGATACCGCGCGAGAATGCATTGTCGTTGATGCCGGCCTCGAGGCCGAACAGCCGGAGCGAGTGGCCCCGCACGCCTTCAAATACCGAACCCGTGATGAAGGTGCCCAGGCTCGATTGGTGGGTGCCATCAGTGTTGGAGAACTGGGTGGGCAGCAGGTCTCCCGAGCCCTCGCCGTGCGCCACATACTCGGATTCGAGCACATCGCGAGTGATTACGTCCACCACCCAGAGCCGCTTCTCGGTCGCGGGACGGCTGTAGTCGATGATGGCGAGCGTGAGGCTGGTGGTCTTGCCCTCGGTCGTAGCCGCCTTGTGGGCGGCCAGCGCGTGGCGGAAGACCTCCGCCGAAATGCCCGCAGGGATCGCCTCGGACGAAAGCGCGCTGGACGCCGCCGGATCCTGCGCTGACGCGCTGGCGGGGATGAAAACCGCCAGCAGCAAGAGAATTCGTATCATCGACTACATAGACGGGCAAGCGGCGGGACTCAGCACAGGCCGATTCCCGCCGCCCGGTTATCGGTCGCTACTGCTTTCCCACCAGCGGCCGCTTGCGCGCGGTGCGGTGTATCGCGTCGTCATTCACCACCAGGGTGCGCATCATGCGCACAAAGGCCCGGTCGAGGGCGTCATAGTGCCGGGCCGGCGTGACCGACAGCGCGTAGATCACATGTCCATCCGGAAGGCTCCGGGTGAACAGCGTTGTCCGTTCATCTTCGCCCGTCACCGGCGACCGTCCGTTGAGCAGCACCGAAAACCCGGGCGCCCCGTCAATCGTCTCCGGCCGCGCCGAGCCGTCTTCCGCCCGCAGATACGGGTTGGCGGCCATGATCTGGCGCACCAGGTCATCGGTGGCATCTTCGAGGGTGCCGCGGGTCGCGGTCGTATCCTCGAACGGCGCGTAGTTGTGCTGCAGGCTCTGGTTGCGCCGCGCCGTGGCACCCTCAAATGGAGCGTAGTGGTTGAGGATGACGCCGTAAACCAGGACCTGCTGCCCATTGTCCGTGCTCAGCACGCCGCCCTCCGGCGCCATCGACACGGCGTAGCCGGACCCATAGGTGCGCCAGTTGTCGGGGTAATCGATGGTGAAGAACCCACTGGGCTGCACGAAGCGCAGGAACCGGGTCGAAGGGGACGGAATCTCCACGGCCACCGGGCTCACTGGGGCGGCGGGCTGTTCCGCGGGCGGGTCGAGCCGGCCCCGCCCTCCCGAGGACGGCGCACCCGCCGCCGTGACCTGGCGCACTCGGGCCTGCATCGACTCGAAGCCTCCCACCACCCGGGTCTGCACCGGACCAAGCGTACGGGCCTGCTGGCGAATCCGGGCCTCACGATCGGCCGCCGCCGGATGGCTGCTGAAGAAGGTGTCCAGCTTGCCTGGCTCCCGGGTCTGCCGCGCGCGCAGCTGCTCGAAAAAGGTGGCCATCGCGTTGGGATCGTACCCGGCGCGCGCCATCATCTCGGTGCCCGTCGCGTCGGCCTGGTACTCATCGTCGCGGCTGAACTTGAGGAAAACCGCGTTGAGCCCCACGCCCCCGATGGTGTTCACGATCTGGGAGGTGTTTCCCCCCCGCTTGCCGAAGAGCCCGCCCAGAATGCCGAGGCCGGACTTGGTCAGATAGGCCTTGGACGCCTGGTGGGTGCCGTGGCGCAGCGCCACGTGCGACATCTCGTGCGCCAGCACCCCGGCCAGCTCCGCTTCGCTGCGGGCCGCGTCGATAAGACCCCGGTTCACGTACATCGGGCCGCCGGGCAGCGCGAACGCATTGATCTCGACGTCGTTCACCGCCTTGATCCGGTAGGGATACTTGGCGCCGGGGGCTACCGCGGCGAGCCGTGCAATGATCCGATTGAGGTAGGCGTTGGTGCTGGCATCGTTCAGCATCGGGAGCTGCTTCTCGACCTCCAGCGCGGACTGCCGCCCCAGGTCTACGTCCTGCTGGACCGTGAAGAGATTGAAGCCGGGCTGCGCCGACCTGGTGGTCTGGGCATGGCTCGGCGCGCTCAGCGGACCCAGAGCCATCAGGCTCGCGAACATTGCGGCCGAAGCCGACAGGCGTGTTTTCATCGTAGGTGTCCCATGGTTGCCGGTGACTCGTCTCGTGTTACGGGTTCCTAACAATTGAGAACGAGTGAGAGGCGGCGGGAGACACAGTTCTGGGTATGGACTAGGGGTAGAGGGTAGGCTGCTCACCGCTCACGACTCACCGCTCACCGCTCACCGCTCCCCTGTCGACATACTCCGACGTCTCCAGGAACCCGGGATCGGGATACCACACAAACACGATCACGCCGTTCTCGATCAGCCGGATGAGCCGCCGGGCCGATTCCTTCGGCACCGCGGGGCATCCCTCGGTGCGGCCCATGGATCCCTGGCGGGCCCGTGCGGCGCTCACATTGGGGGTCCCGTGGATCACAATCCCACGGCTCCAGGCGTTGTCGTTGATCCCCGGCTCCAGGCCGCGAAGCCGGAGCGAAAGGCCCCGCACCCCGAGGTAGGTGGTCCCGGTGATAAAGGTGCCCAGGCTCGATTGGTGGGTGCCGTCGCGGTTCGAGAACCGGGTGGCTCGGAGACCTCCGGAACGCTGCCCATGCGCGACGTACTCGGTTTCGAGTACCTCCTGGGTCCCCACGTTCACCACCCAGAGCCGCTGTTCGGTGGCGGGACGGCTGTAGTCGATGAGCGTCAGGAGCAGGCTGGTGGTTTTGCCTTCGAGCGTTGCGAACCGGTGCGCCGCCAGTGCGTGGTTCCACGCGTCCGGCGAAATGCCGTCAGGCGCCCGCCCGGATTCCATGGCGCCTGGTCCCAGCGCCGAGAAGGGAGCCGCGCAGGCAGACGTGGCCAGGAGCGCCAGTGCCGGCGGGAAGAAGGGTCGCGGGAACATGAGGGTTGGAAGGGCAAGCCATGTGCCCCGGAACTGTCGAATTCCTGGCTATTCGGGCGTGGTGCCGTTGCGGAGCTTAGCCGCGCCGACTGGAGATCTGACAGCCGGCGCGCCTTGCGGGGTGCCACCCTCCGGTCAGTGCGCCTCCGGCAGCGCCTTGGCCAGGCTGGCGGTGAGCTTACCCAGGACCGCCAGGAGAAGGGCGCACTCCCGGTGCCGAGCGCTCATCGTGCCGCCCTCGAATTCCTGATTCAGGGAATCGCAGAATTCGATGGCCCGGCGGAGCCGGAACCGCTGCAGCGCCAGCCCATCGCTACCCTCTGCCGCGGCCGACATGATGGCCCAGATACGAAGCCTGATCTCGTCCACCGCGCTCTTGAGATCGTCGAGCGCTCCCTTCTGGATCTTGCCACTGCCGACCTGCGCCTCGACCGCCTGAAGAGTGAGCCGGATGCTGTTGACCTGGCTGGCAAGAGACGGATCCACATGCCCTCCTTCTGTGTGACGACGAATCCCGGGTTAGGTCACCCAAGCGGCGGCACTACGAACCCTATACGCATATATGCGTAAAACGTTCTCAGATCGGATCATGTTATGGGATGACCATGTTGGACTGGAGGGCTGCGAGTGCCTTGCGCGCCCGCTCGACGACCGGACTGAACTCGGGGTCTGCGCTGGACCAGAGGGCCAGGAAGCGCTGATACCAGATCCTGCCCTGGCTCCGATTGCCCAGGGCCGTCTCGAGGTCGGCCCGAAGCAGCATGGTCCGGGGCCAGAGGTCCGCCGCGAAGCTGATACCCACGCCGATCGGGGTCTCCATCGGGGTGACCCGGAGCGTCGTATCGGTCACCCGGGTGAGAATCCGGAGTGCGGTGGCCGAGTCGCCGAGCGCCAGGAAGGCGTCGGTGGCCAGGATGCCGGTCCCGTCTTCCGCCGAGCCCGTCCGCACCATCGCGCGGGAGGCGGAGTCCAGGGCCACCGCGGCCCGTCGGAGCGCGGTGGTGTCTCCCCGGGAGAGCGCCACGGCGGGGGCGATCCGGAGCCCCTTCGCGGTGGAGTCGAACGTGGGCCACGGATTCCTGGTTAGCAGCAGCCCGAAGGTCCAGCTCGGCGTCATGAACCCGGCGCAGCTCGCACCGCAGGTCCCACTGGGTTGAAGCAGGGCAATCAAGCGTCGCTCGGCAGCGACCGCGCTGTCGCCCGCCATGCCCAGGACCAACCGCTGCGATTGGAGGAAGTATTCCACGACCGCGGGGGGCGAGGGCGTCTCGACTCGGCTGAAGAGCCCTCGAATCAGCGTGTCCGGCTCGAGGATCCGCCCGATCGCGGGACTGGAGAACGCGATGGACAAATGGGGCAGGGGGTCGCTCCACGCCACCAGCAGGGAGTCGAACAGTCGCACCACCTCGGCGCCGCGATAGGTCTTGAGGGCCAGCTCCAGCCGCATCTTCGGCATCTCCGGATCGTCACCGCCGCTGCCGGCCTCGGTGAGCTGCGCCTCCGCCTCGGAAAACTGGCCCAGTTGCAGATGCAGGCGGGCCAGCGCCCGGTGGGCCCGCCGTTCGGTGGGTCCGGCCGCTACCCACTCCTGGGCCAGGGTCCGGGCCTCTTCCAGATTCCTGCGCCGGGTGCCCGACCGATCGGCTTGCGAGGCCTGCAGCATGATGGCCTGTGCCGACGTCGCTTCCCGTGGATTGATCACCAGGGAATCGGCGTCACGTCGGACGGGGCCGACGAAGACCATGGCGTCGGGCAAAGGGCTGCAGGCCGGCGCCAGGTCGTTCCGCCGGCACCCGATCCTGGCCGAGGAGGAGAGAATCGCCAGCGCGTCGTTGAACGCGAGGTGGAAGGTCGGATCGACCGTGATGATCCGCCGGAACACGCTGAGCGCGCTGTTCCAGCTGCTCCGGAAGCGGAATCTGGTGGTATCCCCGCCCACCGGCTCGACCACATCGTCCTTGAAGAGACATTCGCCCAGCCCGTAGAGCGCCTCGACGTCCGACGAATCGGTCCGGACCAGCCCGCCGAAGGTATCGCAGGCCCGCCGGTAGTCGTGCCGGATATGGGCCAGCAGGCCGTTGATCAGGGCGCGCTCGCGTTCGGGGAGCGGGCCCGAGAGCCGCGCCGCTATGGCGGCGTGGGTGGCGCGCGCCGAGTCGTCGGACATGGCCGTGACCACGCTGCTGACCTTGGCCGGGTCGAGCTTCGCCGTCCGCTCGTTGGCCGCCGCCTCGTCATAGGTACTCGCGATGGCCCACTTGTAGTGCGCCAGCGCGAAGGCGGTGTCGAGAGTGAGGGCCCGCTCCAGCCGCCGCTTGGCCTCCGCGACGTCGAACCGATTGAGCGCCTGCACACCGGCCAGGTACTCCTGGTAGGCGTCGACCCGGGATGTCCCCATGGCGCCGAGTCTGGTGCCGGCCGGAGGCGCCACCCGAAGGATGCCCCGCGCCAGCCGCGAGAAAAGCGGCAGCAGTGAGTCTTGCGACAGGGCTTCTTCACGCACCGAGCGGAGCCGCTCCCCCCTCCGCACGTCGAACACGGTGGCGGTGACGCTGGTGCGGCTGCCCAGCTTCAGCACATCCCCCATCACCAGGTTTCCGGCCCCGGCGCGGCGGGCCACCGCGAGCGCGTCGTTGAGCGAGAGCTTGGCCGAACCGGCGGCGGCGGGTACTTCGCGCATGAAGTCCGCCACCCGACGGGCGTCGACCACCCGGAGGTCGTTCCACCGGGAGAGATCGAGATAGAGGAGCTCCACGCTGGCATCGCGAAGCCAGTCGATGTCCGGAGCCCGGGTGGTATTGTCGAAGGGAAGGACGATCCAGGACCGCTCGTCGAGGGGCGGGTTGGTGCGCCGGGGAGGGGGGGCCGGCCGGGCGCCGGCACAGGGGGGTGGCGTGCCGTCGGGGCACTGCGCCTCGAGCCCGCCGGCGCTTGCGACGGCAAGCACGAGGGCAAATGCGGCGAGACGGAAAATCATTTCGGAGTATACTCCATTCCATGATCGAAGTCTCCGCGCTCTCCAAGTCCTATGGCGCCTTCAGCGCGGTCGAGTCGCTCTCGTTCGGTGTCGCGGCGGGTGAAGTGCTCGGGCTGGTCGGTCCCAATGGCGCCGGTAAAACCACGACGCTCCGGTGTCTCTGCGGCATCATCCACCCGACCTCCGGCACGATCCGGATCGCGGGGCACGACCTCCGCGCCGAGGGTCCCGAGGCCAAGGCCCTGTTGGCCTTCGTACCCGACGAGCCGCAGCTCTTCGATTACCTCACGGTCGCAGAGCATCTGAAATTCGTCGGGCGCCTGTACGGTGTGGCCGACGCGCCGGCGCGGGCGCCCCGGCTCCTGGAAGAGCTGGAGCTGACCGACAAGGCCCGCGCGCTGCCCGGCGAGCTCTCCCGCGGCATGAAACAGAAGCTCGCCATCGCGTGCGGCCTGCTGCATCGCCCCCGGGCGCTCATTCTCGACGAGCCGCTCACCGGCCTCGACCCCGCCGGTATCAAGAAAATGCGGGCGACCATCGCCGACCGGGCCCGCGAGGGCGCGGCGGTCATCCTCAGTTCTCACTTGCTCCACCTGGTGGAGGAACTCTGCACCAGGCTCCTGGTGATCCGGCAAGGCCGCTGCGTGGCGCTGGGCACCCTGCCGGAAATCGTCACCGAGCGTCCGGAGCTGGCGGGCCAGAGCCTCGAAGACATCTTCCTTTCGTTGACGGCGTGACCGGCGCCGCGGGCGCCCTCGCGTTCCTCGTCGCCCGGACCACCCGGAACCGGATCGCCCGTCAGCTCGGCCGGCTCCGCAGTCCGCGCTACGCGATCGCGGCGGCGCTTGGCCTGCTGTATTTCTGGGGAGTATTCGCCCGGCCGGGCGCCCCCTCGGCGTCTCCCAGCCCGACGTTGGGCATCATCGGCGGGCTCGGGCTCGCGGTCACCGTGCTCGCCTGGTGGCTCGGAGGGGGCGTGACCGGAGCGCTGGCTTTTCAGCCGGCCGAGGTCCAGCTCCTGTTCCCCGCGCCGGTCTCCCGGCGGATGCTGATGGTCTACAAGGTGGTGCGGTCCCAGCTGCTGCTGATGCTCAGTTGTGTGCTCTGGACATTCCTCACCCAGTCCTGGGGCGTGACCCTGAGCTGGCCATTCCGCTTCGCGACGCTCTGGGCCTTCTTCTCGATCTTGAGCCTCCAC
>JANNGX010000309.1:0-2544 GCA_031404115.1 Gemmatimonadales bacterium | reverse complement strand
GCGAGGACCGCGCGGGTTCCCTGCGGGCGGCCCGCTTCCAGCCAGACTCGTCCGCCGCACGCCCGGGCGATCTGGGCCACCACGGCCAGCCCCAGCCCGGACCCGGTACGCTCCGAGGTCTGGTCCCGAGGCAATCGCTCGTAGGGCTCGAAGAGTTTCTCGCGCAGCTCGGCCGGTATGCCGGGCCCGTCATTCGACACGTAGAGGTGCGCCTCGCGGCCCACCGGCTCGGCCACACCCAGCCGGATCGTCTGGCCGGGGTTTCCATATTTGCGGGCATTGTCGACCAGGTTGGTGAGCGCCTGGCGGAGGAGGTGCCGGTCCCCCTGGACCGCGAGCCCGGCCGGCGCGCGCACCTCGAGGCGCTGTCCCGCGTCCTCTACCGAGAGGTGCACCGATTCCTCCACCTCGGCGAAGAGGTCCTCCACGCGCACCGCGGTGAGGGTGGGCCGCAGGGCCACCGCGCCCGACCGCGCCACCAGCAGCACGTTGTCCACCAGGCCGGCCAGCCGCCGGGCCTCGCGCACGATCGAGGTGGCCAGGCCGAGCTGCCGACGGGAATCGGGCTCCCGCTCGAGTGCCAGCGTCTCGCTGGCCAGCAGGATCTGCGCGAGCGGCATGCGCAGCTCGTGGGAGACGCCGGCGATGAAATCGGACCGGGCCCGGGCCAGCAGCGCCTCGCGCCGCGAGTACACCGCCGCGATCACCACGACCAGGACCGTGGAGACCAGCAGGACGCCGGTCATCCAGAGCTGCTGGATGGAGTAGGCGCGGAGCGACGCCAGCATGCCCGTCGCGGACGCCAGTCGGGCCGTGACCGCCAACTCGGCGAGCGGGCCGCGCGGATGGATCGTGGCGTGATGGGGCTGCTCCGGTCCGGGCGTCCGGTAGAGGAGTGCGCCCGACGCCGTCGCCACCGTGAGCGCCGTGCTGAACTCGCTCAGCGTATCCGGCGTGAAGAGCCGCTCGGCCAGCGCGCGCGCATCGATCCGAAGCTCCTCGCCACCGGCGGCGCTCAGGATCGCCCAGTGGGCTCCGCTGGAATCGGCCACGAAATGCAGCGCCAACGCGGCGCCGGGCGCGAGCGACTCCCGCGCCAGCGCCTGCAGCCGACCCTCCGCCACCGCCACGGAAAACTCCGCCGCCACCTCGGCGAAATGTTCCATGATCCGGGTGCTCGGCTCGGGATAGTGAATGGCCCGGATCGAAGAATGCACCGCGGCCGCCCCCAGGAGGGCGGCCAGGACCCAGAGCAGACTGATCCGGCGCGGCAGCGTGATGCCCATGGCTGGAGTGTACACCATTGCCGGTGGGAACCGGACCCTTCTTACCTCCTTATGACAATCGCCGCCGCCCCCGCCGCTAAACTCCTCTGGCGCGTCCTTGCGTCCTTGCGTCCTTGCGTCCTTGCGTCCTGGAGAAATACATGGCACGGCAATCCGGATGGGCCCGGTTCGGGATCGCGATGGCGGTCCTCATCGTGCTGGCCCTCATCGCCCACTTCGCCGGTGGAGGCCTCACCAATTTCTTCGGCAAGCTCCACGGGCGCTAACCGATGAGCCTGCTCCGCGACCTGCGCCATGCCGGCCGCTCCATTCTCCGGATGCCGCTGCTGGCCGGCGTGGTAGTCGGCTCGCTGGGCGTCGGCATCGGGGTCAACACCACGGTGTTCTCCTGGATCCAGGGGCTGGTGCTATCGCCGTTGCCCGGCGTCCGGAACAGTGCCGCCATCCGCCTCGTCGAGCCGCGCAGCGAATCCGGCGGACACCCCGGGGTCTCCTGGACCGAATTTCAGGATCTCTCCGCGAATCTCACATCGTTTCGCGAGCTCTCCGCCGCCCAGATGGTCCCGTTCAACGTCGGCACCGCGGGCCAGAGCGAGCGCGCCTACGGAATGCTGGTGTCGGCCAACTACTTCAGCGCGCTGGGGCTGCGTCCGGCGCTGGGCCGGTTCTTCACGCCGGACGAGGCCTCCCGCGCCGGCGGCGCGCCGGTCGCGGTGATCTCCCACGACTACTGGCGGAACCGGTTTGCCCAGGCGCCGGGGATCGTGGGCAGCACGCTCCGGATCAACGACCGCCCCATCACCATCGTGGGCGTGGCGCCGGAGGGATTCCAGGGAACCGTGACGATGATCACCTTCGATCTCTGGGTGCCGGCCACGATGGCCCCGGTGTTGTTCAGCGGGTCGGCCCAGCTCACCGATCGCTCGGCGCGGGTCTATGCCGTCCTGGGGCGGCTCGCCGGCGGTGCCACCGAGGCGGGAGCAGGCCGGGAGCTGGAAGCGGAAATGGCGCGGCTGGCGCGGCTCTACCCGTCGACCAACGCGGGAATCACCGGCCAGGTCCTGGCATTCGCCGACGGGCCCCGCGGCCCCCAGCGGTTCCTGGTCCGCGCGCTCACCGTGCTGCAGGGCATCATGCTCCTGCTCCTGCTGGCAGTGTGCGGCAACACCGCCAATCTCCTCCTGGCCCGCGCCAGCGCGCATGCCGACCGCCACGTACAACATTCAGTTCACGGAGCGCCAGCTCGCCTGGCGCGACA
>JANNGX010000308.1:0-38024 GCA_031404115.1 Gemmatimonadales bacterium | reverse complement strand
CTACAGCGTCGCAACCACCGGCGGCGCGATGACCACGGTCCGGTTCACGGTCGGCAACGACCCGGAACGGAGCGTGGTCAAGGTCTTCGCGAAGCTCTCCGGCACGCCGGCGCTCGTGAAGCTGCATACCATCGATGAAGTACCGATCCTAACCCTGACCTTCTGGGGCGGGGGATACGACGGCTATCGGCTTCGCCAGGTGATCGCGGAACTCAGGAACGAACTGCAGCGAATCCCCGACGTTGCCCAGCTGGAGCTGACCGGCGGAGAACCGCGGACCGTCCTTGTCGAACCGGACCTTGCGCGGCTGGCCACCTTCGGACTCGCGGCAGACCGCCTGGTCGAGGCGCTCCAGGCAGCGGATGTGGTGCTGCCGGCCGGCGCGGTACTCTCGGGCAACCGGACGGTGCCAGTCCGCGCCGGTCGGTTTCTCGCCACCGCGGAGGATGTAGCGCAGACCGTGGTCGCGGTCGCCGGTGGCCGGGCCGTGCGCGTGGCGGACGTGGCTGCGGTAACCGATGGGCCGGGGGAGCCGGCGTGGTACGTCTCCCATCTGTCGCGGGAATCCGGAGGCGCGCAACCCGCCGTTACCCTTTCGATCGCCAAGCGCCCCGGCGTGAATGCCGCACGCCTTGCGGACGAAATCCTCGGCCGGGTGGAGGCGGTGCGGGGGACGCTGCTTCCGCGCGAGGTCCAGCTCACGGTCACCCGGAACTACGGGGAGACCGCCAACGAGAAAGCCGGTGAGTTGCTGAGCCACATCCTCATCGCGACGGTCGGGGTGGCGCTGCTGGTCTGGCTCGCGCTCGGCTGGCGGGAGGCGCTGGTGGTACTGGTGGCGGTGCCGGTCACTCTTGCGCTCACCCTTCTGGTGTACAAGCTGCTGGGCTATACCCTCAACCGGATCACCCTGTTCGCGCTGGTCTTCGCCATCGGGATCCTGGTGGACGACGCCATCGTGGTGGTGGAGAACATCACACGGCACATGGGGTTGCGGCGCGAGTCGCCCGAAGAAGCGGCGGTCACTGGCACCGATGAAGTCGGCAATCCCACCATCCTCGCCACCTTCACGGTGATCGCCGCCATCCTTCCGATGGCCTTCGTCACCGGCCTCATGGGACCGTATATGCGGCCGATTCCGGTCGGCGCCTCGATGGCGATGCTTTTCTCGCTCGGCGTGGCGTTCGTGGTGACGCCGTATCTCGCCCTCCGGCTGATTCGGCCGCATGCGCCGGGCCGCGAAGTCCCGGGACCGGGCCGCTTGGCGCGCCGGTACGAAGGATGGCTCCGCCGGCTCCTGGAGCGACGGGGCGAGCGGTTCCTCTTCTACGGCGTGGTGGTGATCCTGCTGCTCGGGTCGATGGGGCTCGTCCTGGCACGGATGGTAACGGTCAAGATGCTTCCGTTCGACAACAAGAGCGAGTTCCAGGTCATCCTCGACTTCCCCGCGGGAACGCCGCTCGAATCCTCATTCCGCGTGGGACAGGAGATGGCGGAGGCGCTGGTCGGTGATCCCGCCGTGCGCGACGTGCAGGTGTACGCCGGCTCCGCGGCGCCCTTCAACTTCAACGGCCTAGTGCGCCACTACTTCCTGCGGCAGGGACCGGAGGTCGCCGATCTGCAGGTGAACCTCATTCCGAAGGACGCCCGTACCGAACAGAGCCACGCCATCGCAGTCCGGCTGCGGGATCGCATCGTTACCGCCGGCCTGCGGTCCGGTGTGCGGGTCAAGGTGGCGGAGATTCCGCCGGGTCCCCCCGTCCTCGCCACGCTTGTAGCGGAGATCTACGGTCCCGACGATGCGAGCCGGCGGCGGGCAGCCGAGGCGGTCCGCCGGATATTCGACTCCACCCCGGGCGTAGTGGATGTGGACTGGACGCTTCGGGCACCGAGCACCGAGCTGGTGCTTTCCGCCCGGCCGGACCAGGCGGCGCTCGCCCTGCTGAGCCCGGCGGACCTCGCGCGGGCCGCCGGGGTCATTGGCGGGGTCGAGGCCGGCGCGCTGCACGACTCGGTCGCTGCCGAGCCAGTATCCATCGTGGTCCGCCTGCCTCAATCTGGCCGCACCGGTTCCGGCGCGTTACGAAGCCTCGCGATCGTGAGTCGTGGCGGCGGCCTGGTTCCCCTCGGTGCGGTTGCGGCGCAGCAGGAGCGCCTCGCCCCGGTTCCCCGGTTTCGGAAGGATCTGAAACCGGTCATCTATGTCACCGGCGACGTCGCCGGGGTGCTCGAATCCCCCGCGTACGCGATGCTCGCAATGGGGCCCGCGCTCAAGGCGGCCGGCATCAGCCCGACCTGGTCCGGCCCGGCCGCTTCCACCGAATCGGTGAGCCTTAACTGGGACGGAGAGTGGCGCATCACCTACGAAGTCTTCCGGGATCTTGGCATCGCGTTTGCCGCCGTGCTGGTGCTGATCTATTTCCTCGTGGTGGCGTGGTTCCAGTCGTTCACCACGCCGTTGGTGATCATGGCGCCGATCCCGCTCACGCTGGCGGGTATCCTGCCGGCGCATGCGATCACCGGAGCGTTCTTCACGGCCACGTCCATGATCGGGAGGCTCGCGCTCGCGGGAATCATTGTCCGGAACTCGATCCTGCTGGTCGACTTCATCGAGCTGGCCCGGGAGCGCGGTGCGCCGCTAACCGATGCCGTGGTGGAGGCGGGAGTGGTCCGTGCACGTCCGATCCTTCTCACCGCCGCCGCCGTTGTGATCGGGGGCGCGGTCATGGTGGCGGACCCGATTTTCCAGGGACTCGGGATCGCCCTGATGTCCGGGGCTGTCGTCGCCACCCTGCTCACGCTCGTCGTTATCCCGCTGCTCTACGCAGAGGCCGCCTGACCCTGTTCCTGAGGAGAGCGATCATGTCCATGCACTACGCGATTCGCCTCGTGGCGGGTACCTTCGTGCTCGCTTCACTGGCTCTGGGGTACTGGGTGAGCCCGTACTGGTTTCTGTTCACGGCGTTCGTGGGCCTCAACCTGGTCCAGTCCGCCTTTACCCGCTGGTGCCTCATGGAGAAAATCCTGGCCGGGCTGGGACTCGCGCGGGTGTGACGGCCGTCCTGGTCGGCTACGCCCTCGCGTTGTTCATCGGCCTCTCGCTCGGATTGCTGGGGGGAGGCGGGGCGATTCTTACCGTGCCGGTGCTGCACTACCTGCTCGGATACCCGGTCAAAGCGGCGATCCCGATGAGCCTCGTCATCGTCGCCTTGACCAGCGGATTCGGCGCCGCCAACCACTGGCGGCGCGGCACCGTCAACTGGCGCGCCGCGCTCTCGTTCGGTCCCCCCGCGGTGGTGGGTTCGATTTTGGGTGCCGACCTGGGGCTCCGGGTCGACCCCAAGGTGCAGCTCCTGGTGTTCGCCCTGGTCGTACTCGCCGCGGCGGTCACAATGCTGCTGCCCAAGCCCGCGATTGCCGCGGGCGTCCGGCGGGCGCGCCCGCTTCCCCTCATCACCCTCATCGGCGCCGCAGTCGGGCTGATCACCGGTTTCGTCGGAGTGGGAGGCGGATTTCTCTATGTGCCGGCCCTGATCGTCCTGGGCGGACTTGCGGTGAAGGAGGCCATCGGCACGTCGCTGGTGCTGATCATGCTGAGTTGTATCGCCGCGGTGGCGCGGTATCACGGCAACAGCCTGATGGACTGGCGAGCCGTCTTCATATTCTGCTCGCTGGCGTTCCTGGGCGTGGCCGTCGGCAGCCGACTGAGTGCCCACGTCCCGAATCAGGTGCTTCGCAGGGGGTTTGCCGTCTTGCTGTTCGTCATGGGTGCGCTGGTGCTTCTCCTCGGCCGCTGAGCATCCCCATTCCATGATCTTTCTCAGATTCTCCGACGACGGCGCGGGCCCAGGTGCCATCGTGGCGCTGGGCGCCACCGGCCGGCTGGAAAGCCACGCTCGCGCCTGGCGCGTGGCGGCCGCGTAGTCGTTCCCCGGGTGCTCCCCTTGTGGGATTTCCCTGCCGGGCGCATCGTTCGGAGGCCCGGGTTCTAAGGAGGATTAATGGGGAATTCCGACAAGCACGATCTCCTGCGCGAGGGGATCCTGACCGGCTCGATCGGCGCCGTCGTGGTGGCGGGGTGGTTTCTCGTCACCGATCTGCTGCAGGGCCGCCCGCTTTCAACGCCCAGCGTGCTGGGCCAGGTCATTCTCTACGGGATCACCGATCCCGTCGTGAGCCCGCCCGCCACCGGCCCGGTGGTCGCGTACACGCTCCTCCACTTCGGCGCGTTCGCGCTGTTCGGCGTGGTCGTCACCCACATGGTCCATCTCGCGATGTCGTCGCCGCTGGCGCGATTCGGGCTGATGATCGTGGCGGTCGTTTTCGAACTCTTCTTCTTCATGGTGACGTATGCCGTGTTCACCGGCACCAGCTTCCTGTTTCCCTGGTGGTCGGTGCTGGCGGCGAACACGCTTTCCCTCCTGGCCATGAGCTACACGCTGGTCCATCGGCATCCGGGTCTTCGGCAGCAATTCGAGCGCGAGCCCCTGGGCGCCTGACCTGGCGGCCCGATTTACCAGGATCGCGGAACCGGGGCGAGGTCACCGACCTCGCCTCTTCATTTTGTCCAACCCTTGCCATTTCGACCGTCAAGAGGCCCAATCCTCGGCCGGAGAACTTGCCATTTTGGCCGACATTGTGGTGTCCGGCACGGCACGCGGGCTGCAATCTCCTGGATAACGGGCCGGATCGGATCGGCCCGAACCGCCGACACCACAGCCTACGAGAAGGAGTGAACGATGTTGCTGATGACGCGCCGTTTCACCGAGCCCGCCTGGAATGGGAATGCGGAGGCCACCGCCTGGACCCCGTCCTGCGACGTGCTCGAAGACAAGGATGAACTGAAGATCGTGCTGGAACTTCCCGGTGTCCGCCCGGAAGATCTGAAGATCAATCTGGAGAACCGGATTCTCACGGTTCGCGGGGAAAAGAAGGCCCTGGCGGAACAGAATGGGGAGCGGTGGCACCGGTACGAGCGGGCCTATGGCAGCTTCGAGCGGAGCTTCACCCTGCCCGTCACGGTAGATCCCGACCGCGTCCAGGCCACGGTCGAGCATGGAGTGCTGATTCTCACCCTGCCCAAGGCGGCCTCGGCCAAGCCCCGGGAGATTCCCGTGCGTCTGGCCTGAGGATTCAGGATTCAGGATTGAGGATTGAGGGTCGGGGGGTTTGTTTCCCTCAACCCTCAATCCTCAATCCTGTGCCCAATTGCACTACCTGCGGAGCACCGCTCACCGCCGCCTCATGCGACTATGCCGTGCCGTTGGACCGCGCCCCGGGCATCGGCAAGGCCGGGCAACTCGCCACCGGCCTGCAGAGCCACGCCGAGCACGAGGTGCACATCGCCCGCTGGCGGGTGCACCATCCGGATGAGCGGGGTGCCACCCCACCGGTGAACGCATGGGCCCGGGAACGCCTCGCCAGGGAGGGTCACGTCGTTCCACCGGTCTGATCCCGCCGCGGGAGCTTTGCGTAAAAGGCGCGGAGCGCGGCCATGTCCGTCTCCACGTCTCCGGTAGGGTGGAAGGGCGGCCCCAGGCCCACCGCGCGGCGACCGTTGTCGAAATATCCCGGTACGATCGGTACTCCTGCGCCCACCGCAATGCGATAGAAGCCGGTCTTCCATTTCGTAACCGGCTTGCGAGTTCCCTCCGGCGCCAGGGCCACAACCAGTTTTTCGTGGGCCGTGAACAACGCTACGGTCTGCTCCACGAAGCCCTCGGGGTGGTTCCGGTCCACCGGTAAGCCGCCCAGCCAGCGCATCAGCGGTCCCAGCGGGCCCTTGAAGAGCTCGGCCTTGCCGATATAGTGGGCGTCGAGCCGGATCGCGAAGACGAACGCGATTCCGACAATGAAGTCCCATCCCGAGGAGTGGGGGGCGGCAATCGCCACGAACTTCGGCAGGTCCGGGAGGTTGGGATCGACTCGCCACCCCATGAGCCGGAGCAGAGTGCGGCCGATGAAGGCGCGAAGCGACCCGCCGCGGCGTGGCACGCTCGGGCCCGGCTCTGGAATCACCATGCGATCAAAGATGGCGGCCCCGGCCGCGGCGCGATAGCTTCGGTCAATGCTCGGCATCATCGGCGGCAGCGGTATCTACGACATCGAGTGGCTCGCGCGTCCCCGCTGGGAAAAAATCGTGGGTCCGTTCGGCAAGCCGTCCGACGATCTTCTCCTCGGCGAGCTTGACGGCATGCGATTGGCCTTCCTTCCCAGGCATGGACGCGGCCACCGGATTCCACCCGGCCAGGTGAACTACCGCGCCAACATTGACGCCCTGAAGCGCGCCGGCGTCACCGATGTGCTGGCCTTCTCGGCGGTGGGCTCGCTCCGGGAGGATCTCGCGCCGGGCACCTTCGTGGTGGTTGACCAGTACATCGACAGGACGTTCGCGCGACAGAACAGTTTTTTCGGAGCGGGCCTGGTCGGGCACGTTGCCATGGCACACCCGGCCTGTTCCCGGCTGGGAGCCCTCGCCGAGACTGCCGCGCGGGGAGCGGGCGCGCCCTGCGTGCGGGGCGGAAGCTGCCTGGTCATCGAAGGCCCGCAGTTCTCCACCCAGGCCGAATCCCGGCTCTACAAGGAATGGGGCGCATCGGTCATCGGCATGACCAGCCTGCCGGAAGCCAAGCTGGCCCGCGAGGCCGAGCTCTGCTACGCTGGCATCACGATGGTCACCGATTGGGACAGCTGGCATCCGGAACACGATCACGTGACGGTCGAGCAGGTTCTCTCCGTCATGGCGAGGAATGTGGTCTGGGCACGCGAGGTTGTGCGCCGTGTCGCTCCCGGGCTCCGGGATCGCCCGGTGCCATGCCCGGCCCGCTGCGATCGGGCGCTCGACGGCGCCATCATGACCGCGCCCGACGCGCGTGATCCGTCGGTGGTGGCCCATCTCAGCGCAGTGGCCGGACGAGTGCTGTGAGCCGGCTCCGCGATCTGATTCGCACCATCCCCGATTATCCCAAGCCGGGCATCCTCTTTCGCGATATTACCACCCTCTTCGCCGACGCGCAGGGTTTTCGAGACACCATCGCCGCGTTCGCCGACCGGTACAATGGCGCGCGGATCGCCAAGGTGGCTGGAGTCGAAGCCCGCGGATTCATTGTGGGGGGCGCGCTCGCGGTGGAACTCGGCGCTGGGTTCGTGCCGATCCGGAAAAAGGGCAAGTTGCCGGCGCGAACGGTGGGCCACGACTACCAGCTGGAATACGGCAGCGATCGGGTCGAGATGCACATCGACGCGATCGCCGCCGGCGAGCGCGTGCTCATGGTGGATGACCTCATCGCCACCGGAGGCACCGCCGAAGCCGCGGTGCGGCTGGTCGAGCTGGCGGGCGGCGAGGTGGTGGAGTGCTGCTTCGTGATCGATCTACCGGCTCTGGGAGGCCGAGCCCGGCTCGAACGGCTGGGAAAACGGGTTTACAGCCTGCTGGAGTTTTCCGGGCACTGACCGAAGATTCAGGGTCCAACTACCGATACCGACAAGGGTTAGCCTTCCTGAGTCGACAGGGGGGCACAAGCCCGTTAAATTAATGGAGTTAGCTACCCGCTCTCCCGAGGTTTGCATGACCGATTCCGGCCGTACCTGGCGAGATATCGTCGCCCGCTATCAAACTCCGAGCATTAAACGCGCGCTCTGGCAGCTCAGTACCACGCTGGGGCTGCTGATCACTACCGTCATCGTGATGTACTGGAGCCTGTCGGTCAGCTACTGGCTCACGCTTCTGCTGGCTGTTCCCGCGGCCGGACTCACCATCCGCACGTTCATCATCATGCACGATTGCGGGCACGGGTCGTTTCTGCCATCCCGTACCTGGAACGACGTCGTGGGTTGGGTCACCGGCATCCTGACCACCACGCCGTACGCCCACTGGCGCCGCGAGCACGCCATCCATCACGCCACGTCGGGTCACCTGGAGCAGCGCGGCACCGGGGACATCAACACCATGACGGTCCAGGAGTATCTCAAGGCGGGATGGCTGCGGCGCGTGTGGTATCGCATCTACCGTAACCCGCTCACACTGCTGGTGGCCGGCCCGGCGTTCCTGTTCGTCAAGCACCGCTGGCCCACCAAGGCCATCGCGGGTCGCAAAGAAAAGCTGAACGTTCATCTCACCAACCTGGCGCTGGCCGCGCTGGTCGCGGTGTTGTCGCTGCTGGTCGGGTTCAAGGATGTCATGCTCATCTGGCTGCCCATTTTTCTGCTGAGCGGGTCGGCGGGCGTATGGCTGTTCTACGTGCAGCACCAGTTCGAGGACGCCTACTGGAAGGGCGGCAAGGAGTGGGACTACGCCACCGCCGCGGTGGCGGGGAGCTCCTATTTCCGGCTTCCCCGGGTGCTGCAGTGGTTCACCGGTAACATCGGGTTCCACCATGTGCATCACCTGAGCCCCCGGATTCCGAACTATCAGCTGGAGCGTTGCCACTCGGAAAATCCGACCTTCCAGAAGGTCACCACCCTCACCATGGGTGAGGCGGTTCGCACCCTCGGCCTCAAGCTGTGGGACGAGCAGAGCGGCCGTATGGTCGGGTTCGGCCACCTTCGCCGGCTCCGCCGGGAGAGCCGGCTCCGCAGCGCCGTCTGAGCCGGAACGAATGCACAATGATCGCCTTGGCTGATCTCCCGGCCGAGGTGAAGCGGGCGGAGAGCCGGATCCGTCCGTGGGTGCTGGAAACACCGCTCGAGCCCTCACCCATCGATGCCGGCGGTGCCCGACTCTACCTCAAGCTCGAGAATCTTCAGCATACTGGTTCGTTTAAAGCCCGGGGGGCGTTCAGCAAGCTGCTCGCTCTGGACCCGCTTGAGCGCGCCCGGGGGGTAATCGCCGCCTCCACCGGGAATCACGGCGCCGCGGTGGCATATGCCGCCGCGGCGCTCGAGACCCGGGCGCGTATCGTGGTTCCCGCCGATGCCAATCCGGCCAAGGTCGCGGCGATCAAGGCTCGCGGAGGAGAAGTCCTGGTCCACGGCAATGACTCGGCTGTCTCCGAGGCCCATGCCCGCCGCCTCGCCGTCACAGAGGGAATTCCCTACGTCTCCCCCTACAACGACGCTGCCGTGGTAGCCGGGCAGGGCACCGTCGGAATCGAGATCGCCCGCCGCCTGCCCGCAGTGGATGCGGTGTTCATCGCGCTTGGCGGCGGCGGCCTGCTCTCCGGCGTGGCCGCCCATCTCAAATCGGTCTGGCCGGAGACAACGGTGGTGGGGTGCTCTCCCGAAAATTCGGCCGTCATGATCGAGTCCCTCAAGGCGGGGCGGATTCTCGATCTCCCGTCGGCACCGACGCTCTCCGACGGGACGGCGGGCGGGGTGGAGGAGGGGGCCATCACCTTCGACTGGTGCCGGACTCTGGGCGACCTATTCGTCACTGTGTCCGAAGACGAAATCCGCCAGGCAATGCGCACCGTGCTGGAGGCGCATCACCTGGCGGTTGAAGGAGCTGCAGGAGTGGCGCTGGCCGCCTTTCTGCGCCAGGCCCAGGCATGGCGCGGCAAGACGGTTGTGGTCATCCTTTGCGGAGGAAACGTGGGGCCCGACGTCCTCCGCTCGGCGCTCTAGGGGGAGATCCTCAGCTCCAGCTCTTCGCCGGGCTGGATCGAGATCTCCTCACTCACCGAGTTCCCGTTGGCCCCGATCGGCACGGCCTGGACCCTGACCGAGGTGAAGCCGGAAATGACGCTCCTCGACAGCTTGAAGGTGGAAATCTGCTTCCCGTTGGCTGTCCCGACCCGGATCCGCTGACCTCCCTGAATCACATAGATCCTCATGTCGTTGAACGACTGGTTGTCCACCCTGAGGATCGTAGGTTGACTGGGAATGATGCCGGTGTCGGCCTGGTTCCGGCTGCATCCAGCCAGCGCAAGGGCCACCAGTCCGGTGGCAACCGCAATGCGTATCCTGTTCACGAGGTGCCCCATGTTCCGCCTCTGTTGGCCCGCTTTCCACCCTGTCAGACGACCAGCCCGGCCAGTGGCAGCACAGCGGTGAGATGAACTCTCCCAATCTTGCGCTGGGCGACATCGAGTTTGTCGCCGGGATCCTGGCTCCGATGGTTCGGGAAACCCCTGTCTGGGAGTGGCGGGACGAGTTGACGGAGCGGTTTCTGGCGCCGGGCACCCAAGCCGTCCTCAAGCTGGAGCTGTTCCAGTACGCCGGCAGTTTCAAGGCCCGCGGTGCCCTGAACGTAATGCTGGGGTTGGGGTTACCGGAGCTCGCCAAGGGCGTCACGGCGGTGAGCGCCGGCAATCATGCCATTGCCGTGGCTTGGGCGGCCCGGACGCTCGGCACCAGCGCCAAGGTGGTCATGCCAAAAGGTGCCGACCCGTTCCGGGTTGCGCGCTGCAAGGCGCTCGGTGCGGAGGTCGTGCTGGCGGAGGATGTTCACGCGGCGTTCGCGCTCGCGGACCGGATCGAGCGGGAGGAGGGGCGGGCGCTGGTCCATCCCTTCGAAGGACTCCGGACCGCACTGGGCACCGCGACGCTGGGACGGGAGCTGCTCCGGCAGGTTCCCGACCTGGAGGCGGTCATCGTGCCGGTAGGCGGCGGCGGGCTTGCGGCGGGCGTTGCGTCGGCCACCAAGCTCATGAAACCCGATTGCCTGGTGATCGGGGTCGAGCCCGAGGCCAACGATGTCATGGTGAGGAGCCTCAGGTCCGGCCAGACGGAGCGGGTGCCGGAAAGCGGCTACCGCACCATCGCGGACAGCTTGAGTCCCCCCTACACGCTGCCCTACAGCCTCGAGCTCTGCCGCCGCAACCTCGACGATCTGGTCCTGGTGAGCGACGATGCGCTGCGTGAGGCACTCGCGGTGATGTCCCGGGGGGCCAAGCTGGCGGTGGAGCCGGCGGCGGCGGCCGCCGCCGCGGCGCTGATGGGCCCGCTTCGTGAGAGGCTCACTGGAAAGAAGGTCGGCCTGATCGTCTGCGGAACCAACATCGCCCCCGAACGGTATGTCGACCACTTGACGCGGGGAACCGCGCTCCTCGAGCGCAGGCTCTCGAAATGAAGCTGCGGCCGGGTCAACGCGGAACCGGCCTCGTGCGTTGTTCTTTCACGCCGTTCGCGAGATGATGGCCGGCACGCGCCTGGCCGGCCTCGGTCCCCACTCTCCGCGCCGGCTCGGCCTGACCCGCCACCAGGCACTGCCCGCGCCCGTGCACTCAAGGAGCACCCCCATGAACCTGCTACTCGCTGCCGCTCTGGTCCTGGTGCAGGCTCCCCAGCAGCCCGCGTACGATCTCCTCATCACCGGCGGCATGGTGCTCGACGGGACCGGTGCGCAAGGATTCCGTGCCGACGTCGCGGTCAAGGGCGATCGCATCGTGCTGGTCTCGCGCACCGCGATTCCCCGCGCCAGGGCCGCTCACGTCATCAACGCAGCCGGACGGGTGGTATCGCCAGGGTTCATCGACATTCACGCTCACGACGAAAGCGTTTTTCGGTTGCCCGGAGCAGAGAGCCGGGTACGCCAGGGTGTCACCACCACGCTTGCCGGCCCCGACGGCGGGGGACCGTATCCCTTCGGCGCCTATCTCAAGCGGGCCGAAAAAGAAAAACTCGGCATCAACATCGGCTGGCTGGTCGGTTACGGCAGCATCCGGCAGGCCGTGCTCGAGCGGAGTGACCGGGCGCCCACCGCGGCGGAGCTGGCCACCATGCAGCGAATGGTGGGCGAGGCGATGCATGAAGGGGCCTTCGGCATTTCAACCGGACTCTTCTACGTGCCGCAGACCTACGCTACGACTGAAGAGGTGATCGCGGTGTCGAAGGTGGCCGCCGATTCGGGCGGGATCTACACCTCGCACCTGCGGAAGGAGGGACTCGGCCTTCTTGACGGCGTAGGCGAAGCGATTCGCATCGCGCGCGAGGCGAGAATTCCGGTGGTGCTGACTCACCATAAAGCGGTCGGCCGGGCAATGTGGGGCGCGAGTGCGAAGACGCTCGCGATGATTGACTCCGCCCGCGCGGCGGGGCTCGATGTGATGGCCGACCAGTACCCCTACACCGCGAGCTCGACCAGCTTCGCCGTCCTGGTGCCCGCCTGGGCCCAGGCCGGCGGCGACACCGCCTTTCAGCGGCGGCTCACCGACCCGGTGCTCAAGGACAGCATCGTGAAGGGCATCATCGACATTCTCGACAACGACCGGGGCGGCGGCGATCTCAAGCGGGTTCAGTTCGCCAGCGTGCGCTGGAAGAAGGACCTGGAGGGACGCACGCTCTACGATTGGGCGGTGGAGCGGGGCCTGCCCGCCACCTCCCCCGGCGCGGTGCCCCTGGTCCTCGAGGGGATGAAGCAGGGCGGGGCCAGCATGGTCTATCACGTCATGGACGAAGGCGACGTGCAGCGCATCATGAAGCATCGCTGGACCGCCATCGCCTCCGACGGCTCGCTGAGCCAGCCCGGCGAGGGGGTGCCGCATCCCCGGGCGTATGGCACCTTTCCCCGGGTGCTGGGCCGTTATGTGCGCGAGCTCAAGGTGCTCACCCTGCCCGACGCGGTCCGCAAGATGACCTCGCTACCCGCGTGGCGGATGGGGCTCACCGACCGCGGCCGGATCGCTGTGGGCCTCATGGCCGACCTCGTGGTGTTCGACCCTGCAACAGTCGCCGACAAGGCGACGTTCGCGGCGCCGCACCAGTATCCGGTGGGCATCGAGTACGTCGTGGTGAACGGGCAGGTGGAAGTGGACCAGGGCAGGATGACCTCGGCTCGAGCCGGGCGGGTGCTCCGCCGCCCGCGCCCCCCCGCGTCGCCGGTGGCGTTCGTCAACGTGAGCGTGGTACCGATGGACCGCGACCGGGTGCTCGCCGGTCAGACCGTGGTCGTGCGGGAAGGCCGAATTGCAGCGATGGGTCCGGCGGCGCAGGTTCGCGTGCCCGATGACGCCGTTCGGGTGGACGGTGCCGGGAAGTTCCTGATTCCCGGCCTCGCCGAGATGCACGCGCACGTGCCGCCCGGCACTGCGCCCGACAGCACCATCTCCCGGGTGCTCCAGCTCTTCGCGCTCAACGGGGTAACCACCGTTCGCAGCATGCTCGGCACGCCGCGCCACCTGTACTTCCGGGACCTCGCCGCCCGCGGTGAGATCCTGAGCCCGCGCATCTGGGCCTCGGGACCGTCGTTCAGCGGCGGCTCGGTGCCCAGCCCCGATTCCGCTGTCCGCATGGTGATAGCCGAGCAGGCATTGGGATACGACCTGCTCAAGATCCACCCCGGTGTGTCGCGCGCAGCGTTCGATTCCATGGCCGCCACCGCCGACCGACTGGGCATCCGGTTTGCCGGCCACATTCCCCTGGACGTGGGGCTTCGGCGCGCACTCGCGGCACGCTACGCGACCATCGACCACATCGACGGCTACCTCGAGGCGATGCTGAAGGAGGGTGCGACCCTCACCACCGCGCAGGGCGGTTTCTTCGGGGTCAGCCTGATGAACGAGCTGGATGCATCGAAGCTCCCGGCCCTGGTGGCCGAAACCAGGGCCCGGGGCGTGTGGATCGTGCCCACCGAGTATTTCCTCGAGGCGATGGCCGGCGAAATGCCGGTCGAGCAGCTCGCCGGGCATCCGGACATGCGGTGGGTGCCGGCCGGGCAGGTTCAGCAGTGGACCACCGCCACCAACAACATGCGCAATGCCCCGGGTATGACGCTGGACATGCGCCGGCGCTTCATCGATCTGCGCCGCCGCACTCTCAAGGCGCTCCATGATGCCGGCGTGGGCATCGCCCTGGGCTCCGATGCTCCCCAGCTCTGGAACGCGCCCGGTTTCTCGGTCACCCGCGAGCTCGGCACCTACGTTGCGGCCGGGCTCACGCCCTACCAGGCGCTCTCCACCGGCACCCGAAACATCGCCGTCTTCCTCGGCAACGAGGCCGAAGCGGGAACGGTGGAAGTGGGCAAACGGGCCGATCTCGTGCTGCTCGACGGGAATCCGCTGACCGATATCGCCAATGTCGGCCGGAAAGCGGGTGTGATGGTGGCGGGCCGGTGGCTCCCCAAAGCAGAAATTGAAAGCCGCCTCGCGGCACTGGCGCGTCCGTGATAGCCTCATCTCTTTCCAGGATCCCAACATGATCGTGCTCCGTCCCGTATTCACGGCTGGCCTCGCGCTGGCCCTTTCCACCGCTTCCGTGGGGGCACAGGTCGTCGCTGAAAAGGTGGATCTCTCCGCGGTTCAGAAAATCCGCGACGAGGGGATGAACCGCTCCAAGCTCGATGATCTGGCGTCGTACCTCACCGACGTGATCGGAGCCCGGCTCACCAACTCGCCCGGCAGCCGGAAGGCAAATGAATGGGCCGCGGAGACCTTCCGGTCCTGGGGACTGTCCAATGTCAAAGTCGAACCCTGGGATACCGCCTTCGGCCGCGGCTGGGAAGTCATGTCGTACAGCGGACGCATCCTGGAGCCGTGGAGCAAGCCCCTCGACGCGTATCCGCAGGCGTGGAGCGGCAGCACACTCGACGCCCGGGGCCGGCCCGCCACAATCACCTGCCCGGTGATCGTGCTGGACATTCAGGACTCGGCGGACGTGGCCAAGTACGCCGGCAAGCTGAAGGGCGCCTGCGTACTTCGCGGCGCGCCGCCGGTCATCGGACCGGAGTTCGCGCCGTCCGACCGGCGCACATCGCTGGAGAATCTGCTCTATCCACCGCTGCAGGGCGGAGGTCAGGGCGGCCCCACGCCGGAGCAGTTGGCCGCCTTCCGCAATAGCTCGGCCATGAACGCGCTCGGCGCCGCCGTCATCCGTGCCGAGCAGCCCGCCGCGGTGCTCCAGTCCTCCGGCTGGACCTACGGCGTCATCCGGAACGGCGGCCATTTCGACAACGTCCGCGCCCGGGACAGCATCTACAACCCGCTTCCTCACCTGCTGATCGCGCACGAGCAATACGGCACGCTCTATCGCGTGGCCAAACGCGGGCTGCCGGTGCGCGTCGAGCTCAACCTCCAGACCCGCTTCCTCGACGATAACCGCACGCCGGCCAACGTGATCGCCGAGCTTCCCGGTACCGACAAGGCGGACGAAGTGGTGATGCTGGGCGCCCACTACGACAGCTGGCACTCCGGCACCGGCGCCACTGACAACGCCGCGGGCTCCGTGGTGATGATGGAAGCGCTCCGGATTCTCAAGACGCTCGGCATGCCGATGCGGCGGACGGTGCGGATCGGCCTTTGGACCGGCGAGGAGCAGGGCCTCATCGGATCCAGCCGGTACCTGCGGATACACAAGGACGAACTGCCGAAGATTTCGGCCTACGTGAACCTGGACAACGGCACCGGGAAGATCCGGGGCATCTGGAGCCAGTCGAACGCGGCCGTGGTGCCCATTTTCGAGCAGATTCTCTCGCCTTTTCGCGACATGGGCGTCCTGGCGGTGCGGAACGGGAACACTGGTGGCACCGACCACCAGTCGTTCGACCGTGTCGGTGTTCCCGGATTCAACTTCATCCAGGACCCGATCGAGTACAGCATCCGGAGCCACCACTCCAACGTGGACACCTACGAGCGCCTGGTCATCGAGGACCTGAAACAGGCCGCGACGGTGGTGGCGTGGACCGTGTACCACATCGCGAACCGCGATGAGATGATGCCGCGCAAGGCGCCGGCACCGCGACCGGTTCGGTAAATCGCTTCGGGCTCGCGGACCCTTGAAACGACCACGGCATGCTCCGACTCGAAACCGCCACGCCCGAAGATGCGCCCCCCTGGCGGCGCTGCGGTGTGTCGTCGGCGATGAAGCGCCGGTTTCAGGAGGTCGGCCGGGTGAAATGCCGTGGCAATCCGATGGTCTACTACGAGCTCGCGCTGTGACGCTTCCCACCTTTCGGTACCACCCCGATCCCCTCGCGAGCGGCAGCCTCATCGCGTCGGAGGCCGCGTGCCGGCGCTGTCAGAAGCGCCGGGGGTACATCTATACCGGCCCGGTTTCCTCTGAAACGGAGCTCGAGGGCGCGCTGTGCCCCTGGTGCATTGCCGATGGCTCGGCGCACCGGGAATTCGATGCCACCTTCGTCAACCGCGAGGCTTTTTCGCTCCCGCTGCCCGAATCGGTGGTTGCCGAGATCACGCAGCGGACGCCCGGGTACAACGCCTGGCAGAGCGAGGAATGGCCGGCTTGCTGCGATGACGCGAACGCGTTTCTTGTTCCGGCCGGGATTGCCGATATTCGGAGGGATTATCGTCACCTCGAGGGAGGTGTTCTGGGGCACATCGTCTACATCATGAGCATCTCGGGCGGTGCCGCGACCCGGCTGCTCGAGTCGCTCAATCGCGAGACCGGCCCCACCGCGTACCTCTTCCGGTGCCTGGGTTGTGGTGAGTACCAGTTCCACATCGATCGTCCCTAGTTCCGCGGCACCGACCTCCGATCCAGGAATCCCAGCAACGCCGTTTCCTCCGGACTCAATCCAGGCAGCGGCGTCACCGTCGCGTTCTCCTCGACCCAGCGATCGAACAGCTTCCGATCCTGGTAGGCCGCGAGCACGCTGGGATGGATGTAACACTTGCGGCAGATTGCCGGGGTGTTGCCGAGCTGCCTCGACACCGATTCCACGGCCCTGATCACGACGGCCTTCGGCGCGGTATCAGGGTCGAAGTCCTCGAGGGTCCCGAGATAGCAGGAGGCGAGCACCGTTCCCGCCCAGGTCCGGAAATCCTTGGCGGTGAAATCCTGGTCCGCGATGAGGCGGAGGTACTCGTTCACGTCAGCGGAGGAGACCGGCTGGGGATCTTCGTTTTCGTCCAGGTACTGGAACAGGTCCTGTCCGGGCAGATCCTGGATGCGCTTGACCAGCTTCGCCAGCCGCCGGTTCACCACCTGGATTTCGTGAGACTTGCCGCTCTTGCCCATGAAGCGAAAGTGAATTTTTGAGCCCTCGACCTTGACGTGGTGCTCCAGCATTGTGGTGAGGCCGAAAGACCCGTTGGCCCGGGCGTATTCCTCGTTCCCCACCCGGATGAGGCTGGTCTCCAGCAGTCGCACGATGGTGGCCAGCACCTTGTCGCGGGGTAGGCCGGGCAGCGAGAGGTCCTCGTCGAGCCGGGCCCGGATCCGTGCCAGGCTGCTGCCGAAATGGAAAAGCCGGCCGTACTTGGTTTCATCCCGGACCTCATGCCAGCGGCGATGGTACCGGTACTGCTTGCGGCCCTTTGCGTCGCGTCCTGTGGCCTGGAGGTGCCCATCCTCGAACGGACTGATCCACACGTCGGTCCAGGCCGGGGGAATCGCAAGGGCGCGAATTCGCTTCAGCACCTCACGCTCGCGAATGGGCTTCCCATCGAGGCCGGCAAAGGACCAGCCCGTGCCCGAGCGTTTTCTGCGGATTCCGGCTTGGTCATCGCTCACGTATCGGAGCGACGCCGCCTTGGCGGATTCCGCCGGCTCGGCGAAGGGGCCGACCGACCGTGACCGGCGCTTTCTGGCATGAGCCGCGTGCTGCTTCAGATCTCCCCCGGGTGTGAACCCTCCGCCACAATGTATGACGGAACCCGCCTCCGCGATATCGAGGCCCTGGGAATCCTGGCGTCTTAGCGTCTTAGTCGGAACCAATTGCCTCGATGGGATTGATGCGTGCGGCCCGCCGACCCGGCAGCCAGCAGGCGACCAGCGCCACCGCCAACCGGAGCGTCGCCACCGCGGCGATCGTCAGCCCGTCGGTGGGACTGACCCCGAAGCGCAGCGTATCGAGCCGGTGCACCAGCACCAGCGTCACCACCAGCCCGAGGCCGCTGCCCACCACCGCGTAGCGCATCCCGCGCCCCACGATGAACCGTGTCATGGTGCCGGGCGGCGCGCCGAGCGCCAGCCGCACGCCGATTTCCCCGCGCGGTGCTCGCCCGCGAGTGCTTCCTCGATGAGATTGCGCACGCCACGGGGGTGGGTCCTCTGGAGCTGCGTCTGTCGCTGATCCCCTCCCCCGGGACGGTGAAACGGGGAGCGATCGAAATCAGCAACGGCGATCGACTTCGCAGCGTGCTGAGGCTCGCCGCCGAGCGCTCCGGCTGGGGCCAGCCGCTCGCACCGCGCCCCGACGGGAGACGGGTCGGGCGTGGCATCGCCTGCAACCCCTATCATCGGGGGACGATGGTGGCCCAGGTCGCCGACGTGTCGGTCGGACCCGACGGCGATATCCGGGTGCACCGCGTGGTGAATGCCGTGGATTGCGGGCAGGTCATCAATCGCGCGGGAGTGGAGAAGCAGTTCGAGGGCGGTGTGGCGTGGGCGCTGTCAGCGCTGCTGGGTCCCGGAGTGCGCTTCGAGGGTGGTCGCACGGTCACCAGGAGCTACGCCGAATACCCGATCCTCACGATCGACCGGATGCCGGCGGTCGAGACCCACATCGTGGAGAGCACGCTCCGGCCCTTCGGCATGGGAGAACCCCCGGTACCGGCCGTCGCGCCGGCGGTGCTCAATGCCGTCTTCGCGGCCACCGGCGTGCGGGTGCGGACGCTCCCGCTCGCGCTCGAATCCCTCCGGCCGGCGCTCTCACTCGAGGCCCCGTAACGCCTCGTTGACGGGCCACCCGCGCGACGATATCCTCCCCTCGAACCTCTTTCAGCCCAACGTTGGCGGACCCCGAGCATTCCCCAAGGAGCTGGTCGTGCCTGAACGTCGCCTGCCCGTTCGTCCCGACCTCGATCAGCTGAAGCACCAGGCCACAGACCTGCTCCGCGCCATCCGGGAGGGAGATCCCTCGGCGATCGCGGACCTCCGCCAGCACCACCCCAAACTGGTCGAGCCGGCGAATGCCAGGCTGGCCGACGCGCAGCTAGTCCTGGCCCGCAGCTACGAGGCCTCGAGCTGGCCCCGCCTCGTGCTCTCCTGCAAGCTGATCGATGCGATCTGGCGCGATGAGGTGGACGCGGTCCGCGAGATGGTGCTGAAGCATCCCAATCTGCTGCACGAGAACGCGGGGATTCGGAACAGCAACTGGGGCCCCCCGATGACCTACGCTGCGAACCTCGGCCGCGACCGGATCATCGAGATGCTCCACCAGCTTGGTGCCACCGACCTCGTGAGGGCGCTCGACCGAGCCGTACTCCAGAGCCGGATCGGCACCGCACGGAAGCTTCACACGTTGCTGGGTGCTCCTCGGCCGCCGGCGGGCTCGCTCGACGGACCCGCGTATACCCTGAGCGCGTCCGGAACAGCGCTCCTCTTCGAATTCGGTGTGGAGATGCGGGACGAGCGGGGGAACCCCCACGCACCGGTGGATGTGGTGCTCGAAACCGATTCCCGTAACCCGCCCGCGAGGCACCAGATCCTCGAGATGTACGCCGAGCACGGATTTGACTTCCCCGACACGCCGATGATGGCCTTGCATCGCGGCCGGATCGACTTGCTCGACGCGCACCTGCGGCGCGATCCGGCACTGCTGCGCCGCACCTTTGCCTATGAGGAGATCTTCCCGCCCGAGCTGGGATGCCATCCCCCGAAGCCGGGAACCTGGGATGAGGCGCTGCCACGGACCCCCCTCGCCGGTGGGACCCTGCTGCACGTCTGCGTGGAGTTCGAGGAACTGGAGATGGCGGGTTGCCTGCTGGAGCGCGGGATGGATGCTGATGCCCCGGCCGCCGTCGACGCCGAAGGATTCGGCGGCCACACGGCGCTGTTTGGGACGGTCGTGTCGTTTCCGAATTTCTGGATGAACTACGCTGGCGGGTGGGCCCACAGCAGGAAGCCGGTGGAAGCGCCGTTCGCGAAACTACTCCTGGATCACGGCGCCGACCCCAATGCCCGCGCCTCGCTGCGCGAGCCGGTGACGATGGGCGACGGCAGCACGACGCGCGAACACCGCGGCCTCACCCCACTGGCGTGGGGTGAGGTGTTTGGCAACAAGACCGTGGTGAGCGGGCCCGCAATGCGGCTGATTGCGGAGCGGGGCGGGCAGGGCGCCGGCTAGGCGGCTAGCGGATGCCGCCTCGCGGAGAGCCCCCGAATGCCGGCGCACTACGGTTGATCGCGAGCCCCGGCCGGTGCTGGCCCCGGAGGTCACACTTGTCGTCGACGCTTCCCAGGCCGCCACGGACCAGGATCATCGGCCCCCGGCTGCTGCCCCCGCCCAGGGACTGGCTCGCGGGCGCCGGCGCCTCAAAAGCCCCGAGGCCGTGGCCGATCGAGCCTCCGAAACCGGCCGCCGGGGCCTCCGGTGCTCGCGCGAGACCGGCGACCACGGGAGCTTCGGCCATTGAGGTTGCCGTCGTGCTCATCGAATGGGGCGGTGCGGGTGCGATGTCGGGAGACTCGGCGATCGATATCGCCCGGACCGCCGGTGTCGGGCTGGTGCTCCGGACCAGGACCCGCTTGATGGCCTGGCGTGCCTCGAGATCGGACACCACTGCGCCGTCGGTGAGGGGGGGCTGGGCCAATTCGATCTGACGAGCGGGGGTAGCGTTGGTGCCCGGGGTGGCGGGCTTGGAACATGCAACAAGCCCTCCGCTGGTCACCACGACCGCTGCGATGAGGATGCGGACTCTCACAGGTTTCTCCTGGCTCACGAGCTACAAAATGAAGGTACCGAAGGGCGGATCGATCGCCATTGCTCGCATTTGCTGCGCCATAGCATCCGGCGTTGGCGCCACGGGGTTTGGGCACCCATCGTCCCGGCCGAGTGTCCCCGCAATGATACACCAGCGTCCCCCGAGACGGACATGAATTCCCGGCCCAAGGTCACTCCGATCACCGCGGCGCTCCTGACGCTGCTGGCCACCTGCTCGGCCCCGGCGCCTCGACCTTCCCAAAGCGATGCCGCGCTCACCGACACCCTCAAGGCCCGAATCGAGCAGGCCTACGACTTCAGCCGGCCCGGGGCCCTCGAGCGGATGAGTGGCTTGTATCCGGACACTGGCCGGGTGATCTCGGCGAGCGGTGGGCGGATCATCGCGTCGGCCGAGTCCCTGCGGGCCGGAATCGCGACGTTCTGGCGGAACGTCGGGCAGAATATGCGCGAGGCCAGGTGGGTGTGGGGCGACACGCACGTCGACCGGCTGAGCGACGACGCGGCAGTGCTGACGGCGACCTGGTCGATCCCCCATATCGCCCCGACCGGGCACCCGCATGTTATCCAGGGTGCCTGGACCGCCGTCTTTCGCCGCATCGCCGGGCAGTGGATGATCGTGGTAGAGCATCTCTCGGTCCCGCCTCAATAGCTCGACCTCTTCTCTGTCACAAACCCGCCGACATCGGGGTTCCTTAGGCATGACTGCCACAGTGTCTCACTCGTCGCGTTCCTTCCATGATCGGTTCGTCGCCCTCTTCTACGGGCAATTTCACCGGCTGAATCGCTTCCTCGACCGGCTGTCGGGCGACCCTGAACTTGCCGCGGATCTTGCCCAGAAAAGCCTCGTGAAGCTGTACCAGCGGGGATCCCTTCCCGGCCGGCCTGACGCCTGGCTGATCACCGTCGCGCTCAACTTGTTTCGGAACGCCAGGTCCACCGTCAGTCGCCGCCAACGGCTCGTGACCGTCGGTCGCGATCGAGCGCGGCTGGCGCTCGACCAGCTTCCCGAACGCGAACGACAGCTGCTGCTCCTCATGGCGGAGGGGATGAGCTACCACGATATGGCGACCACCCTGGAACTGAACGAGGCCAGCGTCGGGACCCTGCTTGCGCGGGCGAAACGAGCCTTTCGGGAGCACTGCGATGCTGCATTCGACCCATCTTGACGACGAGCAGGTCCAGCGATTCCTCCACCAGGAATACACCGCGCAACCGGGGTCGTTGTTGCGCCATCTCGAGGTCTGTGGCGAGTGCCGAGCGGGATTGACCGGTGCACAACGGGAGGAGGACGAGGTGCTGGCACTGCTCGCCCAGGCGGATCATGCCCCACCGAACATCGAGGTGGCTGTCGTGGTGGCCCGGGCGCGCCGGCGCAGGGTGATCTGGATCCGCTGGGCCGCGGGCGGACTGCTGGCGGTCGGGCTTGCCGGCGCCGCCGACGCGGCAGCCGGCTCCCTGGTGCGGGGCTGGATGAGCGCGCTGGCGGCTCGATCGACCCGGACTCCCGGCCCGGAGGTTGTGCCGTCGGCTCCGGTTGCGGCGGTGTCGCCGATCGGCGGCATTGCGGTGGTCCCCGGTGCATCGTTCGTGGTGCTCTTCCAGGATGCGCAGCGCGTGGGGGAGGCCCGGGTGGTTGTTACCGATGGAACCGAGCTCGTTGTGCGAGCCCGAAGCGGAGCCGCGACCTTCACCTCCAGTTCCGATCGACTGGTCGTCGACAACCGGGGCTCGACCGCCGACTTCGACATCACCATTCCCAGTGGAGCCATCCGAGTCGAGATCCGAATCGGCGATCGGCGGGTCTTCGTCAAGGACGGTACCCGAATTACCACGGTGGCGCCGGCTTCCGGTCTCTATCGGATCGGGCTCACCCGAAGGATTCCCTAGGACTCTCCCCGAACGCAATCCGGTTCGCGCCAGGAGTGGCGGTCCGGTATATATAGATCCCCGCACGAAACTCTCTGTCCCGATCGTGCGTCATATCAATCAGCACCCCCAAGCGTTCCCCTTTCGGAGGTCCCGAGGACATGAAACGGCGTGACTTCGTCCACCTGACCGGCGTCTCCGCCGGCCTGGCGTGGATGCCCGGTGTTGGATCCGGCGTACAGGAGTGGTCCGGCAGCCTGACCCCGATCCCGGTCGAAGACCGGAAGGCGCTCGCCGACGCGGCGCTGTCCGCGGCCAAGGGGGCCGGCGCCACCTATGCCGACGTCCGGATCGGCCGCTACCTGAACCAGTTCATCAACGCCCGGGACGCCAAGATTCAGGGCATCACCAACACCGAGTCCTTCGGGGTCGGGGTGCGTGTCATCGCGGGCGGGTGCTGGGGCTTTGCCTCCACCCACGATGTCACCACCGATGGGGTGACCACGGCGGCCCGGAAGGCCTGCGCCATCGCCAAGGCCAACGGCTCGATTCAGAAGGAGCCGGTGCAGCTCGCTCCCCAGAAGGGGTTCGGGCAGGTCTCGTGGAAGACCCCGATCGAGAAGAACGCCTTCGAGATCTCGGTGGCCGAAAAGGCAGACTTGCTCAAGGCCGTGGCCGAAGCGGCGCTGAAAGCAGGCGCCAGCTTCGTGGACTCGGGCCTCTTCCTGGTCAACGAGCAGAAGTACTTCGCGTCCACCGATGGCAGCTACATCGAGCAGGACGTGCACCGGATCTGGCCTAACGCCACGGCCACCGTCGTGGACAAGACCACCGGGAAATTCGAGACCCGTGATGCGCTCTCCGCGCCCATGGGCATGGGGTGGGAGTATCTCTCGGCTCGCCCGGCGGGACGAGTGGCCGGGCCGACCGTCACCACGTACGGCCAGTACTACGACATGGTCGAGGACATGCGCGCGGCGGCGCAGCAGGCCAAGCTCAAGCACACCGCCAAGTCGGTAGAGGCCGGCCGCTACGACCTGGTCCTCGATCCGAGCCATCTCTGGCTCACCATTCACGAGTCGGTGGGTCATCCGCTGGAGCTGGACCGGGTGCTCGGCTACGAGGCCAACTACGCAGGAACCAGCTTTGCCACGCTCGACAAGTGGAAGACCAAGTCGTTCAAGTACGGCAGCGACCACGTGAACCTGGTGGCCGACAAGACCCAGCAGTACTCGCTGGGCGCCGTCGGATACGATGACGAGGGCGTCGACACCAAGAAGTGGGACCTGGTGCGCAAGGGTGTCCTGGTCAACTATCAGGCAATTCGTGACCAGGTTCACATTCTGGGCCAGAACGAGTCGCACGGATGCTGCTATGCCGACAGCTGGAGCAGCGTACAGTTCCAGCGGATGCCCAACGTGTCGCTGGAGCCGGGCCTCGGGCCGATGACGCCGGCCCAGATGATCGCCGGCGTGGAAAAAGGCATCTACATCGTCGGCGATTCGTCCTATTCGATCGACCAGCAACGCTACAACTTCCAGTTCAGCGGCTAGGTATTCTACGAGATCAAGGCCGGCAAGATCACCGGTATGCTGCGCGATGTGGCGTACCAGTCCAACACCCGCGAGTTCTGGAACTCCACCGCGGCGGTCTGCGATCGGCGCGACTACCGCCTGGGCGGCTCCTTCTTTGACGGCAAGGGCCAGCCGCCGCAGGTCAGCGCGGTATCGCATGGTTCGTCCACGACCCGGTTCAACGACGTCAACGTCCTCAACACTTCGCGGAAGATCTGACGCCATGCCCGACATGACCAACCAGCAGATGAAGCAGTTGCTGGAGAAGGCGCTGTCCTTCTCCAAGGCCGAGGCATGCGAGGCCAATATCTTCGGCGGGCAGGGCGGCAACATCCGCTATGCGCGTAACAGCGTGTCGACTGCGGGCGCCAGTGACGACACCACCCTGGTAGTGCAGTCCAATTTCGGCACCCGCACCGGCACCGTCACACTCAACGAATTCGACGATGCCAGTGTCGAGCGCGGCGTGCGGCGCTCCGAAGAGCTGGCCCGGCTGGCCCCGGAAGATCCCGAGTTCATGCCGCCGATCGGACCGCAGCAATACGTGGAGCCGAGCGCCAAGGCGTACGCCGCCGCCACCGCGCAGATCACCCCCGAGTACCGGGCTCGCGTAGCCGGCTCGAGCATCACACCGGCTTCGGCCCGTGAGTGCACCGCAGCCGGCTTCTTTCAGGATGGCTCCAACTGGCAGGGGATGATCAACACCGCTGGCCTGTCGGCGTACTACCGGGCCACCCAGGCCAGCCTGTCCGTGACGGTGCGCAGCAACGACGGCACCGGCTCCGGGTATGTGGCGCGGGACTGGAACGATGTGGCCGGATTCAACCCCGAGGAAACGTCGGCGATCGCCCTGGAAAAGGCGGTGGCATCGCGGAACCCGGTGGCCATCGAGCCGGGCAAGTACACCGTCATCCTGGAGCCAGAGGCCGCGGTGGAAATGCTGCAGCCGCTCGTGGGCAGCTTCAACGCCCGCCAGACCGACGAGGGACGCAGCTTCCTCTCCAAGCCGGGCGGAGCCAGCAAGCTGGGCGAGAAGCTGGTAGACGAGCGGATCAGCATCTGGTCGGATCCCCGGGATCCCGACGTGCCCGCCAGCCCGTGGATCGGCGATGGACGCGCCACCGTGCGGACCCCCTGGATCGACAAGGGCGTGGTGGCCAACCTGTTCTACTCGAGGTTCTGGGCCAGGAAGCAGGGCAAACCGGCCACGCCGTTCCCCACCAACATGATCATGGCGGGTGGCGCTTCGTCGGTGGAGGACATGATCAAGGATACGGCGCGGGGCGTGCTGGTGACGCGGTTCTGGTACATCCGGTTCGTGGATCCGCAGACCCTGCTGCTCACCGGCCTGACGCGGGACGGCACCTTCTTCATCGAGAACGGGAAGATCAAGCACGCCATCAAGAATTTCCGGTTCAACGAGTCGCCGATCATCATGCTCAACAACATCGACGCGCTGGGCCGCCCGATCCGGGTGCAGGGCAGCATGGTACCGCCGATGCGGATCAGGGACTTTACGTTTACGAGCTTGAGCGACGCGGTATAGCAGGAGGCTAAGAGGGCTAAGCGGGCTAAGAGGGCTAGGAGGCTAGGAAAGGGCACTTCCTGGCCTCTTTCGCCTCTTTCGCCTCTAGCGCCCTACCGACCGCCCTCCCCGAGGCAGTTTCCCCGGCATCTCCGCCAGCACATACGCCATGATCGCCATCGCCGCCACGTTTTCGGCCAGCTCCCGGGGATCGATCTTGTCGACGTTATCCGCCTCGGTGTGGTGATACCAGAAGTACCGGGTCCCGTCCACGTTGTGGGACAGGCCGGGTACGCCGAGCTGCATGATCGGGCCGATGTCCGCCCCGCCACCTCCGATTGTGGCCGAGTCGCCACCCAGCGGCTTCAGCAACCTGGCAATCTGATTCACCACCGCATACGCGGAGTCGGTACCGGTGAATCCGAATCCCCGGAACTTGAAGGTGCCGCCGTCGGACTCGATGGCCGCCACGTGTTTCTCCAGTTCGTTCCGGTGCGCGTCGCGGTACGCCTGTCCTCCGCGTCCGCCGTTCTCCTCGTTGGTCCAGCCCACCACGCGGATGGTGCGCCGCGGTGTGAGCCCGAGCTTCTTGAGCAGACGCACCGCCTCCCACGCGATCACCACGCCGCCGGCATCGTCCATCGCGCCGGTACCCACGTCCCAGGAATCGATGTGCCCCCCGAACACCACTACCTCATCGGGCTTCTCGCGGCCCACGATCTCTCCGATGACGTTGCGCGAGGGCGAATCCGGCTCCATGTGCGCTTCCATCTCGAGCCGCACCACGAGCTTCTGTCCCCGGTTCTGCATCCGGTGCAGCATGGACGCATCTTCCATCGAGATGGCGGCGGCAGCGATCTTCTTCACGGTCGAGTCGTACGGCTGCATCGATCCGGTATGCGGGGTCCGCATGCCGTAGGGCCCGACCGCGCGGAGCAGCATCCCCACGGCTCCGACCCGGGCCGCTTCGACCGCCCCGCGGCCGCGATACGCCACCGTCTGGCCGTAGTTGGTGAAGGGCACGTTGAAGAGCACGATCCTGCCGGCCGCCTGCGCGGCTTTGGCTTTGAGGTCATCGAAGCTCGTGACCACCAGGACCTCGGCGGTGGTGCCGCCCTCGGGTGTCCCGACGCTCTGGCCCAGGCCGAGCATCGGCATGTTGAGGTAGCGCGGCTTCAGCAGCTCGGCCTTTTCGTGGCCCCGGACGAACCTGGGCACCATCACCGGCTCCCCGCGGACGTTCTCCAGTCCCTCCGATTTCATCCGCGCGATGATCCAGTCGATGGCCTGCTCCAGCGCTTCGCTCCCGCTGATCCGGTGGCCGAATCCGTCGGTGAGCTCGGCGAGCTTGTTCCACGCCGCGCTGTCGGCTGTGGCAGCCGCGATGATCCGGTCGGCGGCAGCCTGGTACTCCCTCTGGATCGGGTTCCCCGCCTGGGCCCGCTTCTTCTGAGCGAGCGCGGCCGGGGCGAGCGCGAGGCAGCAGAGCAACAGCGACAGAGCGTAACGACGGGTCATCGGGTGCTTCTCCGGGTTGGCCTTGATTCTGCTGCGCCCATCTCCGCGAGCATCCGCTTCCGGGCCACCAGACGGTAGCCGAGGCGCAGGTAGTCCGCCACTTCGTCCCAGTCGAATTTACGGTCGGTGTAGACGGTGACCCAGCCCTGGTGGGCGGAGTACGGTGTCAGCACGGATCCGGGTGGCTCGGTCAGCTCGGCCTGGAGCAGTGGGGTGACCTTGATGGAGATGGAGGGCCGCTCGTGGGTGGGCCCGACATTGGCGAACAATTTTTTACCCGCCATGAAATGGGGCCGGCCCCACTTGATCGCCTCGTTGGCGGCGGGCCAGTCGAGGCAGATTTTCCGAATCTTGGCCAGGACGCGGCGGTCGACCGGCATGATTGGATGCATTGGGACGCGGAATCTACACCGCGCCAGTGGCCGTTGCCGGACGCCGTGCTGGCCCGTCTGCAACCTTTTCCGCCCGGTTGGCGTCATATTACTGGACCCCAGGCCCCCTTCACAACGAACGTGCGAGCAACCTGATGCCGATGAACCGGTTCGTCTCGGCTGCTGCCGTGCTGCTCCTGGCCTCCGCGCTACCTCCCGTTCTCGCCGCGCGCCAGGCTGCGCCGGCCGTCCCGGCGAGCGAGGCGCTCCGGGTCTTCCTGGACTGCAACACCTTTTGCGACAGCGACCACCTCCGGCGCGAGATCACCTACGTCAACTGGATGCGCGACCGGCAGGATGCGGATGTGCACCTGTTGATCACGTCCCAGAGCACCGGAGGTGGCGGGCAGCAGTACAATCTCAAGTACATCGGGCTGAAGGCCCTGCTGGGATCCGACGACGAGATCCGGTTCTCCACCAGCCAGAGCGACACCGACGACGAAGTCCGGCGCCAGCTCAGCCAGCGGATTTCACTGGGGCTGGCGCGGTATGTCGCCCAGGGGCCGTTGGCCGGCCGGCTCACCGTGACCTACCAGGCGCCCACTGGTGCTTCTGCCGCCACCACCCAGATACCCCATGATCCCTGGAATCTCTGGGTGTTCACGGTCGGCGTGAACGGAAACCTCTCCGGAGAATCCCAGAACAAGTCAAATTCCATCAGCGGATCGCTGTCCGCCCGGCGGGTGACGGACACCTGGAAATTCCGGGCGAGCTTCCGGGGCGGTCGCAACCACAGCGAATTCACCCTTAGTGACAGCTCGGTGTTCACGAGCAACACCAGCAACTACAACTGGAGCACGCTGCTGGTGCGAAGCCTGGGCGACCATTGGTCGCTCGGGCTCGACGCGCGCGCGCTGCGCTCGACGGTGGACAATTTCGATCTATCCACCCGGGTGGCGCCGGGCATCGAATTCGACGTGTACCCGTACAAGGAGTCGTCGAAGCGCCAATTCGTGTTCGTCTATTCGCTTGGCGTGGCCCACGCGAACTACCGCGAACTACCGCGATACCACGATCTTCAACCGCCTCGAGGAAACCCGGCCGTTTCACAGCCTGACGGCATCGCTGGAGGCCACGCAGCCCTGGGGCTCGGTCAACGCCTCACTCACCGGTTCGAATTATCTGGATGACTGGTCCAAGAACCGGCTCAGCCTCTCGGTCGGGAGTAGTATCCGGATCGTCAGAGGTCTGAGCTTCGATTTCTACGGGAGCTATTCCCGGGTTCGCGATCAGCTCTCGCTTCAGAAGGAGGGCGCCTCGAATGAGGAGGTATTGCTGCGGCTGAAGCAGCTCAAGACATCCTATTTCTACTACGCATTCACGGGTCTGAGCTATACCTTCGGCTCGAAGTTCAACAACATCGTGAATCCCCGGTTCTCGTCCGGTGGTGGTAACTGCTTCTGCAATGGGGGATCGTGCTTCTGTAATTGATCGGGTCCGCCCCCTCTTACCTTTATCCCATGCCCCCCGCCATCGAGACGCGCGCCCTCCGGAAGGTGTACCCCGCGCCCCCGGTCCGGCGCCGGGGCCCCCAGGGTCCCCACATCGGGCCGGTCAACATCCCGTCACAGGTGGCCGCCCCGGGCACGCGCGAGATCGTCGCGAGATCGTCGCGATCGATGGCCTCGATCTGGAAGTCCCGCCGGGCCAGTTCTTCGGACTGCTGGGGCCCAACGGCGCGGGAAAGACCACCACCATCGGAGTGCTGACGACGCGAGTTCGTCCGACTTCCGGCAGCGCCGCCGTGGCGGGGGTCGACGTCCGCAAGGATCCGGTGTCGGTGAAGCAGCGGATTGGCGTGGTCCCCCAGCGCCCCAATCCGGACCGCCAGCTCACCGCGATACAGAACCTGATCTTTCATGCGGCCTACTTCGGTATCCCGCGGGCCACGGCAACGCCCCGCGCCCAGGCGCTGCTCGACCAGCTCGGGCTGGGGGATCGGGGCGAAGCCAAGGTCGATCAGCTCTCCGGTGGCCAGCAGCAGCGGCTGATGATTGCCCGCGCGCTGATCCACGAACCCGAGATCCTCTTTCTCGATGAGCCGACCGTCGGCCTCGACCCCCAGGCCCGCCTGGCGCTCTGGGAGGTGCTGCGCTCGCTGCACGACCAGGGTCGCACCATCATCATGACGACCCACTACATGGAAGAGGCCGACCGGCTCTGCGACCGGCTGGCGATCGTGGATCACGGCAAGTTGCTGGCCCTCGATACTCCCGCGGGTCTCAAGGCGCGCGCGCCGGGCGGTACCCTGATCGAGGTGACACTCGACGGTGAGGCCGCGCCGGTGGTGCCCGCCCTCCAGGCGCTGCCGGGGTTGAGCCGCCCCGCCGCCAAGGGGAACGAGCTTCACGTCTACTCCGAGCGTGCCGGCGAGGCGATTCCGGGAATCCTCCGGGCCGCCGAGCAGGCGGGCCGCGCTCCGACCGACATACGGCTCACCCCGCCCAGCCTCGAGACATTGTTCGTCTCGCTCACCGGGAGAAAGCTCGATTGAACCCCTCGCCCTGGAAGGTCTTCGGTGCGCTGGTCCGCCGTGACGTGCACGTCGTGTCGCGGGAGCTGCCCTTTTTCCTTCTCCGCACCACGCTGCAGCCGATCATGTTTACAATCGTATTCGGATATCTCCTGCCCAAGATGGGTTTCGTCCAGCCCGGTTACACCGGCGCTCTGCTGCCCGGCGTGCTGGGCGTGAGCCTGGCTTTCGCGAGCGTGCAGGCGGTAGCGCTGCCGATGGTGGCGGACTTCGGCTGGACCAAGGAGATCGAGGACCGGCTCCTGGCGCCGGTACCGACGTGGGTGATCGCGGTGGAAAAAGTGCTCGCCGGCACCGTGCAGGGGGTGATCGCCGCGCTGTTCGTGCTGCCGGTCGCGCGGCTCATCATGGGCCCGATCGCCGGACTCGACTTTGCCCATTTCGGGCTGGTGATCGTGATGACGCTCCTCGGCGCCTTCGCGTTCTCCGCCTTCGGACTCCTGCTCGGCACCGCGATCAAGGGCGAGCAGATCGGACTGATGTTCGGGCTGATCGTGGCGCCGATGATCTTCTTCGGCTGCGCCTATTACCCCTGGAAGGCCCTCTCGGCCACCCCGGTGGTCCAGGTGCTCGTGCTGGTCAATCCGCTGGTGTACGTCTCGGAAGGCATGCGCGGCGCCCTGACTCCGGCGCTGCCCCACATGTCCCTTCCGGTGGTAGCAGGCGCGCTGGTGGTCATCAGCGGGGTGTTCATGGCGCTGGGGCTCCGGACCTTCGACAAGCGCGCCGTGTCCTGATCCCGCTGAAACCCGCCCTCGGTACCCGCCGTCGTGACTGTATCCCCACACTTTACGGATTTCATGCCGCGTCGGCTGTTCGCGCTCTGCATCCTCGCTTTCCTGCATCCGCCTTTCGCGGAAGCGTCGCTGTTCCAGGTCCAGTATCCCGAAATCGATTCCGCGCGGGTCGCCCGCGAGGCATGGCGGCAGGCGGCGCCGCTGGTTCGTCGGAAAGAATGGGCGGCCGCGCGCGACCTTGCCCGCCGGGCCTTTGAGGCCTGGCCGCAGCAACCCTACTACGCCACCGTTTATGCCTCGCTCTCCGCGAGGCTCTCGGACACCGCCCAGACGGTGAGGGCTCTCACCCACGTGGCCGACCTCGGCTTCTCACTGGACGTCGCCGCGGATTCCGACTTCGTCAAGGTGAGAGAAGCGCCCGTGCTTCGTCCCGTGATCCGCCGGCTGGCCGCAAACGCGGAGCCCTGGTCGAAGAGCAGCGTGGCGGCCACCCTCGAGCAGGCCGATTTCTTTCCCGAGGGGATGTCCCACGACTCGGCCAGGGGCGTCTGGTACGTAGGAAGCATCCGGCACCGGAAGGTTACCCGCGTAGCAAAGGATGGGACTGCCGAAGACATCGTGAAGGAGGGGCAGGATGGTCTCTGGGCGGTGCTCGGTGTCCGCACCGACCCGGGAGCCGGGACTCTTTGGGTCACGACCGCGGCGATTCCCAGATGGCGGGGTACCTCGCGGCCGACAGTGAACGCTCGGGCATCTACGCCTTCGACCTTGCGAGCGGCCGGCTCAAATCCCGCTACCTGCTGCCCGTCTCATCCCAGGGGCATCTGCTCGGCGACCTGGTGGTGGCGTCCAACGGAGACGTCTACGCGACCGACAGCCAGGATCCGGTGATCTGGCGCGTGCTGAAGGGGAGCGATCAGGTGCAGGAATTCCTGCGGCATCCATTGTTCCGCTCGCTTCAGGGTCCCGCGCTGCAACCTTCGGGGCGCACACTCTACGTGGCCGATTATTCGCACGGCGTGGTGGCAGTGGACTTGAACACCCGCGAGGTCAGGGCGCTGGCTACGCCGCCCCGAACCACGGCGCTGGGTATCGACGGTCTGGTATGGTACGACGGCGGTCTCATCGGCGTGCAGAACGGCGCAAGTCCCGCGCGGGTTGTTCGGTTGGCCCTGGACCCGGGTGGGCGACGGATCACGGCGATCGATCCGCTCGATCGACATCCGATGGCCACGGAGCCTACCATCGGCACGGTGTGGGGGAAGAGCTTCTTCTACGTCGCCAATAGTCAGTGGGGGAGACATACGATGACGCGGGGCGGCTCAAGGCGAGCGCCCGGCTCGAGCAGGCCCGAATCCTGGAGATCAAGCTGCCCTAGGGCGTGGCGGGCCGGGGATTCCCGCCATCGGTGAGATAGCGGACCGATCCATCAGGCAGGCGGCGCCAGATGCTGAGATACTTCGAGTAGCGGGACGGGCCCCCTTCGGGGGTGATGACGGCCTCTCCCACCGTGTATCCCAGCTCTCCGGAGGCCGCCGCACCGGCGAGGACCGGATGCCACGTCCATGCGGTGGCCGGTCCTCCTTCGAACATGTTCCGGATAGCGGCGGGACCGCGATTGACAAAACCTCCGCCAAACATGAATCCTTCGGGCGCGGCGTAGCGCTCGAACGCCACGGCCGCTCCCGAGTCTCCGGCCAGGCGGGAGAAGGCCAGATCTGCCGCGATGAACTCGGCCCCGGGGCCCCGAGCCGGGAGCGCTGGCAGGCGCAATGGCCCGACATCTTTGGGCAAGGTCGTCGGCGCGAGCGGGTGGAGGTTCAGGCCCACAAAGGCGGCGAGCTTCCAGTTGCCCGACTCCCGGCGCCAAGCGGCGATGTAACGCCCGATGTGGGGCGCGGCTCCGTCGCGTCCCGCGGCCGACACGCCCCACGTGACGCCCAGCGAACCGTCCGCGGCCATCTCGACGCCAAGGGGCTGCCAGGTGATCCGGAGCGAATCGAGGAGACGCTGCGCCGAGAGCAGGCGCCGCACCGGCTCGACTCCGTGAATGACTGGCGCGTTGGGCCAGAGGACGGTCCCGTCGCGAGCGAGCGCATCGACGATCGCCGTGGCAAAGGTGCCCCGCCCGCTTGCGTCGGATACTGCGCGCTCCGCGTTGAGCAGCGAATCGACCGCGGGCTGCGCCCCGAGCGGGCGGGAATTGAGCAGCAACCAGCCCGCGAGGGCGCCGGCGTTGATCAGCGTGTTAGCGAGAGGCATGATTTCCCTACGCACCGTCCGAGGAAAGGATTCACCGTGTCAGCCCGTCCCCTGATGTTGCTGGGCTCCATGTGTCTGGTTGCTTCCGCAATCAGCGCCCAACGTGCGCCGGCTCGGCCGGCGGTCCAGGCTCCGTCCATTACCAACATCCGCTACGAGCTCACCTTCGATTCCGCACTGGCGCGGCGTCGTACCGTGCGCGTAGGCATGCACTTCGATGTCGCGCGCGCGGGGCCGGTGCTGCTCTCGGTGCCGGCCTGGACTCCGGGCGCCTACGAGCTCAGCAACTACGCCAGAAAGGTGTCTGCCTTCGAGGCCCGGAGTGCCGGAAACGCGCTGGTGTGGGACAAGGCCGACTACGACACCTGGCGGGTCCGTCCCACCGGGGCCGGCACCGTCGACATAGGATTCGATTTTCTGGCCGATTCCCTCGACAACGCCATGGCGTGGTCGAAGCCGGACTTCCTGCTGGTGAACGGGACCAACGTCTTCCCCTTCCCTGAAGGAACCGGGCTCGACTTTCCTTCGCGCGTGTCGGTGAGCACCACGCCAGGCTGGCGCATCGTGACCGGACTCGACCCCGATGGCGGGCCGGGACGATTTCGCGCGGGCAATTACCACGATCTGGTCGACATGCCGTTCTTCATTGGCCGGTTCGACCTCGATAGCGCGCTGGTGGACAACACCTGGCACCGTCTGGCCTCCTATCCGGAGAGCCAGCTCCGCGGCGCGGCGCGGCGCACCCTGTGGGACCAGATCAAGGCGTTCCAACCCACCCAGGCGCGGGTGTTCGGAGAGACACCGTGGAAAGTGTATTCCACGATGCTGATCTTCGAGCCCTCCTTCGGCGGAGGCAGTGCGCTCGAGCACCAGAATTCTCACGTGGGGATCTATCATCCCGGCTTCATGGGTACCCCGCTGCTCGCGTCCATCACTGCGCACGAAGTCTTTCATGCCTGGAACGTGAAGCGGCTCCGGCCCTCGGAGATGGTCCCCTACCGATACGACCAGCCCGAGCCGACGACGCTGCTCTGGGTCAGCGAAGGCGTCACCGACTATTACGCCGACCTGGCACTGGTGCGGGGCGGCATCATCGATTCGACCGTGTTCCTCGCGCTCACCGACGGGAAGCGCCAGAAGGTGGATGGCCTTCCCCCGGTGGCGCTGGAGGACGCTTCCCTCTCGTCCTGGATTCATCCGACCGACGGCACCTCCGACATCTATTACGACAAGGGCTCGCTGGCGGGGTTCCTGCTCGACATCCTGATCCGGGACGCGAGCGACAACCGCGTCTCGCTGGATGACGTGATGCGCGGCCTCTACCGGAGCACCTTCAAGAACGGCAAGGGCTTCACCACGGAGGGGTGGTGGACCGCGGTGAGCACAGCGGCCGGGGGCCGGTCCTTCGCCGATTTCGCGGCTCGGTACATCGACGGCCGCGAGGAGTTTCCCTGGAAGCGGGTCGGTCCGCTGGCCGGAATACTCTATCAGGCGGACTCGACCCGCGAGCTCCGCCTCGGCGTCAACACGGTTTCCGACAGCAGCCGGGTGTTCGTGACCGCCGTCACTCCCGGCAGCGCGGCCGAGGCCGCCGGCCTGGAGCCGGGTGATCAGCTGGTCAAGGTGGGAGACGTCGACGTGAAGGACGACAACTTCGGGGCGCTCTACCGCCGCCGGTACGCCAACGCCGAGGGCACCCGGCTCCCCATGGTGATCCGGCGCAATGAGACGGAGCGGACCCTCGACGTGGTGGTGCGGCGCGAGCTGGTGGTGAATGTGGCGCTGGAATGGGACCCCAGAGCCGCAGCGAAGGCGCTGCGGATCAGAGCCGGGATCTTGAAGGGGACGACGAACTAGCTCACTTACTGGCTCTTCTTCGCGGCCTCGCTCCCCGCGAGCGCCAGCAACCCCCGCTGCGTCGTTCCGCGGCGCAGCAGCTCCAGGGCGGTTTTCATCTGGGTATCGTTGCCCGCGGCACGCCGGAACGCCGCCGAATCTCCAAACGCCAGGCTGGTGAATCGCTGCTCCAGATTGCGGTCGATCACCAGCCGGGCGGCGTCGAACTGCGCCCGGGTGATTGCTACCTTGGCCTTGGTCAGGCGGCTGAAGAACTCATCCCGCATCGCCTGGGTGATGACAAAGTCGGGCTGCAGCCGGGGCTTCATCTCCAGCGCGTAGTTGTACAGCGTGACATACCACTGCTGAAAGAACGGGTTCACTGCCTTGGCCAGCTCGCGCTCCGCTGCGGTGGCGGTGTCGGGCGTCACCACGATGTCGGGGCTGATTCCGCCACCGCCCAGGATCTTTCGCCCCGCGTCGGATTTGAAGACCGGCCGCTTGCGGGCCGAGTCGCCCGGGACCGAGTCATTGGCGTATTCGACGAACCGGTCGTCACCCAGCCGGTCGTGCTCGGCCTGGATCGAGCGGCCGCTCGGCGTGTACCACTTGCCCGTGGTCAGCTTCACGAACCAGCCGCCCTCGAGCGGAAACAGGGTCTGCACCAGTCCCTTCCCGAACGACGTGGTGCCCACCACCAGCCCGCGGTCGTGGTCCTGCAGCGACCCGGCCACAATCTCCGAGGCTGACGCGGTCCCGCCATCCACCATCACCACCACCGGCATCGAGTCGATGACTGACGGCCGCGTCGCCGAGGCGATCTCGGGATCCCGCCCCCGGTGGCGCACGACGACGATCTCCTGACCCGGCTTGAGGAAGAGGTCGCTGATCTCCAGCGCCTGATCCAGCGAGCCGCCCCCGTTGCCCCTGAGGTCGAGCACGTACGACTTGGCGCCGCGGCGCTTCAAGTCCAAGAGGGCCTTGGCCACGTTCTCCGCCGCCGACTCGTTGAAGCTCTGAAGCGGGATATAGCCGACGCCGTCCTCGAGCGTGATCGCGTAGGGCACCGCCGGAACCTTGATCACCGCCCGCTTGAAGTGTCCCTTGATCGGCTGCGGTGTTCCAGCCCGCTGGAAGACGACGTCCACGGTCGTGCCCGGCTTGCCCACCAGCCGGCCGGACACCTGCTCGAGCTTCATGCCGGTCACAACCACCGAATCGACCGAGATGATGTGGTCGCCGGCAAGGACGCCGCCGGACTCTGCCGGGGTGTTGGGAAACACCCGCGCGACGACGATCTGGTCGTCCTGGGGCTCGATCTGCATGCCCAGGCCGCCGTAGTTGTTCCGCAGCGTGTTCCGCTGGAATGAAGCGATCTCTTCGGGCGAGTAGAGCTCGGCGTAGGGGTCCTTGAGGTTCTTGACCATCCCGCGTGCAGCCTTCTCGTAGATGGCGCTCCGGGAGAGCGAATCGACCGCGTTGTCTTCGATGCGCTGCAGGACCTGCGCAAACAGCCTCGCGCCGTCCTGACCCTGGGGGCTCTGTCTCAGAAAGGCGCCGGCCACGAGCGGGACCGCCAGGAGGGCGCCTATGATTGCCAATCGTCGCATCCGCATGCTTCGCTGCTCCATGGCCACAGGACGACGGCGCGACGGTCGCCCGGGTGGCGCCGTCGCGAGGGCGTCTGACAGTCCATCTTACTCATGCCTTAAATACGTTAATTGGAGCCAGGGGGATTCGCCAATTGGGTCCCGGGTGCCCCTCTTGACTTGATGAGTGCCGGGAGAGGTATTGGAACGCTATCTTTGGTCATTCCCGGCATCTTTGGTCATTCCCGGCCCGGTTTTCAACCCTCGAGGAGGAGACATGCCACTCGTGCGGACGGTCATCGTGGTGCTGGCGCTGCTGGTGGTGTCATCCACCCACCCTCTGGCCGCCCAGACCGGCCGGATTCGGGGCCGCGTCTCCGACAGCGCCGGCGCGGCGGTGCCCGGCGCGGTGGTGACCGTGGATGGCACCCTGCTCAGGGCCACGGCCGGGGCTTCTGGCGGCTACGAGATTCGGGGGGTCTCGGCCGGCGCGCATACCGTTCGGGCCCGAACCATCGGGTTCAAGGGGTTGGCGGTCCAGCTCGCGGTGCCGGCCGGTGGCGAGGTCCAGCACGACTTCGTGCTCGCCCGGAGCATGGTGCACCTTGACCCCATCAACGTGGTGACCGGGTCCCGCGCCCGCCACACCGCCGCGGAGGAGCTGGCTGTGCCGGTGGATGTCTTCGGCGCCGAGAAGATCCACCAGGTTGGCTCCACCGAGATGGGCGAAGTGCTGGCCCTGCTCTCTCCATCGGTCAACTTTCCGAGGCAAAGCGTCGCGGACGCCAGCGACATCGTCCGGCCGTTCACCCTGCGCGGCTTGAGTCCCGACCACGCGCTGGTGCTGGTCAACGGGTGGCGCCGCCACCGGACCGCGCTGGTGCACAACTTTGCCGCGGGGATGGGCGCCGGATCGAGCGGGGTGGACATGAACGCCCTCCCGGCGAGCGCGATCGATCGGATCGAGGTACTGCGGGACGGCGCGGCGGCGCAGTACGGGTCGGATGCCATCGCGGGGGTCGTGAACCTGGTGATCAAGGAAGGCAATTTTGCCCCCTTCGTTCGCGCCGACCTCGGGCGCTACCTGACCGGGCCCTTCCCCGATGACGGAACCACTTACAACGTGAACGGCGGCTGGGGAATCCCGGTTGGCCGCGGGTCGATCAGCGTCTTTGGCGAATTCCGTCACCGCAATGCGACGAATCGTGCCGGAGCCGACCCGGAAGACCAGGTGACCGGCGGAGACGCTGACGCCATCGACGCCAACGGCAAGGTGACCCAAAAGAACAATCCGGTGCCTCAGCCCAATCACCACTGGGGCGACGGCCTCGCCCGGGACGCGGTGGGCTTTCTCAACGCGCGCTTCCCGCTCAGCGCGTCCGGGTCGAGCGAGTTCTACTCCTTTGGCGGCTACAGCCGCCGCGTAGGAACCGGCAATGGGTTCCGGCGCCAGGCGATCTCGGACCGGAACTGGCCCCAGATCTATCCGCTGGGCTACCTCCCCGAATTTCACCCCACCGTGAAGGACGCCTCGGGCGCAGCCGGTCTCAGAGGAACGGCGGGCGGGTGGTCCTACGATCTGGGGGGGTCCTACGGCTACAACAGCTTCGTGTACGACCTGCGCAATACCATGAACGTCTCGTTGGGACCCTGCCT
>JANNGX010000307.1:0-17534 GCA_031404115.1 Gemmatimonadales bacterium | reverse complement strand
GGACCGCGGCGCCGGGACGGCCGCTGGGCCGGTTCGCGCTCGCCCCCACGAGCGGTCTGCCGGCGCAGGAGGCGCTGGGTGCGCTACCGGCCGCGCTGGCTTCGGCGTCGGCTGGCCGCAGCGTGGACTCGCTGCTGGTGGCGTTCGGTAACGCGCAGCGCGTCACCACCGCCTGCGAGACCGCGACCCGCACGCTGCAGACCGTGCTGCGGCGAACCCGGGATCCGGGCCTCAGGGCCAGCGCGTCCGAGGGGGTAAGCGCCTGCGCGCTCCGGCTCGGCCTGGACGCCTTGGCCGGGGAGCAGGCGGAGGCGGCGGAGCGGTGGTTCGAGGCGGCAATCGCGGCGGTATCGGCCACGCCGACTGGATGGCGCGCCCAGATCGGGCTCGGCGATGCCCGCCTCGCTCAGGGTGATGTACTCGGCGCCGCGATCGCGTATCAGACCGTGGTTTCGGCGGTGGGAGTGCCTGATTCTCTGGCCAAACTGGCCTCGAGAAAGCTCAATACGCTCGGCGGTGGCACGCCGCCGTCGCTGGAGGAGTTGCATTGAAGAACCTGTCACGCTCCATGCTTCTGCTGGTATTCTCGGGCCTCCTGGGATGCGGCCGTAACCGCCCCGAAAGCGCACCGGCACTTCGGGCGCCGCTGGCGGCCGATTCGCTCTGGAATGTGGCGGAGCAGGCCTTCAATCGCGGGAAATGGAGCGATGCCCAGAAGGAATTCGATCTCCTGGCACCGCTGCTCACGACTACCGACCCGCGATACTTGCGGATGCATTTCTTCCTCGGCGAGATCCTTTTTGCCCAGGGAAGTCAACTCCAGGCGGTGCGCGAATTCCGGCGGGTGGCCGATGAACGTCCCGAAGATCCTCTCGCGCCGGAAGCATTGATCCGGGCCGGTGACGCATACGCCGACTTGTGGCGTCGGGCGGAGCTTGACCCCACGTACGGGGAAACCGCCAGAACGGTGTATCAGGAGGTGGTGACCCGCTACCCGAACACGCCTGCCGCGGCGCGCGCGGGGCTCCGAATCGCCGAGCTGGGGGAGAAGTTTGCCGCGAAGGAGTACAAGAGCGCGCTCTTCTACTTCAAGTATAAAGCGGACGACTCGGCGATCCTGATGTTTCGCAGCCTCATTGCCAACTACCCCCGATCGGCGGTGGTGCCGGGCGCGCTCGAGCACCTGCTCCGGTCCTATCAGCGCGTGGGCTACGCCGAGGATGTGAAGGAAACCTGCGCCTATATCGTGCAGTATCATCCCGATCCCGCCGGACCGCGTCGGCTCTGCCCCGCGGCGCCGGGGGGCGGCCCCGGCGGGACCGGAGGGCCGGAGAAGCCATAGCGTGCGAATCGGGATCTTCGGCGGCTCCTTCGATCCGATTCATCTTGGCCACCTGCTAGCGGCCACTTCGCTCGGAGAGTCGCTCGAGTTGGACGAAGTGCGGCTGGTCGTGGCCGGTCGCCAGCCGCTCAAGAAGGAGGGGCACGGGGCTCCATCGGAACATCGCGCGGCCATGGTGGACCTGGCGGTTCGCGGCGCCCCGAGGCTCAGCGCCAGCCGCGTCGAGATCGGGCGGGACGGGCCGTCGTATACGGTGGATACCCTGCGCGCCTTCCGGGCCGAGCTCGCCGACGCGGAGCTGGTGCTCCTGCTGGGGGCGGATGCGGCGCAGGAGCTGCCGCGGTGGCACGAAGCGGCAGCCATACGGGCCCTGGCCCGCATTGAGGTTTTTGCTCGGGGTGGGGAGGGCGGCACCCTTCGAGTGCCACGGGTGGACCTCTCGTCCACCGAGATTCGGGTCCGGGTGCGCCTGGGCCGCTCCATCCGCTACTGGGTACCGGACGCGGTCGCCGGGTATATCGCCGCGCACCGGCTGTACCGGGAAGAATAGGAACGCATGATCAAGACGATGGTGGAGAAGGTCTTCGGAACCCGGCAGGCGCGCGAGGTCAAGCGCCTGATGCCGGTCGTGCTCCAGATCCACGAGCACGAGACGCGGCTGTCCGGCTTGAGCGAGGACGAGCTCAAGGGACAGACCGCTGCCTTCCGGACCCGGATAGGCGAGAAGACCGGCGCGCTCAGGCAGGAGCTGGCGGATGTGCGCCGTGCCAAGCACGACTGCGAGGACCCGACCGAGCGGATGGCGCTCGAGGAGCGGGCCCACGCGGTGGAGACGCAGTACAAGGCGGCTCTCAAGGGGGTGCTGGACGAGCTCATGCCCGAGGCGTTCGCCACGGTGCGCGAGGCCACCCGCCGGCTCATGGGTACCACGGTGATGGTCACCGGGCACGAACTGGTCTGGGACATGGTGCCCTACGACGTGCAGCTGATCGGCGGCATCGAGCTCCATCGGGGCCGGATCGCCGAAATGGCCACCGGTGAGGGCAAGACCCTGGTCGCCACCCTGCCGCTGTACCTCAACGCGCTGGCCGGACGGGGCGCGCACCTCGTCACCGTCAACAACTACCTGGCCCGCCGCGACTCGCAGTGGATGGGGCACATCTACCGGTACCTGGGCCTTACGGTCGGGTGCATCGACGACACCGAGCCCTCCTCCCCGGCCCGGCGCGACGCCTACAACGCCGACATCACCTACGGAACCAACAACGAGTTCGGCTTCGACTATCTCCGCGACAACATGGTTTTCTCGCTGGATCAGCGGGTCCAGCGCGAGCATGCCTACGCCATCGTGGACGAAGTCGACTCGATCCTGATCGACGAGGCCCGCACCCCGCTCATCATCAGCGGTGCGGTGGGGAACGAGGGCGACGAGAAGTACACGATCTTCAACCGCCCCGTGGCGGAGCTGGTCCGGCGCCAGACGGCGGTCGTCAATCAGCTCATGGCAGAATCCGAGCCGCTCCTGGCCGGCGACAAGACCAAGGAAGATGCCGGGGCCAAACTCTACCAGGCCCAGCTGGGCATGCCGAAGAACAAGAAGCTGCTCAAGATGCTGAATGAAACCGGCGTCAAGCAGCTGGTCCAGCGGGCCGAGCTGGACTACATCGCCGATCGCAAGCTGCCGACCCGGCAGCAGCGGATGCGCGGGCTCGAGGAGTCGCTCTACTACGTGCTCGACGAAAAGGGCCACTCGGTTCATCTGACCGACCGGGGCGCGGCGGCGCTGTCCCCGGACGATCCGGAGATGTTCCTGGTTCCCGACATCTCCGAGGCGGTGCACCGGATCGAGAAGGATCCGAGCCTGGGCGTTCCGGAAAAGCGGGCAGAGCGGCAGCGGGTCGAGGCGGAATACGCGGTCAAGAGCGAAAAGCTGCACATCATCCACAAGCTCTTGCAGGCCCACTCGCTCTACGAAAAGGATGTCGACTACCTGGTGCAGGACAACCAGGTCCTGATCGTGGATGAGTTCACCGGCCGGGTGCTGGCCGGCCGGCGCTGGTCCGACGGGCTGCACCAGGCGGTCGAGGCCAAGGAGGCGGTCCAGATCAAGGGCGAAACCCAGACGCTCGCCACGATCACGATCCAGAACTACTTCCGGATGTTCGACAAGCTGGCCGGCATGACCGGAACCGCCGAGACCGAAGAGTCGGAGTTCTATTCGATCTACGGGCTCGAGGTGGCGGTGATTCCCACGAACAAGCCGATCCGCCGGATGGATCACACCGACCGGATCTACAAGACCCGGCGGGAAAAATTCAACGCGGTGCTCGACGAAGTAGAGCGGCTCCACACGCTGGGGCTTCCGATTCTGATCGGTACCACGACCGTGGATGTTTCGGAAACGCTCTCGAAGATGCTCAAGCGGCGGGGCATCACCCACGAAGTGCTGAACGCGAAATACCACGAGCGTGAGGCGGAGATCGTGGCGGGGGCGGGGCAGAAGGGCGCCGTGACGATCGCCACCAACATGGCCGGCCGCGGCACCGACATCAAGCTGGGCAAGGATCTCGACCTGACCACCGAAGAAGCGGGGCTGCAGATCCTGGGGACCGAGCGGCACGAGTCACGGCGGATCGACCGCCAGCTCCGCGGCCGGGCGGGACGCCAGGGGGATCCCGGCGCCTCGCTCTTCTTCCTGTCGCTGGAAGACGACCTGATGCGGCTGTTTGGCTCCGACCGGATCGCGCGGTACATGGACCGGACCGGCGCCGAGGAGGAGGGCGAGGTCATCACCGGCAAGCTGGTGATGGTGGCCATCGAGTCGGCCCAGAAGCGGGTGGAACTTCAGAATTTCCAGTCCCGGAAGCGGCTGCTCGAGTATGACGATGTGATGAATCAGCAGCGCGAGGTCGCCTATTCCCTCCGGCTTTTCGCGCTGGAGCGGGGCGAGGAGCTCAAGGCCGAGGCTCGGCTGATGATCTCGAGCGCGCTGGAGCACGCGGTGCGCAAGTTCCTCGAGGACACCGAGCAGCAGGAAGATTGGGATCGCAAGGGGCTCCTCGATGCGCTGGCGCTGCAGTTCCTGGTGACTCCGGAAGCCATTGCGAACCCGGGGCAGACCAGAGATCTGGCCGGGTTGATCAAGGCGGCGGTGGCCGAAGGAGAAGCGGCGTTCCATCGGAAGGTGGAATACCTCCAGGAGTTCGGGAAGGGAATCGGCATCGCGGACGTGGATCAGCAGGTGCTCTCGCAGGTGACGCTCGCGGTCATCGACGAAAAGTGGAAGGACCACCTCTACGATCTCGACCTGCTGCGGAACGCGATCCAGTACCGCGCCTACGGCCAGAAGGACCCGCTGGTGGAGTACAAGAAGGAAGCCTACGAGATGTTCGAGGACCTGATGCGCGACATCCACTCCACCTTCACCGAGCGGTACCTGAAGATCCAGGTGAGCGCCGAGCCGCCCCGGCAGGCCCCGCCGCCGCCGCCGATGCAGCTTTCGCACGGGGCGGACGAGCTGTTCACCAGCCCGTCCAGAACCAGTACCGGGCCGATGGGCGCGCAGCCCCCGGTGCCCAGGGTGGATACCTCGATGGGCCGGCTGGGGCCCTCCACGAGCGGGCTTCCGACCGTGGGGCGGAACGACCCCTGTCCCTGCGGGTCGGGGAGGAAGTACAAGAAGTGCCATGGGGCGGGGGCGTAGACGCGAATGAGGAGGCATGCCGGAGACTCCTGAACAGCGTGCCCGCCGTGAGATCGATGCAGACCTGACTGCCGCTGATTGGCGGGTCCAGGACAAGGATGCCATCGATCTGACGGCGGGGCGGGGAATTGCCGTTCGCGAGTTCAAACTGAAGCCTGGCTTCGGCTTCGCCGACTATCTCCGCTATCTCGATCGGAAGGCGCTGGGCGCCGTCGAAGCCAAGGCGGAAGGCACCCTGACTGGGGTCGAGCTCAGTCGGCAAAGTACGCGGCGGGCCTGCCCGACAACCTCCCTGCCTATGTTCGTCCTCTCCCGTTTCTCTTCGAGTCGAATGGCTCGGTCACCTATTTTACCAATGGTCTCGACCCCCTGCCGCGACGCCGGCAAGTCTTCAACTTTCCGCGCCCGGAAACCCTTGCCGGACTCGTAGGGCAACCGGCCCAGCTTCGGGTCGTTTGAAGGGACTGCCTGAGCTGGATGAAGCGGGGCTTTGGAAGGTGCAGGTGCAGGCAATCCGGAACCTCGAAGCGTCCTTCCGCAAAGCCGATCCGCGCGCGCTGATCCAGATGGCCACCGGCTCGGGCAAGACGTTTACCGCCGTGAACACTTCCTACCGACTCCTCAAATTTGGCCGGGCCAAGCGGATTCCTTTTCTGGTGGATCGTGCCAATCTTGGCAAGCAGGCCGAGGATGAGTTCGCCAACTTCGAGCCGCCCGATGACCCGCGGAAGTTCCCGACCCTCTACCCCGTTCAGCGGCTCAAGAGCAACGCGATCAACCCCGCCGCCAAGGTGGTTATCACCACTATCCAGCGCCTGTACTCGATGCTCAAGGGCGAGCCGGAGTTCGACCCCGGTAACGAGGAAGGCTCTGCCTTCGACTCCGCCCGCCCGTGGAAGGGTGAGCCACCTGACGTAGTGTACAACTTCGGTATTCCGCCGGAGTTCTTTGATTTCATCATTGTGGACGAGTGCCACCGCTCCATCTACGAGCTGTGGAGCGAACCCGCCTCCGAGCTCCTCAAGCGCATCGCCGCAGAGCGTGCGGCCCGGCAGATACTGGCGCCTCGTCCACGGAAAACGAAGCAGGCCCAGCGCCGGAATTGACAAGACGCCAGAGAGTAATTACAGTAATTACATGACCTCTCGCGAGCTGAAAATCACCCGGATCGGCAACTCCCGCGGGGTCCGACTGCCGGCCGAGTCGCTCAAGCGATACCGCATTGGGGAAACGGTCGTGATGGAGGAGCGGAGCGACGGAATCCTGCTCCGGCCCACCGGCCCGGCCGTGGCCAAGCTCTCCTGGGAGGAGACCGCGCGGGCCATGGCCGCGAACGGGGAAGACTGGAGCGATTGGGACACCCTGAGTGCCGATGGGCTGGACCAGATCCCTTGGGAGCGGGACCGGCCGCGACGGGTTGCCGAACCGAAGGCGGCCTATACGGCTGGCCAGGGCCGAGGCAAGCGGGCGTGAAGCGTTACGAAATCCGGTGGACTACGCTCGATCCCGTGCGGGGGGCAGAGATGGCCAAGGCACGACCGGCCGTCATCGTGAGTCTCGACGAACTCAACGAGCTGCTCCAGACCATCACCGTCTGCCCATTGACCACGCAGCTCCATCCCACCTGGCGCTCCAGGCTGCAGGTGCGCTGTGGCCGCCAACCGGCCGAGATCGCCGTGGATCAGATCCGGACGGTCAGCAAAGCCCGGATTGGCCGCAAGATCGACAAGCTCTCCGACGGGAACGCGGCGACGCTGCGGCGCCTCATCACCGAGATGTACGGCGAATAGACGTGGATCCCTCCCAGATCGGTAAACGGGCCTGGAGCTACGCCGGCGTTCTTCAGGACGCCGGGCTCTCCTGCTTCGAATACGTGGAGCAGCTCACCCTGCTGCTCTTTCTCAAGATGGCGGACCAGCTTACCGAGCCGCCCCACAACAAGCCGCCCATCGTGCCCGCTGCGCTCGGCTGGAAATCCCTCCTCCCCCTGGATGGTGCGCCGCTGGAGGACAAGTACCGGGACAGCCTCGAGAAGCTGGGTCGGAAGGGCGGAATGCTGGGCGTCATCTTTAAGGGCGCCCGTTGCGAAATCCACAATCCTGCCCTCCTCAGCAGCTGATCGTCAATCTGCTGGACAAGGTGGACTGGCTCTCGCTCCCGGTGGATGTGAAGGGCACCATCTACGAGGAGCTGCTCTCTCGCTCGGCGCAGGAGTCGTCCCAGGGCGCTGGACAATACTTCACTCCACGGCCGGTCATTCAGGCGATGTGCGAAGTGACCCAGCCCACGCCGAAGCACCGGATCTGCGACCCAGCGGCGGGAACCGGAGGGTTTCTCTGCAACGCCTATGAGTTTGTACTGGGCCATTTCGGAGCCGAGCTCGACCGTGACGAGAAGCGCGCGCTCCAGGAGGAGCTGGTCGAGGGCATGGAGCTCTCGCCCAAGGTGGGCCGCATGTGCGCCATGAACCTCTATCTCCACGGCATAGGCGGGGACCGCGTGGTGGTCCAGACCGGGCACGACAGCCTGGCGGCCCCATGGAGCAAGGAATACCCGCTGATTCTGGCCAATCCGCCGTTCGGCGAGAAGCAGAGCCTGCTGTTCGTGAACGAGGAGGGGGACACCGAAAAAGACGACCAGATCATTGTCCGGGAAGACTTCTGGACCTCGACCAGCAACAAGCAGCTCAATTTCGTCCAGCACATCTACTCGCTGCTCAAGATCGACGGCCGCGGAGCCATGGTGGTTCCCGACAATGTCCTCTTCGAAGGTGGGGCGGGCCAGAAAGCGCGCCGGAACCTGCTGCAGAAGTGCCGAGTGCACACTCTGCTCCGGCTGCCAACCGGGATCTGGTATTCTCCGGGGGTCAAAGCCAGCGTGATCTTCTTCGAGAAGAAGGAGGGACGCGCCGCACCCTGGACCGATAAGCTGTGGGTGTACGACCTCCGCACCAACATGCACTTCACCCTCAAGCAGAAGCCGATTCAGCGGGCAGACTTTGATGAATTCGTGAAGTGCTTCCGGCCTGGGAAGCTCCATCTGCGGAAGCCCACCTGGAGTGAGGCCAACCTCGATGGCCGTTGGCGGTGCTACGACTACGAGGAGCTGCTCAAGCGGGACAAGCTGAGCCTCGACCTCTTCTGGATCAAGGACAAGAGCCTCACCGACACCGACTCGCTCCCCCCGCCGGACATCCTGGCAGCCGAGATTGGGGATGATCTGGAAGCGGCCCTGGAGCAGTTCACCAAAATCGCCGCCCGGCTGACCAAACCCGGCAACTAGCGCCTCTCCTTTCGCCCTTTCTCGCGGGTTTCCGGCCCTTCGTGCCGGGCTCAGCCAACCTATTCTGCGGCCATGGCCGCCCCTCCCGTCCTACCCCCGCCGATTCACCCGCCGCCCACGCACCCCGACCGTCCCCGCGAGCGCCTCTGGGCCCACGGCGCCCAAGCATTGACCGCCTCCGAGCTATTGGCCATTCTGTTAGGGACGGGGGGCGGGGGGAAGACGGCACTCGAGGTCGCGAGCCATCTTCTGACACCGGCCGACGGCTCCCTGCGGCGGCTGGCGTCCCGGCCCGCGGGAGAGGTGCTGCAGATCCCCGGCGTCGGTCCGGCCAAGGGGGCCAGGCTTCTGGCCGCGCTGGAGCTGGGAGCCCGGCTGTCTCGCGAGACCCGCCCGGCCCTGCCGAGAATCCGCTCTCCGGAGGACGTGATGCGAATCGTGGGACCGCGGCTCCGGGACCTGGCGGTGGAAGAATTTCACCTCCTCGCCCTGGACAGTCAGAGCCAGGTGACGCGGGACGTACTCATCACCCGGGGGTTGCTCAACAGCTCGCTGGTGCACCCCCGCGAGGTCTTCCGGGCCGCCATCGCGGAAGCGGCCGCCGGCATCATCCTGGTACACAACCACCCGAGCGGGGATCCCACCCCCTCGGCGGACGACCAGGCGGTCACCCGCCAGCTGGTGGCCGCGGGAGAATTGCTTGACATGCCGGTGTACGACCATGTGATCGTGGCGGGCGACCGCTTCACGAGCTTTGCCACCCGGGGATTGCTGTGAACGAGACGCTGCTGGACCTTGCCCCCGACTTCCGGGCCGCGCTGGAGCGGCACGCCGACCGGCTTGATCTCGAGCTGATCGATCGTGCCCTCCGCTACAGCGCGAGCGCCCACCGGGGCCAGAAGCGGATGAGCGGCGAGGAATTCATCTCCCACAGCATTGCCGTGGCCACGATCCTGATCGGCCAGTTCCTCGACTCCACCTCCATCGTGGCCGCGCTGCTCCACGACGTGGTGGAAGACGCCGACGTGCGCACCGAGGACGTGGCCCAGGAATTCGGCGCCGAGGTGGCCGGCCTGGTCGACGGCCTGACCAAGATTGCCCACTTGACCTTCCGGTCCACCGCGGAGGAGCAGGTCGAGAACTACCGCAAGCTGCTGCTCTCGATCGCCAAGGACGCGCGGGTCATCATCATCAAGCTGGCAGACCGCCTCCACAACATGCGGACGCTCGAGCACCTGGCGCCCGACAAACGCGCCCGGATCGCCACCGAGACCCGGGAAATTTATGCGCCGCTGGCCCACCGCTTCGGCATGGCGGGCGTGAAGGCCGAGCTCGAAGACCTGGCGTTCAAGTTTCTCGAGCCGGAAGAGTACGCCGCGCTGGCACGCCAGGTGGCCTCCAAGCGCGCCGAGCGCGAGGAGATGGTGGCCGCCCTGCAGGGGCCGCTGGAGCAGGAGCTTCGCGGGGCGGCCATTGCCGACGCGGACGTGAGCGGCCGGCCCAAGCACCTCTGGTCCATCTGGCAGAAGATGCGGAAGCGGAACACCCCGTTCGAGGCCATCTACGACATGATGGCGCTCCGCGTCATCGTGCCGACCGTTCCGGATTGCTATCACGTCCTGGGCGTAATCCACCACAAGTGGACCCCGCTGCAGGAGCGGTTCAAGGACTACATCGCCAACCCCAAGTCCAACGGGTATCAGTCGCTCCATACGACCATCTTCGGCCCGAACGGCCAGCTCTACGAAATCCAGATCCGTACCCACGAGATGCACCGCACCGCCGAGTACGGCATCGCGGCCCACTGGCTCTACAAATCCGAGCGGGACCGGCCCGACGAGCTGGACCAGCATTTCGGCTGGTTCCGTCAGCTCCTCGAGCTGCAGCAGGACACCCACTCGCCCGAGGAATTCCTCGAGTTCCTCAAGGTCGACCTGTACCAGGACGAGATCTTCGTCTTCACGCCGCAGGGCGACGTGAAGCGGCTGCCCAAGGGCGCCACCGCGATCGACTTTGCCTTCCACGTGCATACCGAGGTGGGCGTGCGCTGTCAGGGTGCCAAGATCAACGGCCGCATCGCGCCGCTGCACCGGGAGCTCAAGAACGGCGATACGATCGAAATCCTCACATCGCCCCAGGCCAAGCCCAGCCGGGACTGGCTTCAGCATGTCCGCACCGGCCGGGCCCGCCATAAAATCAAGCAGTGGGTCCGGCAGGAAGAAGAAACGGTTTCGGGCCAGCTGGGCCGGGAAATTCTCCAGCGGGAGCTCAAGAAACGACGGTTGACGATGCCTGACACCGCCGAGCTCAACCGCGCGGGGGTCGTGCTCAACCTCGAGGACGGGACGGCGCTGGCGGCGGCGGTCGGGCGGGGCGACCTCCCGATCGGCCAGGTGGTACGCGCGCTCTACCCGGACTCGGCCCAGGACGAGCTGGCCGAGCCCAAGCCCACGGTGTTCGGCCGCATGCTCAACCGGATCCGGCTGGGGCGCGGCATCAAGATTCAGGGGGTGGACGGGCTGTTGGTTCGCTACGCCCAATGCTGCCAGCCGGTGCCCGGAGACTCGGTGGTGGGGTACGTGACGCAGGGGAGGGGAATCTCCATCCATCGCGCCGATTGTCCCAACCTGCTGACCCTCTCCGCCGACGACCGGCGAGTCGAGATCGACTGGCAGGAGCAGGAGGGCGAATCGTTCGCGGTGCGGCTGGTGGTCAATGCGGAAGACCGTCGCGGGCTCTACGCGGACATCATGCAGGCCATCAGTCAGACCGGAACCAACATTCGCGGGGCCGACCTGCACACCAAGGACGGCGGCGCCTTCGGCACGGTCTTCGTGGAGGTGGACAACCTCCCGCACCTGGCCAAGGTGTTGAAGGCGGTGCGGCGGGTAAAGGGTGTTGCCAGTGTGGACCGCAGGGAGGCGCCGCCCGGCGCCTGAGCTTTAACCGCGTTCAATTCCGAGAGAGTCCTTGATCATGGGCAAGTTCCCCCGATCGGTTTTCACATGGGCCGCGGCCGCCCTGGCTGTCGCGGCGGGCTGCACGAAGCCCGAGCCACCCGCACCTCCGCCTGCCGCGGCCGCTGGACTTCGCATTACCGCCATCGACGTGGGCAAGGCGGTGACCGCCGAAAACGTCGTGTCGGTGCCAACGGTGGTGTTCGGGCCCCGGGATACGGTGTACGCGTCCATTGCGACCGAGGGAGTCTCGCGGGGGAATCGAGTCGGGGTACGATTCATCTACCAGACGGGCCAGCTGGTGCTCCAGTCGAGCCAGCCCATCACCGGGGTCGGACCCAGCCGCGCCGAGTTCCATGTCTGGCGTGACGCCGGGTGGCCGCTCGGCAGATACCGGGTTGAGGTCTTCCTCGATTCGGTCCCGGCGGGATCCATGGAATACGACGTGAAAAAAGACTGACTTCGGATTATCTTCGGGCATGGCAGAGCGCTGGCTCCTCAAGACCGAACCGGCCACCTACTCCTTCGAGCAGCTTGTCCAGGACGGACGAGCCACTTGGGACGGTGTACGGAATCCTACCGCGCTCAAGCACCTTCGCAACATGAGCGCCGGCGATGATGTGATGGTCTACCACTCCGGGAAAGGCCCCGCGGTGGTGGGGCTCGCTCGTGTGACCAGGGGTGCCTATCCCGATCCTGCTGCGGGAAACCCCAAGCTCGTCGTGGTGGATCTCGCCCCGGTTCGCGCGCTGCCGCATTCCGTCCCGCTCTCCGCGATCAAAGCCGATGCACGGCTGCTGACCATGGACCTGGTGCGGATCTCCCGTTTGTCGGTGATGCCGGTGTCGAAGGCGCAATGGGACATCATCCTGAAGGCCGCGGGCATCAGGTGACCACTCCCTTCAAAGTGGTTGCGCCCTTCGAACCGGCCGGCGATCAGCCCCGTGCCATCGCCGAACTGATCAAGGGCCTTGAGGGCGGCCACCGCTACCAGACGCTGCTCGGGGTGACCGGGTCCGGCAAGACGATGACGCTGGCACACGTGATTGCGAAGCACGGGCGGCCCACGCTGGTTCTCTCGCACAACAAGACCCTTGCCGCGCAGCTCTACGGCGAGCTCAAGCAGTTCCTGCCCAACAATGCGGTCGAGTACTTCGTTTCCTACTACGATTACTACCAGCCGGAGGCGTACGTCCCCGCCACCGACGTGTACATCGAAAAAGATGCATCGATCAACGAGGACATCGAAGCGCTCCGGCTCCGGGCCACCTCCAGTCTGATGGAGCGCGAGGATGTAGTGATCGTCGCCACGGTCAGCGCCATCTACGGCTTGGGCGATCCCGCCACGTACCGCAGCATGATGTTTACGCTCGCCACCGGGGAAGAACGGGGGCGGGACGCCATTCTCGAGGACCTGGTCGCGATCCAGTACATGCGGAACGACGTGTCCTTCGAGCCCGGCACGTTTCGGGTCCGGGGCGATACCATCGAAATCTATCCCGCCTACGAGGAGCAGGCGGTCCGGGTGGAGCTCTGGGGCGACCGGATCGAACGTATCTCCAAGATCGAGCCGCTCACCGGAAACACCATCGCCAAACTGAGTCAGTGCGCTATCTATCCGGCCAAGCATTTTGTCACCGAGCGCCCGGCCATCGAGCGCGCGATTCGTCTGATCCGGGACGAACTCGCGGTCCGGCTCGGCGAGCTGCGGACCGCCGGCAAGCTGCTGGAAGCGCAGCGGCTCGAGTCGCGCACCCACTTCGACATCGAGATGCTGCTCGAAATCGGGACCTGTCCGGGCATCGAAAATTATTCGCGCCATCTGACAGCGCGCGCGGAGGGGGAGCGGCCGGCCTGTCTGCTCGATTATTTCCCGGCCGACTACCTGGCCGTGGTGGACGAATCCCACGCGTCGCTGCCCCAGATCGGCGGCATGTTCAACGGCGACCGAGCCCGGAAGACCACGCTGGTCGAGTACGGCTTCCGGCTTCCCTCGGCGCTCGACAACCGGCCGCTCAAGTTCGAGGAATTCATGGAGCTGGTGCCGCGGATGATCACGGTGTCGGCCACGCCCGGCGAATACGAGCTCGGGCTCTCGAAGGGCGCGGTCGTCGAGCAGATCATTCGCCCGACCTTCCTGGTCGATCCCGAAGTCTCCGTCCGTCCGGTCAAGGGTCAGGTGGACGATCTGCTCAACGAGATCCGGCTGCGGGAGGCGCGTAAGGAGCGCGTCCTGGTCACCACCCTCACCAAGCGAATGTCGGAAGATCTGACCGACTATTTGCAGCAGCATGGTGTGCGGGTCCGCTACCTGCACTCCGATATCGACGCGATCGAGCGGGTGGAAATCCTTCGCGGGCTCCGCCTGGGAGACTTCGACGTCCTGGTCGGCATCAACCTGCTCCGGGAGGGTCTCGACCTGCCCGAGGTGTCGCTGGTGGCGATCCTCGATGCAGACCAGGAAGGCTTCCTCCGCTCCGACCGGTCGCTGATCCAGACGGTGGGCCGCGCCGCGCGGAACCTGGCGGGCGTCGGAATCCTGTACGCCGACCGGATGACCGGGTCGATGGAACGGGCGCTCGCCGAGATGGACCGCCGCCGCACCATCCAGCAGGCCTACAACATCGAGCACGGCGCCACGCCGGTGTCGATCATGAAGTCCACCGCCCAGGTGCGGCTCTCGACCCACGTTGCCGATGCCAGGACGGCCGGAGCCGCCGCGTCGCGCAAGGCGCCGGCCCCACCTGATCTGCACGATCCCAAGCAGCGCGCCGCGGCCATGGCGGCGCTGGAAAAGCAAATGAAGCAGGCGGCGGCCAACCTCGAGTTCGAAATGGCCGCCATGCTCCGCGACCAGCTGAACGATCTCCGGGCGGTATCCGCTCCCGAGGTGCGCCGGGCGGGTTCGTGGGGGAGTCGTCGGCGCGCGTGACCGCCCTCCTCGACGAGCCGGCGCTCCGCGCGCTCGCCCTCGAAATGGGCTCCGGCCTCTCCCCCCGGGAGGTGATCTGGCTGGAAGGTGATCTCGGGAGCGGCAAGACAACCTTCGTCCAGTCCCTGGTGCGCGGGCTCGGCGTCACCGCGACGGCCACAAGCCCGACCTACGCGCTGGTGCACCACTACGATGGCAGGGACGGCCCAGTTTACCACGTGGACTGCTACCGGCTGGCGCGCCCTGACGAGGCCCATGATCTCGACTGGGACACCCTGCGGGAAGGCGTGGCACTGCTGATCGAATGGCCCGAGCGCGCGGGCGAGTGGGCGCCCCGGGCCACCCGCAGGGTAGTCCTGGCGCACACGGCCAATCCGGAGGTCCGCCGGGTGGAGATTTCGTGATCGCACTGGGAATCGACACCGCCACCGACCGGCTGAGTGTCGCGTTGAGTCGGCCCGGCGCACCGGTCATCGAGCGGAATCTGGACGGAGCGCGAAGGCACGCGGCGGCGCTGCTGCCGATGGTCGCCGCGGTGCTGGAAGAGGCCGCTATCCCGCTCAGCGCGGTGAATGTGCTCGCGATCGCCGACGGTCCGGGTAGCTTCACGGGGCTTCGGGTCGGCGCGGCGGCGGTCAAGGCGCTCGCCCGGGCAGCACCCGCCCTGGAAATCTGGTACGCCTCCAGCCTCATGGTGAGGGCGGCCGGGGTCGCGGCACCGCACGGAGCCCGGGCGCTGGTTGTGACGTCCGCACTACGAGGGGAGTTATACGCCGCGTGTTACCGGCTCGTGCTCCCCGGCGGCATCGAGACACTCATGGCGCCGACGCTGGCGACACCGGAGTCGCTGCACGGGCAAACGCCGGATCTTCTGGTTGCCGACGCCCAGGATAAGCTGGTCGAGCGGCTCGCGGCTCAGTTCGAGGTGCCCTTGGTGCGCGGGCCGGCGAGCCTCCCCTCGGCCGCGGCGCTGCTGACCCTGGTGGGGGCGGCTGGCGGCGCGGAACGCATCACGAGGCTCGACGACTGGGAACCAACTTATGGTCGTCCCGCGGAAGCCCAGGTGAAATGGGAGCTGGTCCATGGCAGAGCCCTGCCTGATACGCCCCGCCAGCTCGGCTGACGTTCCGGCGCTCGTGGAGATCGAGCGGGAGTGTTTCAGCGATCCGTGGACCGCAGCGGGAATCCGCGAGACGATTCAATATGAAACGGCTCGTGCGTTTGTCGCAGAATCGGACGGCCTTGCGGTTGGTTACGTCATGGCGCGAATCTCTGGCGAGGAAGGAGAAATCCTGAATCTTGCCGTCCTCCCCAAGTCCCGGAGGAAAGGAATTGCGCGGTGTCTCCTTGCAGAGGCACTCGGCTCAATCGCCGCTGCCGGAGTGAAGGAGGCCTATCTCGAGGTCCGGCAATCGAACGAGGAGGCCATCGCGTTGTACCAGGCGCATGGGTTCAGGCCGGTGGGACTTCGCCCTGATTATTATCGGGACCCGCGGGAGGACGCCCTGGTGCTCCGGGCGCCGCTCCGAACCCTGCGGTAATCCGGAACCGCAAGCGTATGTTTGGTTACTGGAAGCACTTAGCTACTCCATAGGATGGACGAGTCCACCAGTCTGGCCCGCAGATTTTCTCGTGTGAGGAGGATTCCATGGCCCGCAGTCTCAATCGCGCTCAACTGATCGGCAACCTCGGCGCGGATCCCGAGGTGCGTAGTACATCCAACGGCGGCCGGGTGGCCAATCTCTCGCTGGCCACGAGCCGGCAGTGGAAGGGCGCATCTGGAGACAAGCAGGAAAAGACGGAGTGGCATAAGATCGTGCTGTGGAACAACAAGGGCTCAAATCTTGCGGACATCGCAGAGCGCTACTGCAAGAAGGGCGACAAGGTCTACGTCGAAGGCAGCATCGAGTATCGGAGCTGGCAGGACAAAGATGGCCAGACCCGCTACACGACGGAGATCAACGCTCGCGAACTGATTCTCTTGTCCGGCAAGGGTGATGGTGGCGAGTCCTACTCCGCTCCGAAGGCGGCGGCTGGGGCGGCGTCCGCCAAGCCCGGTGCCAAGGACGAGTCGTTCAGCGACTTTCCGGAGGCTCTCGATGCCGAGGATGACGATCTCCCGTTCTAGGCTCTCTTTCCTGCTGACGCTGGGGCTCGTGGCCCCGGCGTCGGCCCAGAGCGCCAAGGCCACCTCACACACCGTGCTCAAGGGCGATACCCTCTGGGACATTGCCCGGGCCTATCTGGGAGATCCTTTCCTCTGGCCCCAGATTTACCGCCTGAACACCGCGGTGGTGGAAGATCCCCACTGGATTTATCCCGGTGAGGTTCTGCAGCTCGAGGCCATCGCGGGTCAAACCGCGGTCCCGACCACCGACACCCCGCCACCGACTCCGCGCAATCAGCCCACACCGTCGCCGTCGTCGCCGCCCGTCATGACCCAGGGCAATCAGGGCGGAGACGACGGACTCGATTTGTTCCGGCGCAAGCGGGTGGCCGATGTGCAGAACGCGTTCAAGACGTACCGCGAAGCAAAATTCCATCCGCTCCGCGCGGGCGAATTCTATTCGTCGGGCTTCCTGACCGAGGGCGACAGCCTTCCCTGGGGCACGCTGCTGGGCCCGGTTACCCCGGAACAGATCGAGAGTGGCCGGAGCCGTGCCGCGGTCCAGGCTTACACGTCGGTCGGCATGCAGAGCCCGGAGGGCGCGAGCTATTCTGCCGGAGACACGTTGGTGGTTGTGGACCGCCGTGAGGGGCCGGTCGGCTATGGAGAAATTGTCGTCCCTACCGGCATGATTCGGGTTACCGGCCAGAATGGCAATCAAGTCGTCGGAGACGTGATCGCGGTGTTTGGCCCGATCCGGAACGGCCAGTCGCTGATGCCGGCCGAAAAGTTCACCGACCCCGGCTCGCTGGCCTATCAGGCCGTCACCGGCGGGATCGAGGGGCAAGTGCTGGTGTCCCGCGATCTCCGCGAGCTGCGCCACCCGCAGGAAGTGATCTTCATCAATATCGGCCGTACCAACGGAGTGGCCCCCGGCGATCTCTTCCAGGCCCGCCGGACCCCCGGCCCCCAGGACAAGACCGAGGCGAACGCGGTGGACGAGCTGATGGCAGTCCTGCAGGTGATTCACGTGCGCGGCCGAACCGCCACGGTGAAGGTGCTCAACGTGATCTCGCCAGACATCAAGCCGGGCACCCGCGTGGTCCAGATCGCCAAGCTGCCGAGCTGATCGAGTCGGCCCCGGACTTCGCCTCGCCCCGCACCGGCTCGGCAAGAGGGTGCGGGGCGAGGCGTTTTTCGGGAGGGGTCAC
>JANNGX010000306.1:0-16042 GCA_031404115.1 Gemmatimonadales bacterium | reverse complement strand
AAATCCATGATGGACAACACTTGACAATCACCCCATGAAACTGACCCTGTTTGACCTTGACCACACCTTGCTGCCGATCGACTCCGACTACGCCTGGGGGTTGTTCACCACCACCATTGGCTGGACCGACCCGGTCGAATTCGCGCAGCGCAACGAGGCGTTTTATGCGCAGTCGCCGCTGACCCGCACGCAACCGCTCTTGGCGACCGGCTGGGCTGGGCAGCGCTCGCCGGCCAGCGACGCACCGGGATTGTAGGTGCTCGGGTTGCTCCACACGTTCTCGCCATAGAACTGCTTCAGCGTGAAGATGAACATGTGGTAGTTCTCGGAGTCGGGCGAATCGTCGAACAGCCCGACCGGTCCGCCGGCCCATGCGGTGGCGCCGCCCACCCCGGCGCTCACCGGGCCCACTTGGAAGGGGTTGTTGACGTTGTTGTCGGAGATCGGGACCACTTCGGGTGTGGTCACGCCCAGCACGTCGCCGGTCTCGGAGCAGTCGACCCCTGGCGTCGTAGTATAGAGCAGGTCATCGGCCAGGGCGATGGCGCCGGTCGCGGCGACGGTTACTCGGCCGCGGAGCCGGCCGCTGATAGCCACCGGACCCCGGACGTAGATGACGCCCTTGAAGTTCACATTGGACTGGAGCGGGATGTAATACTGCTGGTCGCCGGGGCGAATCGCCGCAAGCGCCGCGGGCACGACCATGCCCGGATCGCGCTTCAGCCATTTGCCCCGCATGCCAACGCCAAGAGGGGAGGGCACCGCGTCCAGGGGCCCCGCATATGTGAGGGTCGAATCGGGCGTGATCGTATCAGCCGGTGCGGTGCCGAAGAGCCGGGGATCCCCTCCCAGATAACAGCGGTGCCCAGCCCGAGTGAGCAGGCGTTGTACCGAATCCGCCTTGCCGGCCGCTGGCTGCGCGGCGATGGCCGCGTGGTTGTACACCTGGGCTGCGGTTCGAAACGCTGTGACACCGCCGATCGTGCCGACGTTGCCGCAATTCTTGGACAGGACATTCGGATCGGTCGTGGTCGTCATGCCCGTCGGGAGCGGGTTGGGCAGCACCATCCACCGCTTGGCCGTGACATACTCCGCCGTCTTCGTGGTGACGTTGATCGAATCGGTCCGGAACACCTTGAAGAAGCCCTCGGTCGGATCGATGAGCCCGTTCGCGTTAAGGTCCACGGTCACGAATTCGATGCGGGTGGTCGGGGCGAACGACGTCACCGCCGCCGGAGCGCCGTCAATGTCGTAGTCCACGCCAGCGTCCTGGGCGTAGGTACGAAGCTTGGCCAGGTCCGATGCGGCCGGCCACTTGACCGGCTGTACACCCTCGGCGTACCCCGCCATGAAGTTCGCACCAGTCTTGCCGGAGATGGTACCGACGGTGGTGACGGGACCCATGAAGAGGGTCTTGGGTGTGCCGCCGCAGCTGATGTAGATGCTCGCGTTGGAGTGGACCGGCCCGGCTGCGATTTCGCCGCAGGCAAAGGTCACGCTCGAATTGCTCCACCGGTTCATGGCGTAGGCAAAACGGGACCACGACTCCTCGGCCACCAGGTAGCGGCGGACTGCCACGGCGCCCCGGGTGTCCTGAATGACCGAGAGCGCGCTGGCGTAGTTGCTGCCATACTGGCCGCTGGTGGCAGAGCCTCCGGTGCGCCCGCCGGTCCGCCCGGCATACACCGACCGGGTGAACCCGGGAATGACGGCGCCGCTGGCGTCCAGCACCGCGCCGTTCGATTGAATGGTGACATAGCCGGAGTCGGGCGGCAACAGGGTCGAGTTCCGGTTCAGCGAGTCGCGCGCCAGCTCGGCCCCGCCATCGGCGGACGCCTGAAGCGCGAGCTCCTTGTAGTGGAACTTGCTGGTGAGGGATCCGGCGCTCGTCATGACGATCCCGCCCATGGCGAGCGCCGAGACGGCGATCGCGATGAGCAGAACCAGCACCAGGGCCATCCCGCGTTCGTTGCGCAGCGTGCGACTCATAAGACGCTCACGGAAAAAGAATCGGTTCGTCATGGCGCAACGACCGAGGACTGCACCATCGTGGACATCGCCGGGGTACAATCCTGGGCGCTCACCCCGAAGTCGTAGTTGACGCCGGGGACGTTACCCCCGATAACCAAGGTGTAGGACACGGCTGCCACGGTCTTGCCGAGATTCATGATCGGATCCTCCCAGAGGGGGGCCCCGGCCAGCTTTCGGTAGATGACGTACTGCCAGACATCGGTCTCGCCCGCTTCCTGGTCCGGTGAGGACGCCCAGGAAAGGACCACGCGGCCGCTGCCCGGGATGGTATCCTGTACGGCGCTCAGTGTGCCAGCCGGGAAAGGCGAGCGGCCGCAGATGGACGCGCTGGGCATGCCGTTGTTCGGCAGCGCCACCATCGAGGAGACGTCCCGGATCCGCTCGTCGGTTCCGGTGAGCCCGTTGGTGACCCGGAAGTTCATGCGGACCGCCTGGATGCTGTCGGGCCGGGTCGCGTTGGCCGAATCGGTGCCGGTCATCGAGCCGGTGAGGGGAATCCGGATCAGCGGGATCAGCGAGTTGGGCGTGAGCAGCAGCGTGTCGGCGCCGGTGGTGAGGCGCCGCGCCAGGAAGTACTCGAAGAAGGGCTTGGTGCCCATCGCGAGGATGTTCTGGCTCACGATCTCGGCGGGCTGGTCGTTGGTCCGTTCATAGAGGATGTAGTCGTCGGTCCGGGCGGTGCTGGCGTCCAGCGCCAGCCAGAAGATATGGGTCTCCGCGGGGCTGACGGCGCCGTTGCCCTGGCGATAGGTAGTCGGGGGATACGTGAAAGACGTATTGGGCAGCGTGGCGGCCGCGGTCTGGAGCCAGGCAACCACCGCGTTGTTATTGACGTTCGGGTTATAGTACACCGCCCACCGGAAATCGGTGCTGTCGTTCTCGACGTAGTCGGTGTTGAACGCGACCACGTCGGCGGCGCCGTATACCATCATCGGCTGCTGCCCGGCCACTCCGGCGCCCAGCGTCCGGAGTTCGCGCTCCACCTGACTGATCGCGAAGCGGGCGTTCTGGAGCGCGTCGAGCCGGCGGGAGGCGTCGAGGAAGCTCTGGTTCTGGGAGCGGAAGAAGCTCACCGTGGCACCCATGACCGCGACGAGGATGATCATGGTGATCAGCATTTCGATGAGGGTAAAGCCCTCTTCGTGCCGGGTGGTGCGCTGGATGGTCATGGCCGGGCCCTTACGGTAGACAGTCGAACGGTGTCTTTCATGCCGGGCCAGGTCACCTGGATGGTGACCGTGGTCCGGTCTCGCGCCGGCGTACCGGTCTGGTCGCGCGTCGTGGTGGTGACCCGGCGCATCGTGGAGTATCCCGGAAAGCCGGTGGTGTCGGCCCCGGCGCCCGTCCCGTATAGCGTAGTCAGGGTGAAGTAGCGGGGGTCCGCGCGTACCAGCTCGAGCCGCTCCTTGGCCACCGAGGCCGCAATGGTGATCGCGGTGGACTTGGTCGTGCCCGCCTGGAACATGCCCATGTACCGCCCGAAGGTGGTGACGATGATCACGAGCATCACCATCGCGATCATCATCTCGATCAAGCTGATGCCACGCTTATTCATCAGGACCCCCGCCGCCAGCTTCCGCCGGTGTAGGTGTACCAGGTCGTCCGGCCGGTCGAGCGGACGATGTCGAGACCCCGGGCGTCTTCGTTGGTGCCGTTGGCCACGCCGCGCGTGGTATTGAGGAAGATCACGCCCGACGTACTGGCGCTGCCGTCGCGCCAGAAGGTGACCGACGTCAGGACGTTCGTGGCCGCCGGAGCCGGAAGATTGGCCACGCCGTTCGGATCGAAGACCACGCCATCGCTCAGCGAAAATCCGCGAATGCGCTCGTCGCTAGTGTAAGTGCCGTCGTCGTTCTTGTCTTCGAGGGTCCGGATCTGCCGGTTAACCGGGTCGATGGTGACCTGGACGTTGTGCTGGAGGCTGACGGCCAGCCGCTGGGCGTAGGCCATGGTCATCATGACGTTGCGCGCGTCCGAGTTGACGCGGTAACGCATGAAGTCCAGCCGAGGCAGCCCAAGGGCCGCGAGGATCGAGATCATCACGATGATGATGAGCATCTCGATCAGCGAAAACCCGCGTTCCGTTGCCCGATCTCGTGACCGGGTCATCCGTCCACCGCGATACATCACTGATTCTCCTTGCAGCGAGCGAAACCCCAGGGGTGCAATTGGCGTGCTGACTGCCATCCGGTTCGACAGCCCCGCCGCCCCGAGTCCCCGCGATCGAGGTAAAGCTAGCAAGGAACACGCCGTAGGTGGCCCCACTTGAGACGGCTTGGTGCCACAACGGTCTGCGCGTCGACTGTCGCACTTCTGCAACAGAAGGTGTCGTCTCGCCGTCCGGCACATTGCAGGTGTCGAGATTGCTTGCACCCCCCTACCCAAGGTCCTAAGTTTCAGCATCCCAAGATGTTCGCGCATAATCCTGCACCCCAAAAGTCATGGCTCAGACGTCGGTAATGGACAAGCTGGTATCCCTCTGCAAGAGGCGTGGCTTTGTATTCCAGTCGTCCGAGATCTACGGGGGCCTGGGGTCGGTCTGGGATTACGGCCCGCTGGGCGTCGAGCTCAAGCGCAACATCAAGGACCGCTGGTGGCACGCGATGGTCCGGGCCCGAGAGGACATCGAGGGCCTCGACGCGGCCATCCTGATGCACCCCAAGGTCTGGGAAGCCTCCGGTCACGTGGCCGGATTCACCGATCCGCTGGTCGATTGCAAGACCTGCAAGGCGCGTTTTCGGGCCGACAAGCTGGGCGATGCCGCCTGTCCCCAGAAGCCCTCGAAGCATCCGGGAGAGCACACCACCTGCGAGCTGACCGAGCCCCGGATGTTCAACCTCATGTTCAAGACCGTGATGGGTCCGGTGGAAGAGTCGGGGAGCGTGGTCTATCTACGCCCCGAGACCGCGCAGGGGATCTATGTCAACTACCTGAATGTGCTGCAAAGCTCCCGCCAGAAAATTCCCTTCGGGATCGCTCAGATCGGCAAGGCATTCCGGAACGAAATCACTCCCGGAAACTTCATCTTCCGGACCCGCGAGTTCGAGCAGATGGAAATGCAGTTTTTCGTGAAGCCCGGTCAAGACACCGAATGGTTTGAGCGCTGGCGGGGACTCCGGATGGCCTGGCACCAGGAAATCGGACTGAGTCCGGACAAGCTGCGCTGGCACCAGCACGCCGAGAAGGAGCTGGCCCACTATGCCCGCGCGGCCTACGACATCGAGTACGAGTTTCCCTTCGGGTGGAACGAGATCGAAGGCGTGCACAACCGGGGAGACTTCGACCTCACCAACCACCAGAGCGCCTCGGGCAAGAAGCTCGAGTACTTCGACCAGGCGGCGAACGTCCGCTACCTCCCCAACATCATCGAAACCTCCGCGGGGGCCGACCGGGTCGCGCTGACCCTGTTGGTGGACGCGTTTCGGGAGGAGGTGGTGGAGGGAGAAACCCGGACCGTGCTGGGGTTCCACCCCTCTGTGGCGCCGATCAAGGCCGCCGTGCTGCCGCTGGTGAACAAGGACGCGATGCCGGAAATGGCCACGGCGCTCTTCAACGACATCCGGAAGAAAGTCGCCTGCTTCTACGATGACGGCGGCGCCATCGGCCGGCGCTATCGCCGGATGGATGAAGTGGGCACTCCGTTCTGTATCACGGTGGACGGCCAGACCGCGGAGGACCGGACGGTGACCGTGCGGCACCGGGACAGCATGGCGCAAGACCGGATCGCCATCGACCATGTTGCGACGTATCTGGGCGAGAGAATCAGCGAGTAGCGAGCGATGCGCCTCGCCGACTTCGAAGCCATGGTGCACCGCCAGGCCGCAGACATTCCGGCGGAGTTCCTTACGGGCATCGCCGAAATCGTGGTGTCTCCCCGGACCGTCCCGCACCCCGAGCGGGAAGACATCTGGACCCTTGGCGAGTGCATTCCGATTCCGGTCGACGACGGCGATCCGCGAAATCTCCAGAGTCGGGTGGTGCTGTATCACGGCTCCTTCCAGGCGCTGGGGCGGGATTCCGAAGAGTTCGACTGGACCGGCGAAGCGTGGGAAACGCTGACGCACGAGATCCGTCACCACGTGGAGTGGAAGGCGAGGGTTCCCGATCTCGAGGCGCTCGACCAGGCCGCGGAAGCGAACTTCGCCCGGCAGGACGGGCAGGCGTTCGATCCGGCCTTCTACCGGGACGGCATTCCCCTCCCGGACGACCGCTACCAGGTGGACGACGACATCTTCCTGGAGCGCCGCCTCCCGTCGGTGGTACCCACCCTCAGATTCCGATGGCAGGGAGCCGACTACGACGTCGTCGTGCCCGCCGACGCCGGCCTGCCCGCGTTCCTGACCGTGGAAGGCGTGGACGAGCCACCGCCGGGAGAACTGGTGCTGGTGCTCCAGCGGAAAGGTGGCTGGCTCCGGCTGTTTCAGCGGCCCGCCGTGTTCACCGGGACCGTGGAAGCGAAGCCGGTTAAATTGTAGCATGACCCACGAGACGCTTACCCCGCTGCCGGCCTCCGAAATCATTGCCCGCGCCAAGGCGTTCTTCGCGGAGCGGGTGCCCAACACCGCCGCTTTCCCCGAGAAGGAAGGGCCGGCATTCCTCACCCTGCGCGGACAGGGTGGTGAGGAAATCGCCCTGGCCGTCCTGGCTGTGCCGGGCGGCTCCCGGATTCGGGCATCCACCCTCTTCTTCGACCAGGCGCTGGAACGATTCCTGACCACGCTGCCCGGTGTGGCTGAGGTGCCCTCATGACCGGACCCCTGTCGGTGCGGGTGACGGTGCTCGACTCCTGGGAGGAAGTCCCGCTGACGCTGCCGGGCAACACGCCGATCGCCGATCTCAAGCGGACGGTGCTGACCAAGCTCCGGATCCGGCGGGGGCCGGCGGAGTACGTGGTGAAGTACAACGGCGCCGAGCTCTACGAGCCAGGGAATACGCTCGCCCGCGCCGGGGTCGTACCCAATGGCGCGCTCATCGTCCTCAGGCGGCGCCGGGATCCGGTGCGGTAATCCCGCTCCCCACAGTCTTCTCGCATCCCCGTTGCCTCGATCACGACCCGGGGCGCGGCCATCCTGAATCCCCGGCCCGCCTCCAGGTGCTGCTCGACCGGCTGGCCCGGGAAGCCATCCCGGTCCAGTGGGCCCGCGCCGCGCCGCTCGAGCCGATCCTGCGGGTTCACCCCTCCGAGTATCTCCTGATGCTTGGGTCGCTGGCGGGGCGGGGCGGGGGCCGAATCGAAGCCGATACGGTCGTGAACCCTGCGAGCTGGGAGGCTGCGCTGGGCGCGGTCGGAGCCGCGCTCGCTGCCGTCACCCACGCGCACGACACCGGGGCCGCCGCCCTGGCCGCGGTGCGGCCGCCGGGACACCACGCCCTCTTCGCGCAGGCGATGGGCTTCTGCCTGCTTGCCAATGTGGTCATCGCTGCCCGCCAGGCGCAGGCGCTGGGACGGGAGAAGGTGCTGATCGTCGATTGGGACGTGCACCACGGTAACGGAACCCAGGCCCTGGTGGAGACCGACCCGACCATCCGCTTCGTCTCGCTGCACGAGTGGCCGGCGTATCCAGGCACCGGGGCCGAGTCGGAGCGCGGGGTCGGCAATGTCTTCAATGTGCCGAGGCCCGCCGGGCTTCCTCCGTCGCAGTACGTCGGCGATCTGCGGCACGCCATCCAGCGGGCCACCGAGCGATGGAGCCCCGGACTGATCCTGATTTCAGCGGGATACGACAGCATGGCCGGTGATCCGCTGGGCGGGTTCACCCTGGAGCCGGAGCACTACCGGGAGCTGGTGGTCTCGATCCGCGAGCGGTGCCCGGGGGTTCCCCTCACCCTGGTGCTCGAAGGCGGCTATGCGCCCGCCCGCATGGCGGATGGGGTGATGGCTACGCTCAAGGCGCTCGAATGATTTGACGGTCCCCCTTGCGCTCCCTATACTCAGCGGCCGGACCTCTCACGACTCACTTCTCACCTCACACCCTCAGGGAAACGTGCTCACCCTCCGCGCCGAGATCCTGGAGTTGAAGACCCGTCACCCGTTCATCATCGCGCGGGGGTCGCAGGACACCTACCGCACCGTCCTGGTGCGTCTGGTGGACCAGGAGGGCCTGGAGGGATGGGGCGAGGCTGCGCCACAGCGCTATTACGGCGAAACCCCCGAAACGGTGCTGGCCGCGCTGGATGTATACGCCACCGTGCTGCCGTCCGATCCTTCCCATCTGGAGCACGCCGAATCTCGCATGGTCGAGGCGCTCCACGGGAACAATGCGGCGCGTGCGGCGCTCTCCACCGCGCTGCACGACCTCGCCGCCAAGCGCCTGGGCATACCGGTGCACCGCATGTGGGGGCTTGATGCAGCCAAATGCCCCGGCTCCACGTTCACGATCGGGATCGATACTCCGGAGCGGATCCGGATGAAGGTCAAGGAAGCGGAGCAGTATCCGGTGCTCAAGGTCAAGCTGGGCACGCCGGACGACCGCGCCATCCTGACCGCGATCCGGGAGACGACGCCCAAGGAAATCCGGGTGGACGCCAACGCAGGCTGGACCAGGAAGCAGGCCATCGGCATGCTCCCGGTGCTCGAGGAGTTCGGTGTCACGGTGCTGGAGCAGCCGCTGGCGCCCGACGATCTCGAGGGGTTGGCAGAGGTCACCCGGCACTCGAAGATTCCGGTGATTGCGGATGAGAGCTGCCTGGTGGCGACGGACATTCCGCGCCTGGTCGGCACGGTGGACGGGATCAACATCAAGCTGGCCAAGACCGGCAGCCTCCGCGAAGCGCTTCGCATGATCGCGGTGGCGCGGGCCCACCACATGATGGTGATGGTCGGCTGCATGATCGAGAGCTCGATCGGCATCACCGCGGCCGCGCAGATCACTCCCCTGGTGGACATCTGTGATCTCGACGGCGCCGCGCTGCTGGCCCGGGACCCCTACGTTGGCGCCACCATCGATGGCGGCCAGTTGCGAATATCGGAAGCGCCGGGGCTGGGTCTCTCGGTGAGATGACCGAGCGCTTCGCCCAGGTCGCCCTCCCGCTCCCTCTCTTCGAGCCCTACACCTACCGCGTCCCCGAGACCCTGGCCGATCGCATCGTGCCGGGGGCCCGCGTGGTGGTACCGGTGCGGGCGCGGGAGCTCGTAGGGCTGGTGGTCGGAGTCGATGCCGAGGCGCCGGCCATGGCCGCCAAGGCCATCCTCGCCGCGCCCGACACCGAGCCGGCCCTCACGCCGCCCCTGCTCAGGACCGCGGAGTGGATGGCGGGCTATTACGGCGCGCCGATCGGACTCGCGCTCAAGGCCATGATTCCGGCGCCGATGTGGGGTGCCTCGCGGGTCCTGATCCGGGTCAGTGGGCATGCGCCCCGCGTCGGCGGGCTCGCCGAGCAATTGCTCCAGTGGCTGGATGGCCGGGGCGGGGAGGCCCCTCTGGACACCGCCGCCCGGCATTTCAGGAAGCCGCTCTGGGAGGTGGCCGACCGGCTGGCGCGGGTCGGCGCTGCCGAGCTCTCGGTCGAGCCCGCGGACGCGGAACCGGCCAGCCTGATGGAGCGCAGGCTCGAGCTCGCGGGGGAGCCGCTCACCCTGATCGAACGGGACGCGCGGTTCGCGCGCTCGCCCAAGCAGCGGCGGCTCTACCAGACCCTAGAGGAGCTGGGCGGCTCGGCGCCGGTCAAGCATCTCAAGGACCCGCTCGGCGTGAGCGACGGGGTCATCAAGGCGCTGGCCGACTCGGGCCTGGCGCGGCTGGTAAAGGCCGAGCGCATGCGGGACCCGTTCGAGGGCCAGCCGGGCACTCCGCCTCCGGCACTGCTGACGCCCGAGCAGGCGGGCGTGCTGGAACGGATCGACGGGCTGGCGCCGGGCAGCGGTGCGCTGCTCTTCGGCGTGACGGGTAGCGGCAAGACATTGGTGTATCTCCGCGCGGTCAAGCATGCGGTGGACGCGGGCCGCGGTGCGATCGTGCTGGTGCCGGAGATCGGGCTCACTCCGCAGATGGTGAGCCGGGTGCGCGGCATGTTCGGCAACGACGTGGCGGTGCTCCACAGCGGGTTATCCGACGGGGAGCGGGCCGACGCCTGGAAGTTGCTCCGTCGTGGGGAGCGACGGGTGGCGGTCGGGGCGCGCTCGGCGGTGTTCGCGCCGGTCAAGGACCTGGGCTTGATCGTGGTGGACGAGGAGCACGAGGCCAGCTACAAGAACGGGGAGGCGCCGCGGTACCATGCGCGGGACGTGGCGCGGGTGCGGGCACGGCTGGAGTCCGCGCGGTTCGTCCTGGGCAGCGCGACGCCTTCATTGGAGACATACAAGCTGACCCAAGGGGCTGGTGGCGTCCTTGCGTCCTTGCGTCCTTGCGTCTTGCCGACGAGGATCGATGACCGCCCCCTCCCCCCCGTCGAAATCGTCGACCTCCGCTCCGCGCGCCGAGTCCCCACCGGCAATGCGGTGCCCTGGTCGGAGGCGCTGGACGCGGCGCTCAATACCGTGATGAGCCGGGGCGAGCAGGCCATTCTCCTGCTCAACCGCCGGGGCTACGCCGCATTCGTGCAGTGCCCCGAGTGCGGGCTGGTGCCGGAGTGCCCCGATTGCAGCATCGCGCTCACCCTGCACCGGGTGCCGCCGGGCCTGCGCTGTCACTATTGCGGCAAGCACTTCCCGGTCCCGGTCAAGTGCGCCAGCTGCGGCCACGCGGTCCAGCGCGCCCACGGCATCGGCACGCAACAGCTCGAGGAGCTGGTGGCGGCGCGGTTTCCCACGGCTCGTCTCGCGCGGATGGACCTGGACACCACGTCCACCCGCTTCAGCCATCACCGGATTCTCGACAAGATCGAAAAGGGAGAGGTGGACATCCTCCTGGGCACTCAGATGATCGCCAAGGGCATGGACTTTCCCAACGTCACCCTGGTGGGCGTGGTGGACGCCGATACGGCGCTGCATCTCCCGGACTTTCGCGCCGGGGAGCGCACCTACCAGTTGCTGGCGCAGGTGGCGGGGCGCGCGGGGCGGGGGCCCAAGGGCGGCAGGGTGCTGGTGCAGACCCGGAGTCCGGATCACCCGGCGCTCAAGTTCGCGGCGAGTCACGATACCGAGGGATTCCTGGCGCACGAGGCGGCGGAGCGGACGAGTCCGCCCTATCCGCCGGAAACCAGTTTGTTGAATGTTGTCGTCTCGGCGGAACAGGAAGACAAGGCGACAGAGGAGGCGGTGGGCGTGGCGGACTGGCTGGAGAAGCTGATCGCTTCTCAAGGCCTCCCACTCACGCTGTTGGGGCCGGCGCCGTGTCCGCTGACGCGGATCAAAGCGAGGTGGCGCTGGCATGTGCTGATCAAGGGACCGAACGAGGAGATCGGGCGGGTAGTGCGCTACGCCGCGCCGCGGCTGGAAGCGAAGGGAAAGGCGCGGGTGGTGCTGGACCGGGATCCGGTGAGCTTGTTGTAGCGGGCGTTGAAACCTTGCGGCGCTGGTCAGGCAAACTTGTGCCAATATACACCTATGTATATGTCCATGGCCGAGATACCCCTCGTCTGGCTCGGATCGGCGCGACGGGATCTGCGCACCTTTCCGGAGGACGCCCGGCAGGCGGCAGGATATCAGCTCTCGCGAGTGCAGCATGGCGAGGGCCGGTCGACTGGAAGCCCCTCCCGAGCGTGGGCCAGGCGTAACGGAGTTGCGAATACGCACGGCGGTGGCTCACCGCGTCCTTTGCGTCGCCAAGTTTTCTGAGGCGATCTACGTCCTACCCGCGTTCGAGAAGCGCGCGCGGAAGATCGGGGCGGTGGACCTGGCGGTAGCGAAGAAGCGATGGAACGACTTACTGCGGCAGCGCCGCGATTTCTAGGGGGGTCTATGGCGGTCAAGGTTGAGCGCTCGGGCGGCAACGTTTTCCGGGACCTAGGGTTTGCGCCCGAGGCGGCCGAAAATCTTCGGCTCCGTTCTGAGCTAATGATCCAGCTGGGTCGGGTCATCAAGGACTGGGACCTGATCCAAGCACGCGCCGCAAAACTCTTCGATGTGAGCCAGCCGCGAATCAGCGACCTCGTACGAGGAAAGATTCATCGTTTCAGTGTGGACACTCTGATCGCCATGCTTGGTCATGCTGGGATCCACGTGTCTCTTGTGGTGCGCCGACCTCAGAAAGCTGCCTGACGGATCGCGCCGTCGGCAGCAAGCGCTGAACCCATTGGACCCAGCCTCCCGGAGGTTCACATGAAGCGGTATCTCCATCTCCTCGCGGTGGCACTGCTGGCCTCGGCTGCGTGCACCCCGTCTGACTCGGCCCCGGCCTTCACGTCCGATCGCATCAGCGTCATCACTCGAGGGAGCGGACCGGACCTCATCCTCGTCCCCGGCCTCGGCTCCCATCGCAACGTCTGGGATAGCATCGCCGGGCCGCTCGAGGCCAGGTACAAACTCCACATCGTCCAGGTCAACGGCTTTGCCGGCGTCCCCCCCGGCGCCAACGCCGACGGCCCGGTGTCCGCGCCGGTCGCGGAGGAGATCGCGCGCTACATCGGCGCGGCCGGCCTCACCAAGCCGGCCCTGATCGGCCACTCCATGGGGGGCACGATCGGGATGATGCTGGCGGCCCGCCACCCGGACCTGCTCGGCCACCTCGTCGTGGTCGACATGCACCCTGCCATAGGAGAGTTGTTCGGCGGTCCCGGGGCCGCACCGGAAAGCGTGCGTGCAATGGCCGACCGGATTCTGGTCGTGCCGGACTCGTTCGTGACCTCGTTCAGCCAGATGGTATCGGGCATGACGAACCGGGAAGCCCTTCGGGCCGGGCTGGTGCAAAACGTGAACGCGAGCACGCAGAGCACCGTCGTCAACGCGTTCCACGAGCTGATGATCACCGACCTTCGGCCTGAGCTGGGCCGGATCACCACGCCGATGGCGGTGCTCTATGTGGTACCGTCCGCCGGACCGGTGCCGCCCGACCAGTACGAGGCCGGGATGCGCGCCGCCTACGCCAACGCGCCGAATGCCAAGCTGGTGAAGATCGAGAACGCCATGCACTTCATCCAGCTCGACCAGCCCGCCCGCCTGGTCGCGGAAATCGAGGCCTTCGTGCCGCGGTGACCTCTTGCGGGAGGCCCGCCGGGATGCCATAGTATTGGCACGGGCCGAGGTCCACGCCCAACCTCTACGGTCCCACCCCAGCGGGGACCCCAGGGAGGCAAAGGGAGGCAGACTCCCGGATCGAGTCATCAACTCTTGGGCTGTCGCGGGCCCGCCGCTGGGGGGCATGGCCCGTGGCCTGACCCAAGGACCCACCAAATGACCGTCGCCAAGGATTTCAAGCGCCTGGTTCGCGCGCGCATGCGGAAGACGGGCGAGGCCTACACCACCGCCCGCGCCATTCTCCTCTCCAAGCCCGCTCCTGTCTCCCGCGCGCCGGCGCCTCCGCCGATCGCTTCCGTTCCCGCCGTTGCCGACTACGCCAGGCTCGCCGGCATGAGCGATGCCGCCATCAAGGCGAAGACCGGCTGCACCTGGGAACGCTGGGTGGCGGCGCTGGACTACACGCAGGCGTACGCCTGGTCCCACCCGGAGATCGCGAAGTACGTCCACGAGAAGTTCAAGGTGCCCGGCTGGTGGACCCAGACCGTTACCGTGGGCTACGAGCGGATCAAGGGGCTTCGCGCCATCGGGCAGCGCCGCGACGGAGACTACGAGGCGAGCCGCAGCAAGACCATTGCCGTGCCGGTGGACCGGCTGTTCCGCGCGTTCCGTGACGCACGGCTCCGTCGCAAGTGGCTGCCGGGCGTCAAGCTCACCATCCGTACGGCCACCCCTGACCGGTCCCTCCGGATCACCTGGGACGATGGTACAGGGGTGGATGTCTGGCTGACCGCCAAGGGAAAGGACAAGTCCGCCGTCGCGGTGACCCACAAGAAGCTGACCGGCAAGGAGGACATCGGGCGCCGGAAGGCCTACTGGGGCGAGCGGCTTGGCGCGCTGGCCGGGGTGCTCGCCCCGCCGGGCTGAACCAACTCATGCTCACGGGTCCCGTTGCTTCCGTAGGAAGTTGAGGGCCACCTCCTCGAATTCGCGCAGGTGCGCCCCGAAGATCGGGACGTGGCCACCTTCCGGGACGATCCAGAGGGCCGCTCCGGGAATGGCGCGGTACATCTCGACCGGAATACTTACGGGAAAAAACTGGTCACGATCCCCGTGCACGATCAGCGTCCGTGTCTTGATCGTGCCGAGGAACGGCGGGGTGAAGTTCATGTCGTCGTAGGAGTCCTTGAAGCGCCCGAACTGGGCCACAAGCTCGCGGATCTGCGGATCACCGCGCGTGGCACATTCGCTGTACCTCTGCCGGATCGGCGGCGGGATGCTGTCCCCAGCCGCGACGCGCATGATGGCGCGCGCCTGCTCGGGGAAGGAGGAGGTGGCACCGATCAGCACCATGGCCTCTATCCGGTCCCGCTGCTGTGTCGCCATGTGAAGGAGGGTCATCCCGCCGGTGCTGATGCCCATCGCCTTGAAGCGCTTCACCCCGAGCTGGTCGAGCAGGGCATAGACGTCGAGGGCCGACTGACGATGCGCGAAGGTGCCGGCGGGATTGGTCGACCGTCCGTGGCCGCGCAGGTCGGGGATGATCACCTGGTACTGCTCCGCGAGCCGGTCGACGATCGGCTGCCAGGTCTGGCCGCAGCCGCCAAAGCCATGGAGGAGGACCAACGGGTCGCCGGTACCGCGGACCTCCACGTACATCTCGATGTCGTTCACGTGGAGCGTGCGGCCGGGACCGGCGCCCTGCCCCCATACCGGCCGAGGGCTGGCCGCTGGGAGGGTCGCGATCACCAGCGTCAATGCCAACCGGCGTAGCTGCTTCATGATATTTCCGCTCCGAGATAGGAGACGCAGGGACGGCCTAACCAGTATTGGGCGTCACTCACGGCACGCCATTCAGCAGAGTGACGAGCGGTCCTCGGGCATCGCGCTCCGGCGTATGACCTGTCTGCAGCCGGTAGACCGGCCAGCCCCGAGCGGCCGCCCGGTCGGCAAAGGGCTGAAACGGATCTGGGCTGACCGCGGGTTCGAAGGTCAGAATGTAGGTTCCCGGGATACGGCGTCCGGCGGGGTTCACAAGCCGCAACGTGTCGGTGAATGTCCGATAGGGATGAGGCACGTCACGTGGAATGGCCAAGGTGTCCGCCCAGCCCGGGACGCTCATCCCGTTGTGCAGGGTCGCGGCCACCCAGGCGAACGCGGGGCCCGCCAGACCGAGCACCGACTCACCGGAATCAGGAAGAAAGGCATCCACGTAGACAATGCGGTCAACCCGGCCCGGGATGTGATCGGCAGCACCAGTGACCACCATGCCCCCGTAGCTGTGGCCCACAAGGATGACGTCGTGCAGGTCTTCCCAGAGAATCGTATTGACGACGTCGTTAATGTGGGTTGCCAGCCCGACGTTCGGAGCGGCCAGGTGCACCCGCTCGCCAAGGCCCGTCAGCGTGACGCGGACTACCCGATGACCCTTGGCCGTCAGCATTGAATCCACGGCGCGCCAGTCCCAGCCGCCGCCCCAGGCCCCGTGTACAACGACATACGTATGATGACGCTGCGGGGCCGGCAGTAGCGCTGGAATGTGGCCAACGACAAGAACGACGAGCGGAAGCGACCAGCGCATGGAAGACCTCACAGAGTGATGCCTACCAGTCTTGGACCGGCGTCACAAACGCCGGAGGTAGAACGCCAGCGACACAGTCCACCCGGACCGCAGAGGGATCGGGCACCGCGACGAAGCGGGCGAACAGCGAGTCGAGGCACTCGGCGCCACGAAGGCCAGAGGACTCATGGGAGAGGTAAGGTATCACGATATGGCGACTCCGCGGGAGCGCTTGCGCGACCTGCTGCCCCCAGAGTCTCGGCAATGTTGGGGAGGACGCAGGGTGCCAGCACTGACAAGGCGCCCCGTGATGCATAGCGGGCGTTCGCGCCGCCACACGCGGCAGTCGCCAGGACCAGGCCGCAGAGGAAGCCTGCAACGGGCGGATGGGCCACGGT
>JANNGX010000305.1:0-6804 GCA_031404115.1 Gemmatimonadales bacterium | reverse complement strand
GTGGAGGTGAACGGGGAGCGGGTGAGGATGTTGAGTACCCCGTTGGAGGAATTCGGTCCGTACAGGGCCGCCCCGGGACCCAGGACAAACTCGATCCGGTCGATGTCCTCGTTCGAGGTGGGGAAGAAGGTCGAGACATTGACCCTGAGCGAGGGCACTGCGGCGTAGCGATAGTCGATCAAGGTGAGCAGCGCACCGGAGAAGATGTTGTTGAATCCGCGGGCCACCACGTTGGCCTGGACCAGGCCGCCAGTGGAGATGTCCACGCCCGGCACGCTCTTCAAGTGGTCGATCACCGTGAGGGCGGGACGCTCGGCGATCTCGGTCCGGGTGATCGCGAAGACGGTGGCGGGGGCATCGGTGACTTTTTCCGACGCTTTGGAGACCACCGTCACGGAGACCTCTTCGAGCTGCGCCGCCCGCTCCTCGAGCGCCGCATCGACCGACGCGGTTCCTCCGGCCGAAATCATGGTACCGGGGAACTCGCGCACCGAGTACCCGATCGAGGAGACCTTCACGGTGTACGACCCCGGCGCCAAGCCGGCAATGCGGAAAGTTCCGTCGGAGCGGGAATTGGCCTTGGCGGCCTCCACGCCATTGGGCGTCAGCACGGTCACCACCGCGCCGGCCAGAGGCCGGCCACCATCTGAGAGCGTCACCTTGCCGGTCAGCGCACCCGATTGGGCCGCCGCGGTTGCCACCGTCGCCAGCCCCAGTACGAGCGCGAGCGACCACGTCCGGAGAGCGCGAGCCATGCGGAAGTACCTCGTAGGAATGGAGATGCCGGAGCTCAAGAATCGACGGTCCCACGGGGATCGGGACGGTGGATGAATATACGGCTTTGAGCGGGAGAGGTGTCAAGGATCAGTCTGTGCAACAGGATCCGGCCCGGTCGTCCCCTTGGCATAGCACAGCCATAGGGTGAAGATTTCAGGGTTCTGCGGTCGACGCTCGGGGGGAGCGTTGGCCGCCAGGTCCCAAGTTCCGAAAGGAAGCCTCGCATGAACAAATGGACTGCAGTCCTGCCGCTGGCTCTGCTTGCCACCGCCTGTTCGCAGGAAGGGCAAGTAGCGCAGCGGATTCCGGCCGATTCGTCCCAGTACTTCCGGACCCAGGTGGAGCAGATGACCACTGTGGCAGCCGCGAAGGACAGCCTGGTGCGCGATTTGGCGGAAACCACCCGGCTACTCTCCGACATCAATACGGAGATCCTCAAGGTCACCACTACCCGCAAGCCGGTCGAACCGGTGGTCGGCGGTGAGGGCCTGGCAACGAACGATCGTGCCGCAGTGCTCAAGAGAGTGCAGGACCTGACCGCGCGGCTCCGGGGCAACGAGTCCCGTCTTGCCGCCAGCCAGAAGCGCCTCAAGCAGCTGACGTCCGAGTCGGACAGCATGAAGAGCACGCTGGGCGATTTGCAGGCCACGATTGACGGCCTCCAGGCCACCCTCGAGAACCAGCGGAATACCATCGCGACGCTGGAAGCCGATCTGACCGGTACCAAGCAGCAGGTGGCGACGCTGAGCGAGGAAAAGGCGGTGTTGACCGACACCCTGTCCGCGGTCACGACCCGCGAGAACACGGTGTATTACGTCATCGGCACCCGCAAGGAGCTGAAGGACAAGGGGATCATCACCGAAGAGGGCGGCACCCGGTTCCTGATCTTTACCCGTACCGGTGAAGTGATCAAGCCGGGCGCGAACCTCGATGCCACGGCATTCACTTCCGTAGACCGCCGGAGCCTGACCGAGATCAAGCTGCCCGATCCGGCCAAGGAGTATCAGCTGGTCACGATGCAGAACATCGCGTACAGCAATATTCCGCTGGACGCCAAGGGCCGGGTCAAGGGCTCGCTTCAGATCAGCTCGCCCGAGCGGTTCTGGGGGCAGGCCAAATACCTGATCCTGGTCGAGCGCTAGGCAACCCGAAGTAGCAGTGCGGCGGGGGTGGTCCTGAACGGGCCACCCCCGCCTTAGTTTTCTCCTTTCCCTCCCTATCCGAGGGTCCATGCGCTGCCTCCGCAGGGACGCAAGGACGCAAGGATACATTTCAGGGGTCTCCTCGTCAGGGCCCCGAGTGCTGGTTACAGCTCCGCCCACCCCCCGTTTCGGCTATGTCCTGGCCCATGGAGCCGGGGCGGGCATGCGGCATCCTTTTCTCGAAGCGATCGCCCGGGCGCTCTTCGCCCGCGGCGTGGCCACCCTCCGATACGAATTTCCGTATATGGAGGCGCACCGCAACCGACCGGACCCTCCGACTGTAGCCGCAGCGAGGGTGCGGGAGGCGGTCCAGCACGCCCGCGCCGAGTGGCCGGGCCTGCCGCTCCTCGCGGGAGGGAAATCGTTTGGGGGCCGGATGACCAGCACCGCCCAGGCGGAGGAGCCGCTCGCTGGGGTCAGCGGCCTCGCGTTTCTGGGGTTTCCGCTCCACCCGCCCGGCAAGCCGTCGGTGTCGAGGGCGGACCATCTGCTGGAGGTGGGAGTGCCCATGCTGTTCCTCCAGGGAACCCGGGACGAATTTGCCCGGCTCGAGCTCCTCACCGGCGTATGCGAGAAACTCGGTCCGCGCGCCGCGCTGCATCTGATCCCCGACGCCAACCACTCCTTCAAGGTCCCCAAGCGAAGCGGCCGTACCCCCGAGCAGGTGATGGCCGAGCTGGCGGACCGGATCGCCGAGTTCGGCGAGTCGCTGGGCGCGCCGTGACCAGCGGGACTTCGGAAGCGTTTGCCCCCTCGGCGGGCCAGCGCGAGGGCATCGAGGCGCCGCTCGGACCGGTGCTGGTCCTGGCGGGCCCCGGGGCGGGCAAGACGTTTTGCCTCATCGAGCGGATCCGTTTCCTGATCGAGCAGAAGGGCATGGCTCCGCCGCGGATCTGCGCGGTCACCTTCACCAACAAGGCTGCCCAGGAAATCGGAGACCGCCTGCAGAAGGCCCTGGGCATCGCGGGCGAAGGCGTGAAGGGCGGCACTCTGCACGCCCTCTGCGCCGAGATTCTCCGCGAGCATGGGGAGTGGGTCGGCGCCCGCCGGGGCTTCGGGATCGCCGACGAGGAATACCAGAAGGACGTGCTGCGGCGCCTCGGCGTCTGGGAAAAGCGCCGCGGCTGGCTGCTCGGCCGGTTCGGGCTGCACCGGGTGCGGAGCGGCGAGCTCACCCCTGACGACCAGGCCCTCTTCACCCGGTACCGTGCCTACCTCGAGCAGCGCAATCTCCTCGACTTCGACGACCTGGTCGACCGGACCGCAACGCTGTTCGCCAACTACGACGACATTGCCGACCTGGTGGCCGCGAGGTGGGACTACATCCTCGTGGACGAATTTCAGGACCTGAACCCACGCCAGTATGCGGTGGTCAAGCGGCTCGCGGAGCGGCACCGCAACCTGTTCGTAGTCGGGGACGACGAGCAATCGGTGTTCTCCTGGACCGGCGCCGACCCGCAGGTGCTGGTGCAGTTCTCCAACGATTTCGGGATCAAGAAGAGATTCCTGCTCGACGAAAACCGGCGGACGGCCCGGCAGATCTTCGAGCCCGCCCGGAGACTGCTCCAGCACAACCCCACCCTGTTCGCGGACAAGGAGCTTCGAGCCGAACGAGAATCCGAGCATCCGGTGAGCGTATTGAACTTCGAGAACGAGGGCACCGAAGCGCGCTGGCTGCTGGCGGATCTGGTGTCCGACCAGGCCAGCGAAGGACTGGCGTGGGGCGAATACGGGGTGCTGTATCGCAAGCACGAGACCGGCGACGTGCTGGAGGCCGAGTTCCTCCGCGCGGGGATTCCCTGCCGCCTGGCCGCGGGACGCGCCCTTCAGGACGACCCGGTGGTCCGATACCTGGTGGCTGCGCTCCGGGTCATCGCCGAGCCGGGCGATCCGCTCCGCCAGGAGGCATTCGTTCGGGTGGTGCTGCCTCAGAACCAGTGGGCTTCGATCGTATCGGAGGCTGAGCGCTTGAAGCAGGAGCCACTCGCGTGGATGCGCGCCCTGGCAAAGCGCATGGGCAAGGACGACGAAGCCGGCAAGAAACTGCGCCGGGCCGACTACGCCCTGCTGAATCTTCCGGCACTCGCGCGGAAGCGTTCCACGCTGGCGGGGCTGGTCGAGGATCTGCTATCCCAGCGGGTTGGGGAATACCGGACCGTGCTCGAGGATCGCCACGAGGAGCTGACCGATCCCGCCTCGGATCCGGGTATCGTCGCGCTCGCCGGCCGGCTCGGCGGTGCGCTGCACGGCAGAAAGCGGGTCTGGCTCCCCCGGATGGGAGGGCTCGAGCTGGCGTTGTCGGGGCTCCTGCTCCGCGCCGGCCTCACTTCGGTGACCTATCTCGACGAGGCCGGTCGTCCCGGCCCGGACGATGTGATCCTCACCGAACAGGACGGTGGCCGGGCGGGCCTGAGCCTGGGCCTGTTCAAGTCGCTGCAGATGGTGCACTCCTCCGCACTCGACGACGCGTTCCGCGACTTCGTGGTAGTGGACCTGGAGACCACCGACAAGGACACGGCCACCTGCGACATCGTGGAGCTTGGCGCGGTTCGCGTGCGGGATGGCCGGGTGGTTGACGAGTATCACCAACTGGTCCGTCCCCGGATGGCGATCACCGAGGGAGCCCGGAAAACCCACGGCATCACCGATGCCGAGCTTGAGGACCAGCCCGCACTCGACGAGGTCTGGCCGACGTTCCGGACGTTCTGTGGCGACGATATCCTGATCGCGCACAACGGCAATGGGTTCGATTTCCCGATCCTGCGCCGGCTCGGAGCCGACCTGGTCGAGGGGGCGGATTTCGTGAGTTACGACTCCCTGCCCCTCTCCCGCACGCTGCATCCGGGGAGCCGGAAGCTCGAGGATCTGGCGCACCACTTCGGGATACCCCTGGCGCAGGCCCACCGGGCGCATGAGGACGCGCGAGCGCTCGCCCTGGTGTTCCTTCGGCTCCAGGCCGAGAAACTCACACTGGCCAGGAAGACCGCGCTGGTCCACCTGCTCGATTATCTCGGCCTTGCGTTCGCGCTTGCCGATCCGAAGCGTCTCGGTGGAGAGGCGGAGAAACTCTGGGACATCTCCCGGCGGTTTGCCCTGGGAAGGTATAGCGACTGTCTGGAGTACTACCGACTGCAGCGAGCCGCTCCCGGTGCGTTCGATGCCCCGTCAGTGGAGCAGGTCATCCAGATCCTGGGAGGCCAGCGGGAGCTGGAGCGTATGCGGAAGGAAAAGAGCGCCGAAGCCCGGTACCCCGCCGCCATGGCGCGGCTGCGGCGGCTGCTCGATGAGGCCTCGGGCGAGTCGCTGACCGACCAGTTGCGCCGGTTTCTCGACCGCATCGCCCTCTCGCGCTCCGATGCCGCCGAGAAGGATCCCGACCTCGCGTTCCGGGTGAACCTGCTCACCCTGCATTCGACCAAAGGCCTGGAGTTCTCGCGCGTCTACATCGTGGGAGTGGAAGACGGACAGTTCCTGAGCACGCCCAGAGACGGGAGCGCCATGCCGGATGCCGAGCTGCAGGAGTCGCGGCGGCTGCTTTATGTGGGAATGACCCGGGCGAAGGACCGGCTGGTCATGACGCGCACCGAGCAGCGAAAGGGCCTGCCGACGGGGGGATACCGCTTTCTGGAGGAGATGGGATTCACGCCCGCGCCCCCCGGGTGAGGGAGCTCGCGCGACGAGGCCAGGGTGTGGCAACCCCGCGGCTCACGCAAGGTCCTGGATTGATGCGGTGGCGGCTCCGCGCATGACCAGATTGATGCCCTCCCGACACGAGGCTTTCGCCTGGTACCCCTGCCCGGAGTCCGCGATCGGTTGTCCGTTGGCTGCCTTCAGCCGCCAGCGATAGGCTCCGCGCCGGTCGCGGTAGATCTCGAACTGGAGGCCGCCCCGTTGCAGTGGGGAGGTCCCGAAGGCTTCGGAGCCGAAGGCCGGAAGCAGTGCGCCGGCGCCAACCGCTGTGAGGAGAAGGACTGCACGCCGACTTATCGTGGTCATGGGCACACCTCCCGGGCGAGATCGTATCGAAGAGAACGCAGGTGCGCCAACGCCGTGCTACGGTGCCTGCCCGGCCCTGGACAGCTCGGGCAATGCGTGCTTTGATAAGTCGCCGCACCAGCGCCGATGGTGGGGGCTTCGTCAGTGGAAATCGGATGGTACCCTTCGACGTTTCGTATCCCTTGAGGTCGGCCGCGAGGGCGCGCTGGATTGCCCCGCGCATCGGGCGCCAGGGACGCGAGGTAGGCTCGTACCCGGGCCCGATTGTCGTTGTGCTTCGCCGACGAGGAGGATGCCAATGCGACCTCACGAGTGCGATAGCGCGCCAGAGACGAAGGTACGTCGTTGGAGCCAGGCAGGGGACTACTTCGTAAACGCCTCCGCCGCCGCCGGCCCGGACCCCGCGGTTTCGTCATGCTTGAAGAACACGTACAGCTCCTCCGTCCCGAGCGCCTGAAGCCGCTCCCGCCAGGCCGCGAGCGCCGCGTCGTCATAGGTGAGCCGATGCAGTCTGGCGTACCCCCAACTCGCCGTTCGCACCGCCGGGGTCTCGAAGTCGTCGTGGTCGGCAATGCACATTGCCGCGTCCCTGGCGCGCAGGGTCTCGTACACGTCGTCGTCGAACCAGCTCGAGTGGCGGAACTCAAACGCGGATTTCCACCCTCGCGGCAACACCACGAGAAAGTCCGTCAGCCGGGGCAGGTCCTTCTTGAGGTTGGGGGGGAGCTGGAACAGCGTCGGCCCGCGCCGCTCCCCCAGCACGCTGGTGATGCGGGTGAAATATTCCACCTCGCTCCCCACGTCCTTGAGCCGCCCGTAGTGGGTGATC